>NZ_JARVRY010000017.1:0-212705 GCF_030209485.1 Novosphingobium sp. fls2-241-R2A-195
ACGGTGGCCACCCTCTCAGGGAAACCTTCCTACACCACCCCGCGGGACACGACCCTTAGATGCACTGGCCATATAGACCGCAGCCAACTTCGAACGACACTGGAAAGATCAGTAATAGGTAAAGGGCGACGGCTAAAACCACCGTCCACCGCTGAGGTCGAAGCAGCAAGAGAAACGCAATCAAAATTGCGAAACCAAAAACCGAGGACTTTAAGAACTCGTCACCTCGCGGAAGCTGACCTTTTTCTCCTTCAAGGATGATAGCGAATATCACAACGGAGCATGCCATTGCGGCAATAGACGAGATTAGGCCGAGGAAATTTCTCACCCAAACCTGCTGTACAGTAATGGCTATTCGTTTCATTCCACAATCATAGACAGTAGCGCTAAGGCCGCAATGGGGCGTGTCCGGTCAGACCGCTTTCCTACACACGGCGTCGTCCGATACTCTGCGCACCATGCCCACCAACGCGCCAAGGTTACACCACAAGGTTACACATCACCCTCACAAGGTGACAGATCTCTCATCAAAAGTGTCACCTTACCCCCGCAAGGTGACACATTCAGGCCCCAAGGTGACACCTTTTGCCCCTGGACCGTGTCAACCGTGTAAACCCTGTCACCTTGCTGCCTCAGGCCGCCGCGATCTCCACCAGATCGGCGCCGTATTCGACGAGGTCATTTGCCAACGGACGTACCGCGCTGACCACGCCGGCAGCAGTACTGACCACCTCGGTCTTGCGGCCCAGCACATCGAGGCGGGCAACCACATCGCCAACCTGCACCGCGTCTCCGGCCGCGCAGCACGGCTCGAACAAACCGAGGTGCGGCGCCTGCGCGACGCCCGCGATCGTGGCCGCAGTGACGGCCTCCGCCGCGCCGACCTCCAGCGCCAGCAGCGGGTTCGCGCCGCCCTCCGGCCGGGCGAGGAACAGCGACCAGTCGGCCGAGCGAAAGTACAAGTCCTTCAGCGGCGAGCGCTCGAACTGCAGCAGCATCGCGCGGATATCGTGAATGGGCGAGGTCATCGGCTCAGTCCTCCAGTGCGACCAGAAGGGCCGGGAGCACCGGCTCGGTTATCATGCGTGTAATCCCCGCGCGCCGGGCGATGCGCGCGATCTCGGCATTGGCAAGGCCGCTGCCGCGCGCCGCGGCGTGGCCCGCCAGCGCGCTCGCCAGCTGTTCGTGGGTGCCTTCGGCCAGCAGCAGATCGACGTCCACCGCATCGGCGGAGGCGGCGTCCCCGGGGCGCAGCACTTCGATCGGGCAGCGCTCGCGCGCCCAGCCGATGAGGCGGGAGAGGCGCTCGTCCTCGTCCTCGCGCGGCACCTGCGTTGCGAGTGCGCCTGCGAAGACCTTGCCGCTGGCGCCGTCGACAGTGACCACCTGCCCCGCCAGCGCCAGTGCGCCGCTGCCGGTGCCGACCACGCAGGGCCGCCCCAGCGCCCGGCTGACGACGGCGGCGTGCGAGGTGGAGCCGCCCTGCTCGGTCACGACGGCGCGCGCGGCGATCATGCCGTGGACATCATCGGGACTGGTGGTGGCGCGCACCAGGATCACCGCTTCCCCGGCGGCGGCGCGGCGTTCGGCCTCGTCGGAATCGGCGACCAGCACGCCCGTCGCGACGCCGGGGCATGCGCCCTCGCCTTGCGCCACCACCTGTGCGCCCTCGGCGGCGTGGGGGGCGAGGCGCGGCAGCAGCAGTGTCGAGACCTGCTCGGCGCTGACGCGGGAGAGCGCGGTGGCGGCGTCGATCCGCCCCTCGCCCACCATGTCCACCGCGATCCGCACCGCAGCCTCCGGGGCGCGCTTGGCCGAGCGGGATTGCAGCAGGTACAGCCTGCCCGACTGCACAGTGAACTCGATGTCCTGCACGTCGCCGTTCTCGCGCTCCAGCATGTCGCTGGCGGCAAGCAGCGCGGTGTGCGCCTCGGGCACATGCGCCTGCATAGCCCCCAGCGACAGCGGGGTGAACTTGCCCGAAACCACGTCCTCGCCCTGCGCGCGCGGCAGGTATTCGCCATAAGGTGCGGGGTCGCCCTGCAGCGGATTGCGGCTGAACAGGACGCCGGTGCCGCTCAGGTCATCGAGGTTGCCGAAGACCATCGCCTGCACCGTCACCGCCGTGCCCATGTCATGCGGGATGCCGTTGTGTTCGCGGTAACGCCGGGCGCGGCGGGTGTTCCAGCTGTCGAACACCGCCCGAACCGCGCCGAGAAGCTGGTCGTGCACCGCGCCTGGAACCTCGCCGATCGCCGCGCGCCACTGCGTCGGGCTTTCGGCAGCCTCCAGTTCGACCGGCTGCTTGAGCACGATCGCGCTGTAGAGTTCGAGGAACCGCCGATGCGTATCGCGGGCGAAGGCGGGCAAGCCCGTCTCGGCCGCCAGCGCCGCCTCGCCGTCATCGTCGATGCCGAGGTTGAGCACGGTGTCCATCATTCCAGGCATCGAGATCGCCGCGCCCGATCGGATCGAGAGCAGCAGCCGCTTCTCACCCGCGCCGAAACTGCGGCCGGTGCGGCGTTGCAGCCAATCGAGCCCGGCGGCGATCTCCGCCTCTAGCCCCTCGGGCATTTCGCCGCGCTCCAGATAAGCGAGGCAGGCCTTTGTCGTGATGACGAAGGCGGGCGGCACATCGAGGCCGAGCGCGGCCATGCGCGCCACCGACCATGCCTTGCCGCCGATGAGCGCGCGGTCGGGCAGTTCGGCACCGTCGAGCAGGAGAGTCCAGTCGGCCATCGTCATTCCTCCCGCTCGCGGCCCATGGTCCGCAGCAGTTCCTCGTGCAGTTCGAACCAGACGGTATGGTAGCTGTCGCGCCGGATATCGCTGACCCATTCGGGGTCGCCGTCCTCGGCCGCTTCCAGCGCGGCGAGCAGCTTGTCGGCGTAGTATTGCAGGCGCGGCAGGCGGCCCGCCAGCTTGGCGAGGATCGGCTCAGCCTGTTCGTGCAGGGCGCCGAGGCGGTCGATCACCGCTTCGTCGTGGGCCTTGTCGCTGTGGTCGTTGGCCACCTTGGCGCCACCGATGTCGAGCGTCTGCCAATCGGTGATGATCTGCTTGAGGGTGCGGTTAATCCGCTCGAAACCTTCGTAGGCGCCGACGAACGCCGCATCCTCGCGAACACCTGCAAAGTGGCGCGCATACCGTGCGGTGAGCGCCACGCCCGCCAGCGGCGTCAGCGCATAAGCCCCCCGCGCCTCGATCACGCGGCCGGTGGCGACGGCCTGATCGATCACCGCCTGCGCCGTGGCTTCGGGAAGCCCCGCCAGGTGGGCGATGGCGGGCAGCGGCGCATGGCGCTTGATCGCCGTCGCATGGAGCACCAGGTCGCGCTCGGTCATGGTCGTCGCCATCACGCCGCCTCCCCGATCACCCAGACGCGCGCGACGCGCTCGACGCCCTTTTGATAGTCCTCGGTGGTCTTGGCCGGGGCGGATACTTCCACCGAGATGCGATCGCCCTCGCGGATGCCCGCCACTTTGGCGTTCATCAGGCAGGGGATGTTGTACTCGCGCGTCAGGATGCCGAGGTGCGAGCGGACCGAGCCCCCGGCGCAGACCACACCCGCGAACTGGTCGATGATCGGCGCGGTCAAGGTGCCGCCCGAATCGTCGATGATGGCGATGGCGCCGGTGGGGACGCCGCTGGACAGCAGTTCCATGACCCGTTCGTTCGAGCGCACGTAGAGCGCCTGGCCGACGATGTCGCTGGGATAGCGCACGACGTTGTCGCCAAGCCCCCGCAGGGCCTTGCCGTCATCGTCCGCATCGCCGCTGGGCGCCTCGGGATGGGCGAAGCCGGTATTGGCTTCCGAAGCGGTGCCATCGGGCTTGTGCGCGTCGGGCCGCTCGGTGACGGAGACGCGTGCGGACCAGTCGAATCGGTGGCCGCTGGCGAGGATGCGGGCCTCGACGGACTCGATGTCTTCACGCGTGACGAGGTCGTCGGCGGCGGTCAGCGCGAAGGCGTCCCAGTCCAGCGCCGATTCGCCGAAACGCGCGCGGATGCGTTCGCGCACAAGGTCCAGCACGGCTTCCACCAGCGGCGTCGCCGGCGGACCTGCGTGCAGCACGTCGTCGATAGGCAATTTAACGGAGCCCACGGTCCCTCCCAATCCTCTTTGTTGCGCACAGGGATGCCGCATGCCGATCACCCTGTCAACATGATTGGATGAAATCGTCGGACGATCTTGACCGCGCGCGCAGGCTGTCGTAGCCCTCGGTCGGGAATGATCGGGAGGATATGGATGACTGAAACCCCACCGCGCGTATTGCTCGTCAACGACGACGGCATCGACGCGCCCGGCCTTGTGCTGCTGGAGAAGATCGTACGCCGGTTCACCGACGACGTGTGGGTCGTGGCGCCGGACGACGAACGTTCGGGTGCGGGGCACTCGTTCTCGACCACGCTGCCGATTCGCGTGAAGCAGCGCGACGAGCGGCACTTCGCGGTGAAGGGCACGCCGACCGACTGCGCGCTTCTGGCGATATACGAGCTGATCGAGGGTAAGCGGCCTGACATCCTGATCTCGGGCATCAATCGCGGCCCAAATCTGGCGGAGGACATCACCTATTCCGGCACGGCGGCGGCGGCGATGGAGGGGGCCTTGCTGGGCATTCCGGCGATCGCGCTCAGCCAGTGCTTCCGCCCGCCGAACCCGGTGCCTTGGGACAATGCCGAGCGTTTCGCCGGTGACGTGATCGAGAAGCTGCTGCGCTTCGACTGGACGCCGGGGCTGTTCGTGAACGTCAACTTCCCGGAATGCCCGGCCGACGAAGTGACCGGCATTCGGGTGACGACGCAAGGGCAGCGGCCGCCGGGCGCGTTCATCCCGGAACGGCGCGTCGATGCGCGACACTTCCCGTATTACTGGGTGAAGATCGCTCTCCCGGCGGGCGGCCATGCTCCGGGCAACGACCTGCAGGCGATGCTGGACCGGGAGATCTCGATCACGCCGATGCAGCTCGACATGACGGCGCATGCGGCGAAATCGGGGCTTGAGGCGCTGTTTGCCTGAGAGGGGACTCGGCGATCCGGGAGCAGCGTTACGCCGCCCTGGATTGCCGCGGCCCTTCGGGCCTCGCGATGACGATGGTGGGGCTGAAGCTCTCGTGTTCTCTCTCTCATTTCGTCATTGCGAGCGTAGCGAAGCAATCCAGGGCAGTCTTGAGCCGCCCTGGATTGCTTCGCTATGCTCGCAATGACGGAGGAAACACTCAATCCCGCGCGAGGATCGTCACCGCCGACATGCCGTCCTCGACACCGTAGAACCCGCCGGAATTCTCCGCCACGGCCACGCGCGCACCTTCAACTTGTCGCTTGCCGGCCTGCCCGCGCAGCTGCGTGACGAGTTCGTGGATCTGCCCCAGCCCAGTCGCTGCCAGCGGATGCCCCTTCGATACCAGCCCGCCCGAGACATTCACCGGAACCCGGCCGCCCAATGCCGTCTCCCCGCGCTCGGCGGCGAGCCCGGCCTCTCCCGGTGCGCACAGGCGGAGCGCTTCGGTCTGGATCATCTCGCCGATCGAACTGGCGTCATGGACTTCGGCGAGGTCCACGTCCTGCGGGCCGACCCCAGCGCGCTCGTAAGCCAGCGCCGCGACCTTGCGGGTGACGTGGTTCGCATAGTCGTCCGGCGCGCGGTCGCTGCCGGTGCGGTTTTCTGCTGCCAGCACGCGGATCGGCGTGCCCGAAAAGCGCTTCGCGAAATCCGCCGAGCAGACGATCGCCGCCGCCGCGCCGTCGCTGATCGGGGCGCACATCGGGTTGGTCAGCGGCCAGGCGACTTGCGGCGCGGCAAGGATTTCCGCGACGCTCATCGCCTCGCGGTACTGCGCCAGCGGGTTGAACTGCGAGTGCCGGTGATCCTTGGCGGCCACCGCCGCGATCTGGGCCTGCGTCGATCCGTAAGTGCCCATGTGCAGGCGCGCCTGCGCGGCATAGGCTTCCATCAGCACATTGGGACTGGCCGCGACCTTATCCGCCGGGACGGGGGCGAGGAGGTCGCGGGTGCGCTCGATATAGGCGGCCGCCTCCACCATGTCGCGCGGCTGCTGGAATACGGCGAAGCGCTTGGCACGGTCGTCGCTGTAGAGCTTCTCCACGCCGACGACGAGTGCCACTTCGGCAAGGCCCGCCTTCACGTAGTCGACTGCAAGGTGCAGGCCCACCGTGGAGCTGGCGCAGGCCTGCTCGACATGGAACCCGCGCACACCGGAGATGCCGAGCGGGCGCAGCGCGTACTCGCCGGGGATGGACATCTCGCCCGCGAAGAAACCCTGAATGACGTTGGCGTAGACCGCCATGTCGATCGCCGCGCCGTCCAGCCCGGCATCCTCCAGTGCCAGACGCACCGCGGCTTGCGTGAGCTGTTCGTGGCTCTTGTCCAGATGGCGGCCGAAAGGCGTCATGCCGACGCCGAGGATCACCACGTCGCGCATCAGATCGCCCTTCCCGCCGCCTGCCAGTGGCGCTTGCGCAGTTCGGCGCGCAGCACCTTGCCCGCGTTGGAGCGTGGCAGCGCGGCCATCACTTCCACCCGCTTGGGCGTCTTGACCGGGCCTAGCCTCTCGCGCGCCTCTGTCAGCAACCGCTCCAGATCGATGGTGCAGCCGCCGCGCGGCTCGACGACGGCGACGACGGCCTCGCCCCACTTGTCGTCAGGCACCCCGATCACGGCGCAGTCCTGCACTTGCGGATCGGCCATGAGCGCCTGCTCGACTTCGGCCGGGTAGACGTTGAAGCCGCCGGAGATGATCATGTCTTTCTTGCGGTCCACCACGTAGAACCAGCCTTGATCGTCGCGCAGGCCGATGTCGCCGGTATGGTGCCAGCCGTGGGCAGAGACTTCGGCGGTCGCCTCCGGGTTCTTGTAGTAGCCCTGCATCACCAGCGGCCCGCGCACGACGATCTCGCCGCGCTCTCCGGGCCCGAGAATGCGACCGTCGTCATCCATGATCTCGACGATGGACAGCAGGTTCGCGCGTCCGCAGGAGCCGGGATGCGCGAGGTTGCCGGCATCGTCCAGATGTTCATGCGGCGGCATCGCGGTGACGCACATCGGCGCCTCGGTCTGGCCGAAGCTGGCGTTCATCACCGGGCCCAGCAGCGCGATGGCCTCCTTCAGCCGGTCGAGCGACATCGGCGCCCCGGCGTAGGAGATATATTCGAGGCTGGAGAAATCGGCGGTCTGCGCGGACGGCTCCGCCAGCAGCATGTAGATCGCGGTCGGGGGCAGGAACATGTAGGTGACGCGGTGGCGCGCGATAGCCGCCACCACTTCGGCCGCATCGAAGCGCGGCAGCACCACCACCGTCCCGCCCAGCGCCATGCTGGCCAGCGCCAGCGGCCCCGCCGCATGGGTCATCGGCGCGGCGACGAGGTTCACCGGCGGGCGCTTCATCGGCATCGAGGCGGCGAGGCTGGACACCAGCGCCTGCCAGTTGCCGTTCGACAGCATCACGCCCTTGGAGCGTCCGGTAGTGCCGCCGGTATTGGCGAGGAAGCCCAGTTCCTCTGCCGCGCCCGAACGACGCTGGGGGACGGGTTCGTCGCTCTCCACCAGCATGTCGCCGAGGAAACAGTCGGCTTCCGGGAACGCCCGGTCGAGCGCGATGAAGCGGCGGATGTTGGGGCAGGCCTCGCGGAAATGCGCGACCCGGTCCGCCACTTCGGAATGGACGAAAAGCGTGTCCACATCGAGCAGGTCGAGCAGGTAGGCGTTCTCGTCCAGCGAGGCGCGGTTGTTGGCCATCACCCACACGCCGTCGGCGCGCAGGATGCCCAGGATCGCCTCGAAGGCGCGGACGCTGTTGCCGCTCAGTACCGCCGCGTGACCGCCCGCCGGGAAGCCGTCGGCGATCAGGGCCCGGGCGATGGCATCGCTGCGCGCCCTGACCTCGCCATACGTACTGACCGTATCGCCTTCGATCATGCAGGCCCGGTCGGCGCCCATGCGCGCGCCGCGGTCGAAAAAGTCGATCATCCGCATCCGCGCGTTCCCGTTCGTCAGCGCCGCATCGAGAGTTCGAGCTGGCTGGAGCGCAGTTGCACCAACGGCAGGTTCGCCACCTTCATCAGCCGCGCCACCTGATCCAGTTCGGGCGAGGATAGCGTCGGATAGTCCCGGCGCGGGGCGCCCGAGAGGCGCATGCGGTCGATGTCGGCGGACGGCACCAGTGCGCGCAGCAGTAGTTCGTCGTCATCCCCGCCGGTGCCGTGGCGGCGATGCAGTTCCTCGCGGTCGGGCTGTTCGGGCGGGCTGGCGAGGATTTCCTTGGCGCGCGGTTTCGACAGGATGCGGTCCAGCACATCGGCGTCGATCGGCGCGACGGGCTCGCCATAGAAACCGGCTGCGTACTGGATCACTTCGTCCGGCACCACCGAGTAGCGCTTGCCCGTCACGATGTTGAGCACTGCCAACGTGCCGACCAGCTGCGCGAACGGCGTCGCCATGCCGGGATAGCCCAGCTCGCGGCGCACGCGCGCGACCTCCTCCAGCACGTCGGGCAGGCGATCGAGCATGTTCTGCTGCACCAGCTGCGCGCGCAGGGTGCCCATCATGCCGCCCGGGATCTGGTGCTTGAGCGAGGTGACGTCGTACTCGAAATGCTGGTTCACCAGGAACCCGGCCGCTTTGCCGACCTTCTCGAAGTGATCGGCCACCGGCTTGAACAGCGACGTGTCGAGGTTATGGGTATGGCCCAGCATCTCGACATTGCGGGCCATGATCTCGACCGAGGGGATCGAGGGACCGTTGGCCATCGGGCGCACGGCGGTGTGGATCGTCGTCACCCCGAACTCGATCGCGTCGATATAGGACTTGGCCGACTGGCCGAGCATGTTGTTGGCATGCATCTCGATCGGCTTGCCGCGCGCCTTGGCCTTGATCGCGGGGACCAGCGTGGAAATCCGGTCTCGATCGAGCACGCCGCCGGTGTCGTAGAGCAGCAGGCTGTCCACCTCGTCCAGCGCCGAAAGCTTGTCCGCCTTGTCCGCGTAATAGGCATCGTCGTGGACCGGGGAGAGCGTGAACAGCATCGTGCCCGCCACCTGGCACTGGTGCCGCTTGGCGATGCGCGCGAGGCGGTGCATCTTGTCGATGTTGAACAGCACGTCATAGAGCCAGAAGCTGCGGATTCCGTGCGCGCAGAGGCGATCGACCCAGATGTCCATCAGCGCATCGGGCGTGAAGCCGAAAGTCACCGACCCGTTGGAGCGGCACCCGGCGCGCAAGGGCGTGTCCGGCATCGCCTTCACCAGCAGGTCGAGGCCCGCCCAGGGGTCTTCCTGGCAATGCCGGATCAGCACTTCGAACAGCGAGGAACCGGCCAGGCTGATGATCTGGTAGCCGGTCTTGTCGATCAGCGGCGCCACCGGCAGGGCCATGCCCGCCTGCATGCGCATGCCCCACAGGCTCTGCTGGCCGTCGCGCAGGGTTTCGTCGAGGAACTGGATATGCGCCATGGGGATTACTCCGCTGCCATGCGCTGCGCGGTGAACAGGTCCTGTTCCAGCCAGCGGGTGTGAATGGTGTTCGACCGGAATTGCTCGTCGCGAAGGATCTCGCGGTGGAGCGGGATGGTGGTGGGCACGCCCTCGACCTCGAAGGCGTCGAGCGCGCCGATCATGCGGTCGATCGCGGCGTCGCGGGTGGCGGCGTGGACGATCAGCTTGCCGATCATGCTGTCGTAGAATGGCGGGATGCTTGCGCCTTCACGCATGTGGCTGTCGAGGCGGATGCCCTCGCCCTCGGGCGGGCGCCAGCGGGTGACGGTGCCGGGCACCGGCACGAAATCGCGCGCGGTGTCCTCGGCATTGATGCGGCATTCGATGGCGTGGCCGGTGAGCACGACATCCTGCTGGCGCACCGACAGGCCCTTGCCCGCCGCGACGCGCAGCTGCTCCTGCACCAGATCGCGGCCGGTCACCATCTCGCTGACCGGATGCTCCACCTGGATGCGGGCGTTGACCTCGATGAAGTAAATCTCCTCGCGCATCACGTCGTAGAGGAACTCGCACGTCCCGGCGTTGCGGTAGTTGACGCTCTTCGCGAGGTTCACCGCCGCTTCGTGCAGCTGCGCGCGCAGGCCATCGGGCATCGCCACGCAGGGCGCTTCCTCCACCACCTTCTGATAGCGGCGCTGGACCGAGCAGTCGCGCTCGCCGAAGTGGATCACTTCGCCCTGCCCGTCGCCCATGAGCTGGACTTCGACGTGGCGCGCCTCGGGCACGAAGCGTTCCATGAACAGCGTGCCGTCGTTGAAGGCGGCAAGCGCCTCAGCGCTGGCGCGGTGATATCCGGCTTCGACTTCGGACGGGCTGTTGACGATGACCATGCCGCGCCCGCCGCCGCCCGCGGCCGCTTTCAGCAGCACGGGATAGCCGATCTCCCCGGCGATCCGGCGGGCATCGGCGGCAGAGGCGATCTCGCCGCTGCCGGGCACCAGCGGTACGCCTGCGGCAGCGGCCATCTCTCGCGCGCGCAATTTGTCGCCCAGCGCTTCGATCATGTCCGCTTCGGGGCCGACGAAAGTGATGCCGTGCTCCTTGCAGAGCCGTGCCAGTTCGGCGCGTTCGGACAGGAAGCCGTATCCGGGATGGAGCGCGTCACACCCGCTGGCCTTGGCGGCCTGCACCACCAGTTTCGCGTCGAGATAGCTTTTAGCCGCAGGTCCGGGGCCAAGCACCAGCGCTCGGTCGGCCAGCCTTGCGGTCACGCTGTCGCGGTCGGCATCGGAGACGCCGATCACGGTTTCCAGGTTCAGCCCCTGCGCGGCGCGAAGCACGCGAAGGGCGATTTCCCCCCGGTTGGCGATGAAGAGGCGGGACAGGGCCATGGCGCTATTCCGGCCGGATCACGAAGAGCGGCTGCCCGGCCGAAACCAGATCGCCGTCGCTGGCGAGCACTTCCAGAACGGTGCCAGCGGCCCCGGCGCGCACGGCGGTGAACAGCTTCATCACCTCGACCAGACAGACTTCGGTTTCGGCGGAAACATGGCCGCCCACCTCGACATAGTTGGTCGCACCGGGCTTGGGCGCGCGGTAGAAGGTGCCGAGGTATGGCGCCGTCACGAGGACCGCGCCGTCCGGCACTGCAGGCGCTCCCGCCGGTGCCGCCACGGCAGCTGCAGGCGCGGCGGCCTTTGAGGCAGGCACAGCGCTGGCAACGGGCGCGGCGACCGAGACACGCGGGGCGTCCAGCCCGGAGGCATCCGCATCCTGCGAGAGATAGACCTCCAGTTCGCCGCAGCGGGCGTGCAGTTCGCGAAGGCCCGACTGCTTGAACTCCGCAATCAGCAGTTCCAGTTCGGGCAGCGAGGTTTCGTCAGGGTCTTTGCCGCTCATGCGCGCGCACTCCGAATGGCTTCGACATCGTCACGGCTGAGGCCCACGCCCCGGCCCGCCAGCGGCGAGCCTTCCTGTTCAAGCCGGTAGAGCGCCTGAACCTGTGCATCGTCGGGGTGGAATTTGGCCGTGGTGTCGCAGATGAAACGATACTCGGGCGCCATTTGCGCGGGTTGCAGCGCCCTTGCGCGGGCGTTGTACTCGGCCAGCGGCAGGCGTCCGGCGGTGGTAGTGTAAAGGTCCTGCTTCGGCGGGAGGTGCGAGACGCCCGGCCCGATCGGCGCCAGCTTGCCGCCCTCTCGTTGCAGCACCGAATAGGGGATCTGCGAGATGTAGCGCACCGGGTTGTTGTTATGCTGCATCATCGCATAGCGATTGAGCTGCTGGCTCGGCAGCGAGACGAGGCCCACCATCTCGCCCAGGAAATCGCGGCCGAACTCGTCGTTGAACAGGCTGCGGAACCGGTCCGCGCGCGGGTCGATCGTCATCCAGTCGTTCACGTCGTAGACGCCCGCGATATGCGCGATCTCCTTGATGAGCGAGAAGTAGACGAGCGCGCCCGCATCCATCATCTCGTCGCGCGACCAGGTGGCCGTGCGCTTCCACAGTTCGACGGTGGCCTTGCGGATGCGGTCGGTCAGATCCTCGAAGGTGGCGGCCAGTTCCTCGGCCGAACCCATGCCGACCGGGATGTAGCCGCCCGACAGCGCATCGGAGGTATAGAGGCCCACGCCGGTCAGCTTGTCGGCGGTGAATTCGGGGCGGGATTCGAAGCTGCCCCAGTCGTCCATCAGGTAGAACTGGCAGCCGGTGGCCTCCATCGTCACCGTCAGGTTGCTGAAGGGGATGTCGCCCGCCACGCCGTCGAGCCAGGGATAGTCGCCCTCGGCCAGATCGGTGAAGTCGCGGATGATCATCTCGCGGTCTTCGGCAAGGCGATAGGGCCCGGAATTGTTCAGCGCACAGCGGCTCTCGCACGAGACGAGAAAGCCGTACTGCGACACCGTCGCCAGGAACGCCTGCGCCGCATGACCGAGCCGGTCGCCGGGCTTGCAGGGCAGCAGTTCGGAATGGAAGCGCTGCACCCGGCGCTCGGGCAGGTGCTGCACGCGCTGGCCG
The DNA here is from genome assembly GCF_030209485.1 of Novosphingobium sp. fls2-241-R2A-195. NCBI lineage: Bacteria > Pseudomonadati > Pseudomonadota > Alphaproteobacteria > Sphingomonadales > Sphingomonadaceae > Novosphingobium > Novosphingobium sp. fls2-241-R2A-195. The sequence goes on from NZ_JARVRY010000017.1 coordinate 12,469, forward strand.
AATTCGCGGGCGTTGAGGTGCCCGTCCTCGCGCTGCTGCGCCAGCTTGAAGCGGCGCCAGAAGTCCATGACATAAGCCACATCCTCCGCCGCATCCTCGGGCGCGAGCATGCCGAAGTTGATGAGGATCTCGCGGCCCAGCAGGTAGAAGGTCGGCAGCGCCCAGCCCGGCAGGTTGCCCAGCTTGCCGCCGATCAGGCGCGAGCGGTCGCCCACCTCCTCGGCCGGCATCACCGCCTCCACCTTCCGCAGCAATTCCGGGTAGCGGTAGAAGCAGCAGAGGTACGAAAGCAGCATGTACGACGGCACGGGAAACAGCTTCGATTCCTGCACGGTGCGCGTCACACAGAGCCAATAGGTATCATCACCTATGGTCTGGATAGCGTTGTTGGCCTCCAGCAAGCGAACGTAGTCGGTCATCATCCCCTGCCCTTGTCTTTGTTGCGAACCTTGTGGACTACAGCTTCGTGGTCTGTCAATATCGTCCTACGATTTTGATCGATAGAATTTGCCGTAGACGGCCGGACACATCGGGAGAGTACCAGAAATGCCGCAGAGATCGCCGTTCTCCACCACCCCTCGTACCGACTGGACCCGCGAGGAAATCGCGGCGCTGTTCGACCTGCCGTTCACTGAGCTGGTCTTCCGCGCCGCCGAAGTTCACCGCGCCAGCCACAAGGCGGACGAAGTGCAGCTTTCCACGCTGCTCTCGATCAAGACCGGCGGGTGCGTGGAAGATTGCGGGTACTGCTCGCAGTCGGTTTCGGCCAACAGCGGCGTCAAGGCGACCAAGCTGATGGAGGTGCAGCAGGTGCTCCAGCGCGCGGCGCAGGCGGCGGATCAGGGTTCGACCCGCTTCTGCATGGGCGCGGCCTGGCGCAACCCCAAGGACCGCGACATGCCCGCCATCATCGAGATGGTGAAGGGCGTGCGCGCAATGGGCATGGAAACCTGCATGACGCTGGGCATGCTGACGCCAAGCCAAGCCGACATGCTGAGCGACGCGGGCCTCGACTACTACAACCACAACATCGACACGAGCCCTGAACGCTACGATCAGGTCATCACCACGCGCACGATGGACGACCGCCTCGATACGCTGTCGAACGTGCGCATGGCAGGCATCAACGTGTGCTCGGGCGGCATCGTCGGCATGGGCGAGACGCGGGCCGACCGCGTGGGCTTCGTCCACACGCTTGCCACGCTGCCCGAGCACCCGCAGTCGGTGCCGGTCAACGCGCTGGTGCCGGTAAAGGGCACTGTGCTCGGCGACATGCTGGCCGATACGCCGCTTGCCAAGATCGACGACGTGGAGTTCGTGCGCACCGTGGCGGTCGCACGCATTACCATGCCGGGCTCAATGGTTCGCCTATCGGCCGGGCGCGAGTCGATGTCGGAGATGACGCAGGCGATGTGCTTCATGGCCGGCGCGAACTCGATATTCACCGGCGACAAGCTGCTCACCGCGCCCAACGCGGGCGACGACAGCGACCTGGCGATGTTCGCTCGCCTCGGCCTCAAGCCGATGGCCATCGAACTGACGCCCGCGCAAGTCGAAGCCCAGCGCATGCCCAAGGGCTGCGCCAAGCTGGAAGCTACGGAGTAGGCCCGCCTGCGCTTCTGGCGTAGCGCAAGGCCCACCCCGCTGCGACTAAGGCCTGCGGCCTAAGTCTCGCTCCCCCTCCCGCTCGCGGGAGGGCCGGAAGGCTTGGGAGCGCAGCGAACTAGCCGAACGGGGTGGGCCTTACACCGCGGCGGTTCCACACCACCGTTAAAGGGGATCAGCGTCCCTTCCACTCCGGCCTGCGCTTCTCGGCGAAGGCGCGCGGGCCTTCGACGTAGTCCTCGGAGGCCAGCATCGCCTGCATCGCAGGGTAGCTCCACTGCTCGGCGAAAGCCTGGTCGTAAGGCGTGGACAGGCCGCGCCCGACCGCTTCCTTGGTGGCGCGCACCGCCATCGGACTGCCGCCGAGGATCAGCTCCGCCCAGCGCCGCGCAGCCTCAAGCACGTCGCCTTCGGCCACTTCGTTGACGAAGCCGAGCGCATGGCCCTCCTGCGCCGAGACGCGCCGTCCGGTCAGCAGCATGCCCATCGCGTGCTTCGCGCCGACCACCTGCGGCAGGATCTGGATACCCCCGCCCAGCGCCGCCAGCCCGACGCGAACCTCGGGCAGCGCGAACGCTGCATGGGTCGCCGCCACCACGATGTCGCAGGCCAGCGCCAGTTCGAAGCCGCCGCCCATCGCCACGCCGTTGACGGCGGCGATCACCGGCTTGTTCAACCCCTTGCGCCCGGTCAGCCCGCCGAAGCCGTTGGGCGGCGACACCAGTTCCCCGCCCGCCGCCTGCTGCTTGAGGTCGTGCCCGGCGCAGAACGCCTTCGGCCCTGCCCCGGTGACGATGGCGACCCACTGGTCGTCGTCCGCCGCGAAGGAACCGAAGGCCGCGTCCATCGCCACTTGCGCGTCGGCGTTCAGCGCATTGCTTGCCTCGGGCCGGTTGATGGTGATGATCGTCAGCGGCCCTTCGCGCGTGACGGTGACGAGTTCGCTCATGCCGTCACCTTCTCCGCGACCATGCCCGCCAGCCGCGAGACGATGATGCTTTCCGCATCCCGTACGATCCGGCCGACCAGTTCGGCGCAAGTCGGAATGTCGTGGATCAGCCCCTGCACCTGCCCGGCCCAGACGAGCCCGGCGTCGAGATCGCCCGTCTCCAGCGCTGTGCGCCCCTTCGCGCCCGAGACCAGTGGACGGATATCCTCGAACACCGCGCCGTCGCGGGCGGAAATCTCCACCACCTGATCGGACACGCTGTTCTTCGCGACGCGGCCGGTATTGTGGAACTTGCGGAAGATCAGGTTGGTGCCGCGCTCGTCGTTGTCGACGATGAACTGCTTCACCCGCTCATGGATCGGCGCTTCCACGGTGGCGCAGAAGCGGGTGCCCATGTTGATGCCGTCCGCCCCCAGCGCCAGCGCGGCGGCAAGGCCGCGCCCGTCGCCGAAGCCGCCGCTGGCGATCATCGGGATCGTCAGCTTGTCGGCCGCCGCCGGGATCAGGATGAGGCCGGGAATATCATCCTCGCCCGGATGGCCCGCACATTCGAAGCCGTCGATCGAGATCGCGTCCACGCCCATCCGCTCGGCCGACAGGGCGTGGCGAACCGCCGTACACTTGTGGATCACGGTGACGCCGTGGGCCTTGAAGTCCTCGACATGCTCCTGCGGGCGGTGACCTGCGGTTTCGACGATGGTGACGCCGCTGTCGATGATCGCCTTGCGGTATTCGGCGTAAGGCGGCGGGCTGACCGAGGGCAGGATCGTAAGGTTCACGCCGAAGGGCTTGTCGGTCAAGGCCCGGCAGCGGTCGATCTCGCGGCGCAAGTCATCAGGCGTGGGCTGGGTCAGCGCGGTCAGGATGCCGAGCCCGCCCGCGTTGGAAACCGCCGCCGCCAGTTCGGCGCGGCCCACCCACATCATCCCGCCCTGAACGATGGGATGCTCGATGCCGACGAGGTCGGTGAAGCGTGTGCGCAGGCCCATTACAGCGCCTCCAGGATGGTGATGTTGGCGATGCCGCCGCCTTCGCACATGGTCTGCAGGCCATAGCGCTTGCCGCGCGCCTTCAGGGCGTGGACGAGCGTGGCCATCAGCTTCGTGCCGCTGGCGCCCAGCGGATGGCCCAGCGCGATGGCGCCGCCGTTGACGTTGAGCTTTTCAGGATCGCCGCCCAGCGCCTGAAGCCAGGCCAGCGGCACCGGCGCGAAGGCCTCGTTCACTTCGTAGAGGTCGATATCTTCGATCCGCAGTCCGGCGCGCTTCAGGGCCTTCTGCGTCGCTGGGATCGGTTCCTCCAGCATGATGACGGGGTCGCCCGCCGTCACCACCATGTCGACGATGCGCGCGATCGGGGTGAGGCCGTAGTCCTTGAGCGCCCGCTCCGACACCACCAGCGCGCCCGAGGCGCCGTCGCAGATCTGGCTGGCGTTGGCGGCGGAAATCACCCCGCCCTCCTGCAGCAGCCTGACCGAACCGATGCTTTCCAGCGTCGCGTCGTAACGGATGCCCTCATCCGTGACATGGGGCACGCCGTCCACATCGAGCGGCACGATCTCACGTTCGAACGCGCCCGCCTTCGTGGCGGCGGCGGCACGGCGGTGGCTTTCCAGCGCGAAGCGGTCGAGCGTCTCGCGGTCGAAGCCGTACTTGGTGGCGATCATCTCGGCGCCGCCGAACTGGCTGAAGCTTTCCACCCCGAAGCGCTGCTGGATGCGCGGGCTGAACGGGCCGACGCCGACGCCTTCCTTCGCGTGGTAGGCGGTGTTGGAGAACATCGGCACGCGCGTCATGCTCTCCGCACCCGCCGCGATCACCACGTCCTGCATGCCGGACATGACCGCCTGCGCCGCGAACTGCACCGACTGCTGCGAGGAACCGCACTGACGATCGATGGTGACGGCGGGCACGCTGACCGGCAGCTTCGAGGCCAGCACCGCATTGCGCGCGAAGGCGAAGGCCTGCTCGCCCGCCTGCGTCACGCAGCCGAGGATGACGTCCTCGACCACCGCCGGGTCCAGCCCGGCGCGGTCCACCAGCGCGTTGAGCACCTCGCCCGCCATGTCGGCAGGGTGCCATCCCGCGAGCTTGCCGTTACGGCGCCCGCCTGCGGTGCGGACGGCTTCGACGATATAGGCTTCGGCCATGGTCACAGATCCTTGAAGTTGGGAGAGCGCTTTTCGAAGTAGGCGGCAAGGCCCTCACGGCATTCGGGGGCGGCGCCCGACCGGGTGATCGCCGCGACTTCGCGTTCCAGCTGCGCGTCGAGGCTGGTTTCAAGACTCTGCCGCAGCAGTCCCCGCGCCGCGCCAAGCGCACCCACGGCGGCATCGGCCAAGCGGGCCGCGAGTGCCTCGCCCTCGGTGGCCAGCGCTTCGTCATCGACGGTGCGGGTAACCATGCCGATCGCCTCGGCCTCGTCGGCCTTGATGCGGCGGTTGGTCAGGATGATCTCCTGCGCCTTGCGGAGGCCCACGAGGCGCGGCAGCCACCAGCTCATGCCGCCGTCAGGCGTCAGGCCGAGCGTGCCGTAAGCGGCGGTGAAATGCGCCGAGCGCGCGCAGAGCACCACGTCGCCGCCGATCGCGAGGCTGAGGCCAGCCCCCGCCGCCGGTCCGTTGACCAGCACCAAGAGCGGCTTGGCCATGCGCGCGAAGCGGGTGAGCGCCATGTGCAGCGTGCCCGCCAGTTCGCTCAGCAGTGCATCGACACGATCGCCCGAGGACTTGAACAGCCCCACATCGCCGCCCGCGCAGAACAGCCGCCCCGCGCCGGTGAGGACGACGCAGCGGATCGCGGTGTCCGTCTCGCAGCGGATGGCGATTTCGGCCAAGGCGCGCGCCATGGCGAGGTCGATGGCGTTGCCCGCTTCGGGCCGGTTGAGGGTGACGCGGGCGATGCCGTCCGCAAGGTCGAACAGGACAGGTGTTTCACTCACAGGCAGGCCTCCATGCTTTCCACTGCCAGCGCGACGATGCGCGGCAGGCTGGCGGCACGCTCGCGGGCGTGTTCGGACGCCGCCGTGCCCCGGATCACGCGCCCCTTGATGCCGTGGAAGATCGCCGCCAGCCGGAAGTAGTTGAACGCGATGCAGAACGCATAGTCCTGCTCCGAGATCGGCGGGCGCCCCACATTGCGACAATAGGCGGCAAGGTATTCGGCCTCCGACGGGATACTCAGCGCCGCGATGTCCGCGCCGCCCAGCCCGGCGACGATATCGGGCGGCATGCGGAACATCATCGCGTGATAGGCGAAGTCCGCCAGAGGATGCCCCAGCGTCGAGAGTTCCCAGTCCAGCACCGCGAGCACGCGCGGCTGCGTGGGATGAAAGATCATGTTGTCGCAGCGGAAGTCGCCGTGGACGATGCGCGTCTCGTCGCCCGCCGGGATCGCCGTGGGGAGCCATTCGATCAGCCGGTCCATACCCGGATCGCGGCCCGCCTCGGTGTCCTCCAGATACTGGCGCGACCAGCGGGCGATCTGGCGTTCGAAGTAATTGCCCGGCTTGCCGTAGTCGCCCAGCCCCACCGCATCCGGCTCGATCCGGTGCAGCGCGGCGATCGTCTCGTTCATCGCGGCGAAGTAGGCGGCGCGCTCCTCGCGCGGGACATCGGGGAAGGTCGCATCCCAGAAGATGCGGCCCTCGACCATCTCCATCACGTAGAACCAGCTGCCGATGACGCTCTCGTCCAGGCACAGGCCATGGACGTGCGCCACCGGGAAGCCGGTCGTGCCCAGCGCGGAGAGCACCCGCGCCTCGCGCTCGACCGCGTGGGCGCCTTTCAGCACCTGCCCCGGCGGCTTGCGGCGCAGCACGTAGGCGCGCCCCGGCGTGACCAGCTTGTAAGTCGGGTTGGACTGCCCGCCCTTGAACTGCTCGACCGTGAGCGGACCGGCGAAGCCCTCGACATGCGCGTCCATCCACGCCGCCAGCCGCGCCTCGTCGAAGCGATAGCCCTCGCGTACGGCGCCGGTGCCGGCATTGGCGGCGGCGTCAGTGCTGCTCATGTGACTTCTTCCAGTCCCGCTTGATCTTCTTGGCGAGACTCCACTTGTGGACTTCGGTGGGGCCGTCGTAGATGCGGAAGGCGCGGATTTCGCGGAACACCTGCTCGACGATGGTGTTGGCGGTCACGCCCTGCCCGCCCATCACCTGCACGCAGCGATCCGCCACCCGCATCAGCGCCTCGGACACCGCGACCTTGGCCATCGAGCTTTCGGTGCCGCCCGCCTCGCCCGCGTCGAGAACGTCCGCGCACCAGTCGATGATGAGTTCGCTCTGCTTCAGGTCGATCAGGTTGTCGGCCAGCATGAAGCCGACGCCTTCGTGGTCGATCAGCGGCTTGCCGAAGGCCATGCGGCGATTGGCGTAGTCGGTGGCGATCTCGTTGGCGCGGATGCAGGCGCCCAGCCAACGCATGCAGTGCGACAGCCGCGCGGGCGCGAGCCGCACTTGCGCATAACGGAACCCCTCGCCCGACTGCCCCAACATCTGGTCGGCCGGCACGCGCAGGTTCTCGATGGCGACCACGGCATGGCCGCCCGGCATCGAGGAATCGATGGTGTTGGGCACATGCTCGATGCGGATCGCCGGGTCGGGCAGATCGACCAGGAACATGCAGGCGCCGTCCGTGGACTTCGCCATGACGATGCCAACCTGCGCGCCTTCCGCGCCGGTGATGAACGCCTTGCGCCCGTTGATGACCCAGTGATTGCCGTCGAGATGGCAGGTCGTCAGCATCATCGAAGGGTCGGACCCGGCGCCGTTCTCGTCCGCCGGTTCGGTCATGAAGAAAGCCGAGCGCGCGCGCCCTTCCACCAGCGGCTTCAGGAACCGTTCCTTGATCGCCGCACTGCCGACCTTGCCGAGCAGGTACATATTGCCCTCGTCCGGCGCGGCGGTGTTGAGCGCCAGCGGCCCGAGCGGCGAGAGGCCCGAGGCGCGCAGCACCACCGCCGTCTCGCGCTGGGTCAGGTGGCGGCCGTCGGGCAGGATGTGCGGCGTCAGCACCCCGGCCTCGCGCGCCTTGTCCTTCAGTTCGGCGACCAGTTCCTCAGCTGGACAATCGTGGTGATCGCGGCGCGGGTCCTTCTCGTAAGGCGCGACGACATCGCGCACGAAGGCTTCGACTTTCGCGGCGATCTCGGCGGTCAGTTCGGGACCGGCACCGGGTACACCGCTCACTTCGGCGCCATCCGGATGGCGCCGTCGAGGCGGATCGTTTCGCCGTTGAGCATCGGGTTGGTGACGATGCTCTCGACCAGTTGCGCATATTCGTCGGGCTGACCCAGACGGCTGGGGAACGGCACCTGTTTTCCCAGCGAATCCTGCGCTTCCTGCGGCAGCGTGGCGAGCAGCGGGGTCCAGAAGATGCCCGGCGCGATCGTCATCACGCGGATGCCGTAGCGGGCGAATTCGCGCGCCACCGGCAGCGTCAGGCCGACGATGCCGCCCTTCGACGCCGCATAGGCCGCCTGCCCGATCTGCCCGTCATAGGCCGCGACCGAGGCGGTGTTGACGATCACCCCGCGCTCCTCGCCGATGGGATCGGCATCGTGCAGGCGGGCGGCGAACTTCGACAGGACGTTGAAGCTGCCGATCAGGTTGATCGTCACGATCTTCGAGAAATCCGCGAGCGGGATCGCCTTGCCGTCGCGTCCGATCACCTTGGCGGGCGGGCCGATCCCGGCGCAGTTGACGAGAATGCGGGCCTTGCCGTTCAGCCCTTCGGCCTCTTCCAGCGCGGCCTCGACGGCGCCCTCGTCGGTCACGTTGACCGATACGAAGTGCCCGCCGATCTCGCGTGCTGTCGCCGCGCCCAGTTCGGCGTTGAGGTCGAACAGGGTCACCTTGGCCCCCGCGGCCGCCAGCCGCCGCGCGGTGCCCGCGCCAAGGCCGGATGCGCCGCCGGTCACGATTGCCGCCACGCCTTCGATCTTCATCAGGAATCCCTTTCCAAACCGCCCGCCGAACCAGCGCGAATCGCGTCTCCGGCAGGCTCATGAAACTCATTGGTTTCTTATGTACTCGTGAGTACGTTGCATAACGACGCGTTTCTTGTCAATGTCGCCCAACAAGGAAAAGCCGTGACGACACCTGAGCAAGACTTCATCGATTCCCCGTTCCGTTCGCCCGAGGACCGCCTTCGCGAGAAGGACCAGAAGCGCGAGGCCGTACTGCTTGCGGCCGTGCGCGCCTTCAACGCGCGCGGCTTCCAGGCCGCCTCGCTCGACGAGGTCGCCGCCAGCCTGCGCATCAGCAAGCCGACGATCTACCGCTACCTCGGCAACAAGGAGCAGGTGCTGCTGGAATGCATCAGCCGCGGCCTCGACCTGCTGCGCGAGGCGGCGGCCGAAGCGGAGCGCGAACCGGGCAACGGGCTGACGCGGCTCACGCATTTCCTGCACCGTTATGCCGAGATCAACATGGACGATTTCGGCCGCTGCGTGGTGCGCACCGACGACAATGTGCTGTCCGAAGAAGGCCGCGCGCATTTCCGGGCGCTCAAGCGGCGGATCGACCAGGCGATGCGCGATCTGGTGGCGGCGGGCGTCGAGGACGGCTCGATCGCGCCGCTCGACGTGCGGATGACCGCCTTCACGCTGGCCGGCGCGCTCAACTGGCCCGGACAGTGGTACGCGGCGCAAGGCGAACAGAGCGCCGAGGCGCTGGCCACCACGATGGTCGACGTGCTGGTGCGGGGCCTCGCGCCGCGTTCCTGACGCCCTGAGCATCACCCCACCCTCGTCATTGCGAGCGCAGCGAAGCAATCCAGGGCAAAGCAAACCGCCCTGGATTGCTTCGCTACGCTCGCAATGACGAAGGGGTGTGGAGACATCGTGCTCTCTAGGGGACCAGCACGGCCTTGATGCACTCACCGCTCAGTTGCGCGGCGACCGCCTCGTTGATCTGCGCGAGGGAGTAGGTGCGGATCAGCTTGTCGAACGGGAAGCGGCCTTCGCGGTAAAGCTCGACCAATTGCGGGATGAAAGTCTGGAGGTCGCTGTCGCCCTCGACGATGCCGTGGATGCGGTGGCCGTAAGTGATGAGCGAGGCGAGGTTGATCGACAGGCTGCTCTCGGGCCGAGGGGGCACGCCGACAAGGCCCAGCAGGCCGTGGCTGGACAACGATGCCAGCGCGGTTTCGACGACAGCCTCGCGCCCGCTCGTCTCGAAGGCGAACTCCACGCCATCGGGGAGGATCGCCCGGATCGCGGCGCCGACATCGCCCTCAGCCGGATCGATGACGTGGGTTGCGCCAAGGTCCAGCGCCATGGCGCGGCGGGTGGCGAAGGGTTCGACGAGGATGATTGTCGCGCACGCCTGCACCACCGCGCCCATGACCGCCGCCAGCCCCACCGGGCCGCCGCCGAAGATCGCGATGCTCGATCCGGCCGGGCACGCTAGCGATCGCATCACCCCGCCCGCGCCGGTCTGGAACCCGCAGCCGAGCGGCCCGAGCAGTTCCAGCGGCACGTCGTCGCGGGTGATCTTCACGAGGTTGCGTTCGTGCGTCACGGCATGGGCGGCGAAGGAAGACTGGCCGAAGAAGTTGGCCGACACCGCCGCGCCGTCGATGCTGATCGCGGTGCTGCCGTCGCCGCGCGCGCCTGCGTAGTTCAGAACCGGGAACTCGCGGCAGTAGGAGGGCAGGTGTTCTTCGCAGCGGGGGCAGTGGCCGCAGCTGGAGAAGCCCAGCACCACGCGATCACCAACGACAACCTTGGTGACGCCCTCACCCACCGCCTCGACGATCCCGGCGCCTTCGTGGCCGAGCACGGCGGGCAGCGGGATCGGGATGAACTGGTCGCGCGCGATGAGGTCGGTGTGGCACAGGCCGACGCCCGCGATCCGCACCCGCACCTCACCCGCGCGGGGCTCGGCAAGGTCGACCGGCTCGACGGTGAAGTCACCGTGGGCCTCGCGCGCGATGGCGGCGGTGGTGTGCATGGGCGCTCTCCTCAGGCTGCGGTGTAGCCGCCGTCGGCGGTGAATTCGGCGCCGGTCACGAAAGCGGCAGCGTCGCTGGCAAGGTATGCGATCATCGGCGCGATGTCGCTCGCCACGCCGAGCCGCTTCATCGGGATCAGCGACGCCCAGGCCGCCAGCGCGACTTCGGGCGGGATCGGATTGCCCTGTGCATCCACCGGCGGCTCCCAGTCGGCGCCGAGGTTGGTCTGGACCGGACCGGGCAGCACGCAGTTCACGCGGATGCCCGCGCTCGCCCACTCGTAGGCGACCGCCTTGCTGAGCGCCCGCACCGCGCCCTTGGTGGCGCTGTAGGCGGCGAACTGCGCACCCGCGACCTTTCCGTAGATCGAGGCGACGTTGACGATCGAGGCCCCCGCCGCGCCCTGTGCGATGGCGGCCTTCATCAGCGGCTCGGCGGTCTGCATGCCGATGTAGACGCTCTCGACGTTGATGCGGTTCTGGCGGCGCAGGATTTCCACCGGGGCTTCCGAGAACGGGCGCGAGATCATGATGCCGGCGTTGTTCACCAGCACGTCGAGCTTGCCGAAGCGCTCCTGCACAGCGGCGGCGCAAGTCGCCCAGGCGGCCTCGTCGCTGACGTCGTGCGCCAGTGCCAGCGCATCGCCGCAGGCCTGTGCGGTCTCCTGCGCGCCGTCAAGGTTGAGGTCGCTGGCAATCACGCTGGCGCCGTGGCGGGCGAGCGTCAGCGCCGTTTCGCGGCCGATGCCCGAGGCGGCGCCGGTGACCCAGCAGGTCTTGCCGGTCAGGTCGAACAGGGCACTCGGCATGGTTATTCTCCGATATTGGAACGGGCGTGGCGCTCGGCGGCCACGGGGGGGAGCCATGGCAGGCTGCCATCGCAATAGGCTTCGAGGGCGGGCGTCCAGCGCCCCGGTTCGTCGAGGGTGCCGCCCTTGATGAGCGTCAGCCCCGGCAGCGCGCCCGCGATCGAGACGATGGGCGAGCCGCAAGTGCCGCAGAAGTGGCGCGAAACGGGCTGGCCGCTTTCGCCCATATCCTCGAACACCCGCGTCTCGCCCTGCCGGGAGAAGGCCGCGTCGGTCACCGCGATGACCAGCGAAAAGGCGCTGCCGGACTGCCGCTGGCAATGGCGGCAGTGGCACACGGCGGCGAGCAAGGGTTCGCCCTCGAAAGCATAGCGCACCTGCCCGCAGAGGCAGCCGCCGAAGTGGGTCACGTTCGTCCCAAGCTCGGTCACAGCGCCATCACCACCGACTTGGGTTCCAGATAGGCGTCGAGCACTTCGCTGCCGTTCTCGCGCCCGATGCCCGACATCTTCATGCCGCCGAAGGGGAAGGCCGGGTCAGCCAGCATCACGCAGTTGACGAAGACGGTGCCCGCCTCCAGCGCGGCGGAGGCCCGGTGCGCGGTGGCGAGATCGCGGGTGAAGACATGCGCGGCGAGGCCGTAGGCGCTATCGTTGGCGAGCGCGATGGCTTCCTCGACATCGTCGAACGGCGCGGTGGCGAGGACCGGGCCGAACACTTCGTCGCGCATCACTTCGGCGTCGGCGGGGACATTCCGCAGCACGGTCGGCGCGTGGTAGTAGCCACGCTCGGGCAGCACGGCGGCGGACGGCATGGCCTCGATCCCGGCTGCCCTTGCCCGCTCGACGAAGCCGGTGACGCGCGCGTGCTGGCGGGCGCTGATGAGCGGGCCGAGCTGGCTGGAGCGGTCGGCGCTCGGCCCCAGCTTCTGGGCGCTGCCGACGGCGGCGATGCCTTCGAGCACTTCGTCGTAGACCGAGCGGTGCACGTAGAGCCGCGTCCCCGCGTAGCAGACTTGCCCCGAGTTGAAGAAGCACCCCATCGCCGCCTGCGGGATGGCGCTGGCGAGGTCGGCATCGGCACAGATGATCGAGGGCGACTTGCCGCCCAGCTCCAGCGTCACGCGCTTGAGGTCCGGCACCGAAGCGGCGAGGATCGCCTGACCGGTTGCGGTCGATCCGGTGAAGGCCACCTTCGCGATGCGCGGGTGCGCGGCGAGCGCCGCACCGGTCGCGCCGTCTCCGGTGACGACGCTGAGCACGCCTTCGGGAAGCCCCGCGATGCGCGCCAGTTCGACCAGCCGCAGCGCGCTGAGCGGGGTTTCGGGCGCGGGTTTGAGGACGACGGTGCAGCCCGCCGCCAGCGCCGGGGCGACCTTCCACATCGCCAGAACCAGCGGGAAATTCCATGGCGTGATCGCGGCAACGACGCCGATCGGCTCACGCCGCGAATAGACGTGATAGTCGCCCGGCGTAGCGGCAAGCGTCCCCGCCCGGCCCGCCAGCTTCGAAGGCCAGCCCGCATAGGCGCGTAGCCAGGAAATCGCGGCGGGAATGTCCACAGCCTCGACAATGCTGACGGGCTTGCCGGTATCGAGCGCCTCCAGCGCGGCGAGGCGCGGCAGGTCGGCTTCCATCGCAGCGGCCAGCTTGTGCAGCAGCCGCTCGCGCGCCAGCGGGGCAAGGCCGCGCCATGCGGGCGCGCGGAAAGCCTGCCATGCCGCCTCCACCACCTGATCGACATCCGATGCCGAGGCCACCGGAATGTCCGCGAACGGGCTTTCCGAACACGGGTCCACATCGGGCAGCGTCGCAGCGATACCGAGCCGGTCGCCGCCCGCCGTCAGCGCCAGATCGGGGAGTTCCAGACCATCGAAACCGTGCAAAATCGTATCTCCTGTCACGCTGGCTCCAGCACCACGTCAAGGTTCTTGAGGCCATTGATGAAGTTGGACCGGAACCGGCGCGGCGGCGACTGGACCGCGAAGCCGGCCACCCGCTCCGCCAGAATGCCGAAGGCGACACGCAGCTGCATTTCCGCCAGTCGCGAGCCAACGCAGACGTGCTGTCCTGTGCCGAAGCCGAGGTGCTGTATATTGCCGCGCCCCACGTCGAAGCGGTGCGGATCGGGGAACACGCTCTCATCGCGGTTGGCGGCGATGTACCACATGACGACCTTGTCGCCCTTGGCGATGGCCTGCCCACCGATCTCGGTATCGGCCATGGCGGTGCGGCGCATGTGCATGACCGGGCTGGCGTACCGTACCATCTCACGCACCGCGTTCTTCAGAAGGTCCGGTTCTGCGCGGATGCGGTCCCACTGCTCAGGGTTTTCGGCAAAGGCGGCGATACTGTGGCTCAGCGAATTGCGTGTCGTTTCATTGGCGCCGACCAGCGCGAGAATCATGTTGCCGGTGAATTCGCGCAAGGTGACGGGGCTGCCGTTCACCTCCATCGTCGCCAGCAGTGTGGCGAGATCCTGCCCCGGCGCGGCGCGGCGTTCCTCGAACAGCTGACTGCAGAAGGCCATGAATTCGCCGAGGATCGTCGCCATCGCCTCGGGGCTCTGGCGGAAGTCCGGGTCGTCCTCGCCGACGAAAGCGTTGGTCCAGTCGTAGAGCTTCACCCACATGTCGGCGGGCAGGTCGAACAGCTCGCACAGCGTCAGCAGCGGTAGCGGCGCGGAGAGCAGCGGCACGATGTTGACCGGCTCGCCGAGCGGGGTTTTGTCCACCAGCGCAAGGCAGCGCTCGCGGATGCGCTCTTCGATCCCGGCAAGGCGACCCGGGGCTACGGCAGGCATGATGAACTTGCGGTACTGGGTATGCGTGGGCGGGTCGATCGAGATGAACGGCACCCCGATCGCCGATTCCCCCGCGCCCGTCAGGCCCACTTCGTTCTCGTTGAAGATGCGGTGGCCGCCGTTCTCGCTGGCGGACGAGAACAGCGCCGGATTGCGCGATACCTCGACGATATCGGCATAGCGGGTGAGCGACCAGAACCCCGCCCCGTCCTTTTCGGGGTTCCAGTAGACCGGCTGCGCGGTGCGCAGCCGGTCGAACACGTCATGCGGTGCCCGGTCCAGATAGAGGTCGGGGTCCTTCAGGTCCGGCGTGGTGAGAGCTTCGGTCATGACGCGCGGCTCCCGCTCAGAAGCTGACGCGCGCGGTCACGCCGTAGGTACGCGGCGCGGCAGGGACGAGCAGGTTGTAGTTGAACCCCGCCCCGCGCAGGTCGAGGCCATAGGCCAGAACCTTGCGGTTGAAGGCGTTGTTGATCCAGCCGCGCAGTTCGATGTTGTCATGCTGCCAGGCGAGCGCCGCATCGACCTTGGCATAGGCGCCCTGCTGCAGTTCGGAATTGACCTGTCCGGTGCCCGCAACGTCTGTCGTGTTGAAGGGCGAGAAATACTGGCGGCTGAAGTAGTTGACCGAGGGCGAGAAAGTCACGCTGTCGCGTCCGGTGTCGAACACCTTCCAGTCCACTCCGAACTGCGCGGTCCAGCGCGGGGCGAAGGGCAGCGCGTTGCCGGACAGATCGACGCCCTGCAGCGACAGTTCCTTGTAGGTCGCGTGGAGATAGCCGCCCGAAGCGTTGATGGTGAAGCCGGGCGCGGGGCGCAGCGTCGCCTCGATCTCGCCGCCGTAGACTTCCGCCTTGGGCGCGTTGACGAGGAAGTTGACCGGCCCGGCGCGCAAGTCCTGCACCTGCTGGTTGGTGTAGTCGTAGTAGAACCCGGCGGCCGACAGCGTCAGCATGTTGCCCAGCAGGCGGCCCTTCACGCCCGCCTCGTAGGCATTGACGCGCTCAGGCTCCACGTAGTTGACGCCCGCCGAGGAGGTGTAGCTGCCGCCGTTGAACGCGCCCGAACGATAGCCGCGGCTGTAGCTGGCATAGACCAGAAGGCCGTTGTCGAAGGTGTAGCTCAGCGCCGCGCGGCCGGTCAGCGCGTTGTTCTTGCCGTCGAGGTTGAAGCGCGCGTTCGGGTCGTAGGCGCAGGTGCCCGGCGCGCCGCTGCACGGCACGGTGGAGGCGATCGGCGTCATCGCATCGTCCACGCCGCCCGCGAAGAGGAAAGCGTAGCCGTCGCGGTACTTGCCGCGATCCCAGGTGTAGCGCGCGCCCAGCGTCAGGACGAGCTTGTCGGTCAGGTCGTAATCGCCCTGAAGGAACGCGGCGTAGGAGCGGCGGCTCTGGCGGTAGTGCTGGAAGAACCCGCCGTCGACGCCCGCGCCCAGCGCGCTGCCGATGTTGAAGCGGTTGTCGGTGACGGTGCGGTCCCAGCCGTAGAACAGGCCGCCCACCAGCTTCAGCGCATCGCCTTCGTAGTTGATCCGCGCTTCCTCGCTGAACTGGCGGAAGCCGGACTGCCACGTGATGTCGAGCACATCGTTGGGCGATCCATCAGCCGCCTGATCGAGATCGAGCTTGCCGCCGTCATACGATGTGATCGAGGTGAAGGTGACCGTGGGGCTCAGCTCCACCGAGACGTTGCCCGCGATGCCCCATGCATCGGTGCGGCTGAGGCCGACGCGGTTCTCGTTGATCTCGAAGAAGCCGAGGTTCGATGCGGCGCGTTCGCTCGGGATGCCGAGCGGGGTCGCCTGCGTGCCGCGATCGCGTCCGGCATAGGCGCGGATCTTGATGTCGACGGCGCCGTTGCCGGGCTTGGCGCGCAGGGCGACGCGGCCCTGCAGCGAGTCCACGCTGTTGGCGTCGCGGCCGCCGGGGTAGACGTTGCGGATCTGCCCATCGCCCTTTTCGTAGTTCGCGGCGATGCGCAGGCCGAGTTCATCCTCGACCATGGTTGTCTCTACCGCGCCCTGCGCCTTGAACGTGTTGTAGTTGCCGTAGCCCGCCTGAAGGTAGCCTTGAGTGCCGTTGAGTGCCGGTTGCCGCGTGATGAAATTGATGGCGCCGCCGGTCGTATTCCGGCCGAAAAGCGTACCCTGCGGGCCACGCAGCACCTCGACGCGGTCGAGGTCGAACAGACCCATGCCGTGGCTGGTGCGGGCGGCGATGTAGACGTCGTCGATGTAGACGCCGACCGGCGATGCCTGGTTGGAGTTAAACTCGTTAGCCACGCTGATGCCGCGCAGCGAGAAGTTGGGCTGGGTGCGGCCGAACGAGCTGCTGACCTGCAGGTTCGGCACTGCCGTCGCCAGCGAGGCGGAGTTGGTAATTCCCTTTGATTCCAGTGCGTCACCGCCCAGCGCAGAGATCGCCAGCGGCACGTCGAGCAGCGACTGCGAGCGGCGCTGCGCGGTGACGATGATGTCTCCGGCAACCGCTTCGCTGGCCTGCGGAGCCTGCGTCGCCTCTTGCGCCAGCGCGATGTTGGAAACGCCGCAGCACAGGATGACGGACGCGATTCCAGCCTTGGTGATGTTCATTTCTACCTCTCCTCCCTCGCCCCGTTTTTCATCTCAGGGGCTTCGTCGGGTTGCCCCATGACTAGCCGCTGCGGGCCTCCATGGCTTTAACCGGGCTTGATCCCGTTTTTGTCATTTCTTGCGCTCGCCTTGAGCCCTCGCCCTCTTGCGCCCCAATGTCGCGGCGACGGCGGATCGACAGAGTCCGCGCCCGAACTTGCCCGAGAGAGGTTTCATCGATGCACCCCAGGCCCTTCGCCCTCAGCGATGCGCAGCGCCCCGCCCTCGTCATTCCGGCGACGGGAGAAACGGTCAGCTACGGCGAACTGGAAGCCGCCGCCAATCGCGGCGCCCACCTGCTGCGCCACCTCGGCGCGAAGCGCGGCGATGTCGTGGCGCTGCTGATGGATAACGAGAGCGCGATCTTCGACGTCGCCTGGGCCGCGCAGCGCACCGGGCTCTACCTCACCAGCATCTCGACCAAGCTGGGCGCGGCCGATATCGCCTACATCCTGCGCGATTCGGGCGCGCGCCTGCTGGTCCACTCCGACCGCCTCGCAACCCTCGCCGCCGAGGCCCTGCGCGATGCGCCCGGGGTGGAAAGCTACGATGCCGGCCGCTGGCGCAGCGCGATCGCGCACTATCCCGAAACCCCAGTGGCGGACGAAAGCGCGGGCACCGACATGCTCTATTCCTCGGGCACCACGGGCCGTCCCAAGGGCGTGCAGCCGCCGCTGCCGCAAGGCCCGCTGGACGAGACGACGCCGCTGGAAACGATGGGCACCGCGCTCTACGGCATGGGCGAGGACACCGTGTACCTCTCCACCTCTCCCCTCTACCACGCCGCGCCGCTGCGCTGGGCGATGACGATCCACCGGCTCGGCGGCACCGTGGTCATCATGGAGCGCTTCGATGCCGAGGAAGCACTCGCGCTCATCGAGGGCCACCGCATTACCCATGCCACATGGGTGCCCACGCACTTCGTACGGCTGCTGAAACTCCCGCCCGAAGCCCGCGCGCGCCACGATCATTCCTCGCTGCGCGCGGTCATCCACGCCGCCGCGCCCTGCCCGGTGCCGGTCAAGCAGGCGATGATCGACTGGTGGGGGCCGATCGTCCACGAGTACTACTCGGGCACCGAATGCTGCGGGATCACCGCGCTGTCCTCGGCCGAGTGGCTGGAGCGGCCCGGCTCGGTCGGCAAGGCGGTGCTGGGCAAAGTGAAGGTGCTGGACCCCGAAGGCCGCGAACTGCCCCCCGGGGAGACCGGCGACGTCTATTTCGCCGATGGGCCATCGTTCGTCTACCACAACGATCCACAGAAGACCGCTACAGCCCACAACGACCGGGGCTGGGCGACGCTGGGCGACGTCGGCCACGTCGATGCGGATGGCTATCTGTTCCTCACCGACCGGCGCAGTTTCATGATCATCTCGGGCGGGGTGAACATCTACCCGCAAGAGATCGAAAACCACCTCATCACCCACCCCAAGGTCGCCGACGTGGCGGTCATCGGCGTGCCGCACGAGGAGATGGGCGAATGCGTCCTCGCCATCGTTCGCGCCGCCGATGGGGTAGCCGCCAGCCCTGCGCTTGCGGAGGAACTCGGCGCCTTCGCCCGCGCCGCGCTGGGCAGCGTGAAGACGCCGAAGACGTTCGAATTCCGCGACGAACTTCCGCGTGAGCCCACCGGAAAGCTCATGAAGCGCAAGCTGATCGACGAGTTCAAGGCCCGCTGACCGTGCAACGCCTGATCTTCGCGGAGGAACACGACCTGTTCCGCGCCTCGGTCGCGCGGTTCATGGCTGCCGAAGTCGCTCCCCACGCCGAGCGCTGGCGGCGCGAAGGCATCGTCGAGCGCGAGGTGTACCGCAAGGCCGGAGATGCCGGGCTGCTGTGCCTCTGGGCCGATCCCGCCCACGGCGGCGCGGGCGTGGCCGACTTGCGCTTCGACCAGATCGTCATCGAGGAGAACGTGCGCGGCGGCGAGCCGGGGTTCTACCTGCACTTGCACAGCAATCTCGTCGCCCCCTACATCGCCGCGCTGGGAACGCCGGCCCTACAGGGCCGGCTGATGCCGCGCGTGGTCTCGGGCGAGACGATCCTGGCCATCGCGATGACCGAGGCCGGCGGCGGAAGCGACCTGCGGGCGATCCGCACCCGCGCCGTCCGGGAGGGCGACGGCTGGCGGCTGACCGGCGCCAAGACCTACATCTCCAACGGCATCCTTGCCGACGCGGTGGTCGTCGCCGCGCGCACGGGAGAGAAGACGCTGGGCCTGTTCATCGTCGAACGCGGCATGGAGGGCTTCGAGCGGGGCGGGAAGCTGGGCAAGATGGGCCTCGCAGCGCAGGATACCGCCGAGCTGTTCTTCAACGACGTACAAGTGCCCGGTGACAACGTGCTCGGCGACCCCGAGGCGGGCCTGCCCGCGCTGATGCGCTTCCTTGCCACCGAGCGGCTGATCGCAGCCATCGCCAGCATCGCGGCGGCACAGACCGCGCTGGCGCTGACGCTGGACTTCGCGGCGACGCGCACCGCTTTCGGACGCCCCGTCGGCCTGTTCCAGCACAACCGTTTCCGCCTTGCCGCGCTGCGCAGCCGGATCGACGCGGCGCAGGCGTGGATCGACCAGCTGGTGCTCCTAGCCAATGCCGCGCGCCTGACGCCCGAGGACGCGGCGGCCGCCAAGCTGGTGGCCAGCGAACTGGAGGGCGAGGCCGCCGACCTGGGGGTCCAGTTCCACGGCGGCGCGGGCTACATGGACGAGTACCGCATCAGCCGCATGTACACCGACGCGCGCATCAGCCGCATCTTCGCCGGATCGAACGAGATCATGCTGGAGATCGTGGCGCGCGGCATGGGGCTGGACGAACGGGGAGTGCCGTAGTCCGGCTGATCAAGAAACGTCAAAATCGATGCGCATTTTCGACAAGGTGTTACGCGGATTTTGCGTTACCCTGTCCGGATCGAAAGAGCAGCCCTGGCTGCCGGACCGGGAAAAGGATGACAATGGACGCAATCGTCACGATCTACCCCGAGCAGCGATCGCGAGCCACCGCTGAGGGCGCGCCGCGATGATCGCCGCATGCGACATCGCGTCGCCCGCCGCGTGGCACGGCGAGGCGATCATCGCCGACACCCTGCGGCGCGGCCCCGAGGTCAGCCTGGAATCGAGCGACGGTCGCTGGCGTTTCAGCCGCTGGCGCCAGTTCGTGGGCAGCTATGCCCTGCCCGGCCTGCCCGACCCGCTGTTCGTGGTGCAACTGGCAGGCAAGGCGAACGTGCGCACCTGGGACCGCGACGGCTGGAGCGACGACGCCGCCTACCCCGGCGCAGCGACCATCGTGCCCGCGACGATGCAGACGCGCTGGCTGGTCGATGGCGAACTGGACGTCATCACCCTCAGCATCGATTCCGACGAATTGCGCTCGGCCTCGGTGCTCGACCAGTTCTCGCGCATGCGCTTCGCCTTCAACGACCCGCTCGGCTCCGCCCTCTCGCGGCAGATCCTGGCGGAACTCTACGAGCCGGAATCGGGTGCCCGCGACATCTACGTCGCCTCGCTGATCGATGCGCTGAAGGCGCATATGGTTCGCGGCCCTGCCCGCACGACGGCGGCGGACTTCCCGGTCTCGGCGTTCTCCTCTTACCGCATCCACCACATGATGGATACCATCCGCCGCCACCCCGAGGCGGAGCACAGCCTGGAGAAGATGGCCGCCGACGCCGGCATCACCCCGTCGCACTTGTGCCGCGTGTTCCGCAAGGCGACCAACATGACGCCGCACCAGTTCGTGCTCAAGACCCGGCTGGAGCGCGCGCAGCAGATGCTGGCACAGTCCGATGCGCCGATGAACGTGATCGCGGAACTGCTGGGCTTCGGCAGCCAGAGCAGCTTCAACAGGGCATTCCTAAAGTTCTGCGGGGAAACGCCGTCGCGCTATCGTAGCGGAAGAACATCAATTGAGTTGTCATGATGTCATATCAAGCCATCGACATCCTCGATCGAGGATCTCGATGGTTCGACGCCTTCGCATTGAAATAATAAGATGTATTTAAGCAGAAAAATCAATTTTTTGATAAAAGATTTTATCTGAAAAATGATCGGTGAAATTTAGCTGCACGGTTCCATGCCGTTTCACGCGATGACC
Organism: Novosphingobium sp. fls2-241-R2A-195; assembly: GCF_030209485.1. NCBI lineage: Bacteria > Pseudomonadati > Pseudomonadota > Alphaproteobacteria > Sphingomonadales > Sphingomonadaceae > Novosphingobium > Novosphingobium sp. fls2-241-R2A-195. Next base: position 33,310 of record NZ_JARVRY010000017.1, read on the forward strand.
AGTACCGAGCGATGAATGAACCGCACGAGGTCTGCATGACTTCGCGCGCCGGTCTTGGCGTAAATCCGCTTGGAATAGGTGCGCGCCGATTCAACCGTCAGGCCCACTTGTCCGGCGGCCTCTGCAATCGACATGCCGCGACTCAACGCCAACGCCAGCCGCGCCTCACTCGGGGTGAGGTCGAACAGTTGGGCTAGTTGATTGCAGCAGTCGGTCGAGGACCAGTTGTCGGCATGGAGGTAGCACACGATCGCCGGCGCCGCCTGTGTCGTTCCCGTCCGCTGCCCGGACGGAAGCATAAGCAGGTCGAGCCACGGTTCACGCGCAAGCACGATCGCCTGTGGCGGCGCTTGTGGGTCAACCGCCAGTTCGCGCACCGCGGCAAGTAGTTGGCGACGCAGCGCCGTGTCATGGGCCGTCAGCTTGCCGTCTCTGCCCCGCGCTATGCGATTACCCGCGTCCAGCATGCGCGAACCATGCGCATCAGCATCGAGAACGCGCCCTTCTCCGTCAAGGGTGAGCCACCCGAAACTCATCCGACGAACCGCTTCTTGCGTGACGGTCGCGGTCATCCGCTCACGCTCCAACGCCACGAAGCTGCCAAGCGCGGCACGCATATACGGCGCCATCGCTTCGAGCAGACGATCCACTTCTGCGTCGAACTCCCCATTGCGCCGGGTCACCGTGATCCAGCCGCTAGTGCCCTCTCGTGCGGCAAAGCGGATCATGCGCATATGATTCATGCCGGAAGGTACCAGCAACTGGGTGAGATAGGCGTCATGCGCCGGCTCCCCGAAATGCAACAATTGATCGAGCCGGTACGTGCGCCCCTCCACCATCTCGTGATAAGGCATCGGATCGCGCAGATAGAGGTCCTCGCGATACAGACGCGAAACCGGCGCTGGCGATGGCGCGCCGGAATAGAGGTGGATCACCCGCGCCTCAGGCGTCCCCAGCGGCAGCGGACGGAATACGAGGCTGGCATAATCACCCGCAACCTCAGCCCGCAAGACGTCGAGGAACGCGCGCCAGGGCGGATATTCCACCAGCCCGCCGATCAGCGGGGCGATCAGATGTTCGATCGTCAGGCTCTCTCCGGGCATCGCCTCATCCCCAAATGGGAATTTGCTTCACCCGGTGCCTAGACCACCCATGGTCATCGAACAAAGGGCCGAAAGGCACGCATCGTACCCACGATGCACCGCAAGAGGATGAGCCGATGAATGTGACTATCCGATGAAAGTCCGGCCCGCCGCCTTCCTGCGCACGACCCTGCCGCTCGGCATCGACATGGCGGGCGAGTACGATTCGGGTCGCTACCATTCGATCTGGCTGCCCGATCACATGGTCAGCTTTTGGCCAGATTCGATCTGGACGCCGGAGTTCACCGATCTCGCGATCTCCTCGCCCAGCCCGCACCGACATCTGGACGGTATCGCGGTCAGTGCGGCCACCGCCGTGCTGACGCGGAACACCCCGATCGCGACTACGGTGGTCGATACGGTACGCAGACATCCTTCGCTCCTGGCGCAATCTGCCCTGACCGTAAGCCATCTGTCGAAAGGCCGGTTTATCCTTGGGCTCGGCTCGGGCGAGTTGGAAAACATCGTGCCCTATGGTTTCGATTTCGCGAAGCCGGTCGGCAGGCTGGAAGAGGCTATCAAGGTCATCAAGCTGCTGTGGCACTCGGATGGACCAGTCGATTTCGAAGGCGACTTCTTCCACCTCCACCACGCGCGGATGGACACCGAGCTTTACGAAGGTAAGCCGCCGCCGATCTGGCTGGGAGCCGCAGGGCCGAGAATGCTTGGCATCACCGGGCGCGAGGCGGACGGCTGGTGGCCAGCAGGCTCCTGGACGCCCGAGGACTATGCAGCCAAGCTCAAGCTAATCCTTGACGCAGGCGAGGCGGCAGGGCGGGACATGAGCCAGTTCACCCCGGCGATCACCCAGATGGCGCTAATCGGCGAGCCCGATGAGATCGACGAAATGTTGCGCGCGCCGATGGTCAAATCGATCGTGCTCATGATTACCGCAAAGGATCTGGCGCAGTTTGGCCACGATCACCCGATGGGGCCGGACTGGCGCGGCATCATGGATTTCGACCCCGTAAAGCTCAGCCGCAAAGCCATGTTGAAATTCTGCGACGAGATGAACCCGCAGGCCATCCGCGACATCCTGCCTGTCGGTACACCGAAGGAAGTCGCATTGAGGATCAAGGGCTTCGCCGATGCCGGGATGCGCGTCTACAAATTGATGGAGTACGGCGCGATGGGCGGCATGAAATTCGCCGCGAGTTCCGCCGCCAAAGTCCGTGAGACCGAGGACGAGATCGCCCGACTGGTGGAAGGCTGAACGGTGGCCCGGCTCGACGCGCAGCAATTGCTGGAAAATGCGATGGCTGAAACTGGCCTGTCCGACTGGGCAGACGACAGCTTCCAGGAGCGCTTCACGCTTGCCGTTGCGCATATACAATCCATTCCGATGGACGAGCCCGGACGGCAGGCGGCGGCAGAAAATATCCGCTGGCTGCTTACCGACCGCCTGCGCTTCTTCGATGACCGCAACAGGTTTCCGCTGGCCGCCGAAGTGATCGAGCGCCCGATGTTCGCCAGTGGCGAGCCGCGATCGGGGACCACGCTTATGCACGCGCTCATGTCGGTCGACCCCGATGCCCGGGCATTGCGCTTCGCCGAAGTCATGCACCCCTCGCCACCACCGGGAACAATAGAGGGAGCAGATGCGCGCTATCTCCTTGCCGACGCCGAATGGCGGGAGATCAATGCCAAGATGGCCAAGTGGCTACACTGCCACCCTTATAACGACATGCTCGGCAACGGCCTGCCTGAGGACGAGCGGACCTGGGCCTTCGATTTTCGCGTCATGACGCCGACCGCCTGGTGGCGTGTGCCGATGCAAAACCTGGCCATGGGTCTCCCGACCGATGCACCGGCGCAGTACCGCATCCACAAGGCCATGTTGCAGGCTTTCCAGTACCGTCGCCAGCCGAAATACTGGGTGCTCAAGGGTTTTCACACCACCCGCCTCAAGGCATTTTTCGACACTTATCCCGACGCCACGCTGGTCTGGCTGCACCGCGACCCGGTGATGGTTGCCGCCAGTTCGACGATGATGATGGCGGACATCATGGAAGGCATCGTCGGCCAGATTGATCTGGTAAAGGAAGCTCAGGCACACCTCGAACGTGTGCGCTGGTCAATCGGCCATACCATGAGTGATCCGCTGGTAAACGACCCCCGCATCCATCACGTACGTTACACCGATTTCGTCGCAGACCCCATCGGCACCTTGCGTGGGTACTACGGCTTCGCGAAACGCGAATTCGGCGCGCGGCAAGAACAGGCCATGCGCGCCTACCTTGCCGATAACCGTGGCGATCGCCACGGCAAGTTCCACTACTCTACACAGGTTCTTGTCGATGCCGGCTATGCGATCGGCGATCTCAATGACGAGTTCGCCCCGTTCCGCGAGCGATTCGGCGTTCCCGTCGAAGTGCGCGGATAAGGCCGGTGCATCCCCGCATCAGTCTGCATCAGGTGGCTTTCATCGCCGACCCCACGGCGGTATTCCTTGATTTCTGCTGCAGCATCGGCGTGCAGCACTGCACTCTGGCCGCGCCTTGCATGCAGACGAAGGAAAGCCGATCGAGCATCAAACAGAGCCCAGTGAAAGTCGGCTGCATCAACCATCTCTTCGCGGTACACCCGAACCTCGAAAGCGATGACGGCACCGCCGCCGAAAAGCTCCTCGACAGCATCGAGATCGCAAGCGAACTTGGCGCGCCTGCGATCTATCTTCTTACCGGAGGACGCGGCACATTGTCCTGGGACGAGGGCGCAATGCGCTTCGCCGACCTGCTGGCGCCCTGCCGCGATGCTGCGAGAAATGCCGGCATTCGCCTGCTGGTTGAGAATAGCTCAGCGCTCAATGCGGACATTCACATGGCCCATACCCTGCCCGATGCGACCCGCCTTGCCCAAATCGCGGGTATCGGCATCTGCGCGGAACTGCATGCATGTTGGACCGAAGCCGACTTGCACGGCAACCTTGCCCGGGCCATGCCTCTGACTGCGCTCGTCCAGGTCAGCGACTACGTTCTCGGCGATCGTAGCACGCCCTGCCGCGCGGTGCCGGGAGACGGCTCAATCCCGCTCGAGGCCATTCTGCGCGATGTGCTGGATCTCGGATACTCCGGCCTGTTCGATCTCGAACTGGTCGGTCCACGCATCGCGGCCGAGGGTGCGCGCGAAGCCTGTGCGCGTGCCGCCCACTATCTTTCTGACCTGCTCGATAAACTTGGAGCCTGAAATGGCCTGTGGCGATGGACCGGACGACACATCATTGCGTGTGGCATGGGAGAAGTTCTGCAACGACCTCAAGGACGCGGGGCTCGCGACCTTCAAGAATGCCAATCCCGCCGATCCGCTGCAGCGGGCCGATGCCTTCCGTTTCCTGACACAGAACCTGGGCCAGGCCTTCGATCTTGCGCTGGAAACCCGCGACCCCGCATTCCCTCAGATTCACCCCTTCGTCACGCCGACCCGAAAGCTTGGCGGCGACCTTGCCGACTTCACCTATCGTCAGGCATGGATCGACGGAAGCCGGACCTATCGCATCACCGGCCGCAAGGGCAGCGCACGCTGGCTCAACGTGACCGTCCAAGGCCCTCGCCCGGCCACGATCCCCGATACTGACTGGCGATCCCTTCACGAGCCCTTCGGCGACATTCCCCAATGCAACATCCTTGGGTCACAGATCAAAGGCGATGCCCAGGGCGACTTCGAACTGTTCGTTGGCGGTGCTCCACGGCCATGCAATTGGCTCCCCACCACTGCCGGCAGTCGCAAGTTGTTCATTCGCGAGGCTTTCGACGACTGGGACGAAACGCCCACGACCCTCACCATCGAAGCCCTCGACATGGCAGGGGCAAGGCCGCTCCCCACGCCGGGGCGTATGATCGAGGCGATGGAATGGGCTGGAACGTTCATCACTGGCGTGATGCGCGACTGGCCCGAACATGCATGGCAAACATCGCACGGGGTATGCGATCCAAACGCGCTCAATGCGTTTCCTTCAGGCCGGATCGCCAACGATGCTGCTGACGTGAAGCGCGGGCGCATGGCTGCGCACATGGTCTGGAAACTGGAACCGGACGAGGCGCTTATCGTCGAGATGGACATGCACCCCGGCTTCTGGATTTTCGGCATGGGGGGCGCCTTCATGGGCTCGATGGATTTCCTGTACCGGCCGGTCAGCTACACGCCCGGCCGCACGCACATCGATACCGACGGAGTTGTGCGCCTGGTGCTCGCTCACGACGATCCGGGCGTCCATAACTGGCTGGACACCCAGGGCTTCCGCGAGGGCAACCTGACGTACCGCAACCTGCTTACGCAGGACGCTGCGCAGTTTCGTACAAAGCTCGTCGCACGCGAAAACCTGTTGGACCACCTTCCCGGCGATACAGCATACGTCACTCCCGCCGAGCGCGAGAAGATGCGGCGTGATCGCTACCGTGCAATCAAACGTCGCTACGGTATCTGACGATCTCGCATCAGTCGCTGCACGGTACGCAATCCGGAGGGTTTCAAGTGCAATCTTGATTTGGTCAGGTTTGTTCTCCTGAACCCTAGCGTCATTCATCGGCCCGGAAGACGCCTTTGACTGCGACAAAACTGTTCCCGAAGCAGCTGCCGATCAGCAGGTCGTCGTCAGCCTGCACCGCCACCGTAGCAGCATTGAGCGGCGCGCCGGTGTGAGCAAAGATGCGTTGCGCCGTCATCGCCTTTACATCGATCTCGTAGACTTCCGAGGGCACCGGGCAGGGCGCTGCAGGATCGGCGAAGCACGCCATCGGCTTCGGTCCGGCCGCAACACCTCCCACAAGCAAGCGGCCGGTCATCGTCCATGATGCGTTATCGGGGTTCGGCACCGCCACAGTCGCGACCACCTGTCCGCTGGCGAGGTCGAGTTTGCGCACGTCACCGCCCTGGCTTGCCGTATTGATATAGGCGTATCGGCCGGCATGATCGACCTGCACTCCGTTAGGCATCGGAGTATCGCTTCCAGGCTGGCGCGCGATCATGCTGCCCGGTGACCAACGCCACAGAAAACCTGTGTTCTCGCCTTTGGCGGCACGACTGGCGGCCTCGCGCGTCGCCGCGCTGTTGCCCATGTGCATCGTCGATACGAGAAACCCTCCGCCCGGCAGGGCCGCAACGTCATTCAGATGGCTGGAAGCGGGCGCGACGACGCAGCCACGCCACCGCGCGAACCATCGCTTGCCCCTCGGCAGAAGTTCCAGAAACTCCACCGACTCCCGGCTTCCGTGATTGACGACGAGAAGCTGCCACGCGCCGTCCTGCCGACGCGAGAGGTGGATACCGTGGGGCAGCAACGCCTTCCCGATTTCCTGCGTACACGCCGGATCACCCCAGCCCAGCCGCCCTCGAGCCGTCGAGACAGCAGGATAGAGCGGCGTGACCATACCGTTCTCAAGATCGACCAGCTTCAATACACCCGGCTGCGGCTCTATGCCCGTGGGCCCAGCCTTCAGGTGCATGTCGCTGGCAATTACACTGTGCGTCCCGGGGATAGGCTCAAGATCCTCGGGGAAAGGAACGCCGCAATAAGGCCTCAGTTCGCCCGTGAGTTTACATGACTCAGGGGATGCGGAAGCGGCATGCCCGGGCGTAGCTGATGACACGTTAAAAAACAGGGCGGTAAGGATGCCCCCCGCAAGGACTAAATATCTAATATAGTCCATGAAATCTCCAGTTTCACAGGAAAAGACGGCTCGCCGATCAGCGATGCGACGAGCCGATTCCTCCCCAGGAATGCCATTAATGTGAAAGCAAAAGGCGCGACCTCTCAGCCCGCCAGCGATGTTGCTTCGTGCACCTCAGCATCCAGCAAAGGCAGTAGATCGGCCGGCACCTGCAAGTTTTCACGCAACGTGCGCCCTTCGTATTCCGTACGAAACAGCCCTCGTCGCTGGAGTTCGGGAACGACCCTTTCGATAAATTCCTCGAAAGACACCGGATTGACCGCCGGCATGATGTTGAAGCCATCGCACGCGCCACCCTCGAACCAGTGCTGCAGTTCGTCGGTGACATCCTTGACCGTTCCGATCACCGCAAAATGCGCGTTGGAGGCGGACGAGCGGATAAGCACCTCCCGCAAGGTCAGGCCCTCCCGCTTTGCGGCCTCGACGTGATGCCGTCCCCGGCTGATGACCGATTCCGGCGGAACATCGGGGAACGGTGCATCGAGATCGTGGCCGCTCAGATCATAGGCCTTCAGGGCCAGCTGGAGTCTTGCTCGTGCCGCACGCAGATCGATGCGGGTGTCGAGTTCCGCCCACTTGTCCTGCGCTTCCTCGCGCGTTTCGCCGACCACGACGAGCGCCCCGGGCATGACCTTGACGTGATCCGGGTTGCGCCCCCAGGCAACGGCCCGGCGGCGGATGTCGTCGCGAAACGCTTGCGCCTGCTCGAACGTCGATTGCGCGGTGAAGATAGCTTCCGCCACGCGCGAGGCCATCGCCCGCCCTTCCTCGGACTGACCCGCCTGGATCAGCAGCGGTCGGCCCTGCGCCGAGGCGACGCCCTTGAGCGGCCCCCGCACCCGATAATGCCGGCCGACGTGGTTGATCAGGTGGATGCGGTCGAGGTCCTTGTAGGCACCGCCCTCCTTGTCGCGCGGATAGGCGCCCGGCTCCACGCTGTCCCAGAGCTTGAGCACGACGTCGACGAATTCCTCGCCCCGAGCGTAGCGCTGCTCCTGCGGCACGAAAGTCTGGTCGGCATATTGCGCGGCATCGTCGGGAGAAATGCCGGTAACGATGTTCCAGCCCACGCGGCCGCCGCTGATCCGGTCCAGCGAAAGGATTTCGCGCGCCGCGTCGTAAGGCGGACGATAGGACGTGGCGATCGTCGCCGCGAGGCCCAGGTGCGTAGTGTGCGCAGACAGCGCCGCCAGCAGGGTCATCGGCTCGAAACTGTCCCCACCGCTGATGTACCGGAAGACATCCGGGTTTTCCGCATCGCTGGGCGAGGCGGTGTCGGCGATGAACATCATGTCGAATTTGGCCGCCTCCAGCTTGCGTGCAAGCTCGACCCAGCGGGAGAAGTCATGGCCGAACGCATTGTCGGCATCCGGATGGCGCCATCCCGCCTGATGATAGCTGCCCCCGCAGAAGGCGCCCAGCTTCATGTGTCCTTTGTTGGTCTTCATGTCGAAACACCGCTCCCGATCGTTAAGGCCGGATTAGGCCACTTCCTTCCGGACGGTCCAACAAACCCGCCGTGCCGGACGTCCAACCACACCTGCAGTTCGTCTGCCGCCCCATCGTCAGGCGCGCAGGACGACGGCGGAGGGGTCATGGAAGAAGCTGCCGATGGAGATCAGCGCTGCGCTTGCCCCGGGCACCTGCCTTTCGCCCAGATCGCCGCGCAGTTGCCGTGCAGCCTCCGCATAGAGATTGGCGCCGCCCGCCCGGCCATGCGAAAGTCCGCCACCGCCGGTCATGACCGGCACGCGGCCGTCCAGCATCAGCAGGTTGCGCGAGGCATCCCACGAGGACCGGAAAAGGTCGGTCGCCTCTCCGATGCCGCAATATCCCGCCGCCTCGGTGATCGCGACCGCGTCCATCGTGTACCCGTCGTAAGGGTAGAACAGGTCGATGTCGGCGAGCGAGAGTTCGCTGCGCTCCCACAGTCCGCGATGGGCGACCTGAAACGAATTGTCGCGCCAGCCCGCGAAATTCTCGTAATATTCACCGATCCGGGTGCCACCAAGCGACATGGCGTGGACATAAACCGGCTTCCTGCGCAAGTCGCGGGCACGCTCCGCAGTGGTTATGACCAGTGCCTCGGCGCAGTCGCACGGCACGTCCATGTCCGCGATCTGCATCGGATCCCAGATCGTGCGGCTCGCCTCGTAGTCGGCCAGCGACAGCGGATGTCTCAGTATCGCCTCGGGGTTGGCCGTCCCTTGAGTGCGGCAGTTCACCGCCATCATCGCGAATGCGTTCTTGCCCACGCCAAAATCGTGCATGTACCGGCGCATGATCGCGGCATAGGGCTCGCCCGAATGAATCCAGCGCTTGGCGAAGTCGCCGAGCCCGACATCGCCGCCGACGTCGGCATACCGCGCCGCCCTTGCCCGGTACGGGTCGCGCGCGGCGGAGCGGGACATGTTCGCGCCGCGCACGTTCGCCTGGACCAGCAGCGCCATGTCGCAAAGGCCGGAAAACACGGCCTCCACGGTGAAGACCAGCGCCGATCCGAGCCAGCCGTTCTTGCCCCATGTGCAGCGTTCGATCCCCAACGCGCCCTGCAGGCTGAGGAAGCCCGCGCCTCCCATCGCCAGCGGAGTCATGCCGGTGCCGCAAATGCCGTCGATTTCACCGGGGCTTATCCCAGCGTCGCGGATGGCGGCGACGGCCGCTTCTAGCCCCAGCGCCAGTTCGCTGCGTCCGAGGTCACGACCGTACCGGGTCGAGCCGATGCCGACGATCGCGACTTTGTCCCTGAGCGGATTGCGCGCCATCGCGTCAGCCCACCTCCAGCGGCGTGAAGGCGGGCCAGCGACGGCCCTCCTCCTCGATCCAGGTAAGCTGCACCGGCATGTCGTGCCGCAGCCGTTCGGGCGGGCACCCGACCACGCGCGAAAGATAGCGCAGGCCGGGTTGCTCGACGAGTTCGATAGCCGCCGCCAGCAGCGGCGCGGCCAACGGCTTGTCCGGATCGCGCGACTGGTGGATCAGCGTCCACATATGGAGCCTGCCGAGCCCGCTCACCTCCGCAGGCTCCACCGAGAAGCTGAGGCATTCCGGACAGAGGGGGCGGTGAGGGTAGATCCAGTGACCACACTCGTTGCAGCGATTGACCAGCAACCGGCTGCGCATCAGCCCGCGATAATGCGCGATGTTGTCACGATCGACGTGGACGTCGTGGAAATAGGCGAAGACCGCAAGGTCGTCAGGCTCGGTCACCGGTAGCCTCCGTGCGAAAGACCGCCACTTTGCCATTGCTCGCGGCGATCCAGTCGATGGCGACCGGCATGCCGATTGCGACCGTATCCGGATCGGCAGCGACGAGGACGGAAACGAGACGCACACCGGGCGCGTCGTCGAACTCCACGAGCGTCGGCATCCGCACCTTCGTCGCCTCCCCGGAGATCGGCAGAATGGTGAAGGTATGGATCCGCGCCTGTCCGGCCGGCCTCCATTCGACCTCTTGTGTGCGACAGCTCGGGCAGAAAGGCCCGGCGGGCCAACGGAAGGCGCCGCAATGGAGGCAAGCGGGCATCCGCACCTCGCCCTGCTCCCCCCACTGCCAGAACGGTTCTGACCAGGCATCGCGAGCAATCTCCAGCGCCGCGAAATCGGGCGTGATGCTGAGCCTCATGGTTCGCTCCTCAGGATCGCGGCGGTCATCGGCGTCGGCGCGGGACCACCGGTGACGAGCGCCGTGCGCGCACCCTGCACCTGGTTCACCGCCGTGCCGCGCAACTGCTCCACCGCCTCGCGGATATGCGTCATGCCCACGACGTAGGCTTCCGACAGGTGGCCGCCGTGCGGGTTCACCGGGATCGCCCCGTCAAGCCGGATCGCGCCGCTTTCGACGAACGGCCCGCCCTCGCCTCTGGCGCAGAACCCGAAATCCTCAAGCTGCATGATCACCAGCGGCGAGAAATGGTCGTAGAGGCAGGCCACGTCGATGTCCGCAGGCGTCATGCCGGTAAGCTGGTAGAGCCGCTCGGCCACCTTCACGCCGCCCGCCGAGACGAAAGCCTCAGGCGTCTGTCCCAGCCAGAAGAAGGCCCTGCCCCAGTCGCAGCTGCCATGCTGCGCGGCCCCGGCGATGTAGACCGGCGGTTGCGGCCGGTCGCGTGCCCGATCGGCTGCGGTGACGACGAAGGCCAGCGCGCCATCGGTCTCGAGGCAGAAGTCGAACTTGCACATCGGATCGGCCAGCATCGGCGCTGCCATGTACTCGTCCATCGAGAGCGGCTTGCGGCGGAACGCGGTCTCGCGGGTCGCGGCCGCCGCGCGGGACGCCATGACGACTTCAGCGAAAGCCTCGCGCCGGGTGCCGAACTCGTGCATGTGCCGCCTTGCCGACAGCGCGAGCGCCTGACCGGGGCCGTTCAGACCGGCGATACGGTGGAAGATGTTGTCCGGGCTCGCCGCGAAGTTGCCGAGCGCCTGGCCGACCCGCCGCCCGACCTGCTGCGTCGCCCCGATGCACACCACGTTGCGCAGCCGGCCCGTCGAGATGGCCATGTCGGCAAGGTCGAGCATCCCCGCCATGCCGCCGCCGAACGCGGAGACGCAATGCGCGAAGGTCACGTTCTTCAGGCCCAGTTGCTCGATGATCATGCCGGTGTCGAAACCGAAAGCGAAGAAAGCCAGACCGTCGACATCGTCGATGTGCAGCCCGGCATCGGCTACGGCGGCCAGCACCGCCTTGTCGATCAGTTCCAGCACCGTCTGCGGCGCGCTCTCGCCGCGAAAATAGTACGGCGTCGCCCCGCTGCCGACGATCGCGGATTGCGCTTTCCTGCCCATGTCACTGCATCTCCAGAGCAGGCACCGTGCGGGACGATGGATCGTCCCCGGCATCACTGCCGGGCGCCGTCCTCCCGCGCGGCAGCATCAGGAACACGAGGCTGCCCAGAGCGATCGCGCAGGCCACGACCATCAGGAACGGCGCGAAGCTGTCACTGGTGCGCAGCAGCACGCTCAACAGCAAGGCCCCGAGCGCGGAGGCCGCGAAAACCCCGCAGTAGACGAGGCTGAGCGTCGTGCTGAATATCCTTAGCGGGAAATACCGCGCGACGAGGAACGACTGGAGATCGCCTTCGGCGCCGACCGCGAAGCCCACCATGAACATCGCCGCTCCGATCACGACGGTGGTGTCCACAGAACTGGCCAACAACGCATATCCCAGCGCCGGCGGCAGCATCGAGATCGCCGCGACGACCGGGGCCGAGAACCGGTCCAGCGCCAGTCCGCAGCCGACCCGCCCGATCACGGTGCCAAGCCCGTAGATCGAGATCATCCCGGCGACCGCCCCGCTGCCCAGATGATTGTCGTGCAGCATCAGCGCCATCTGCGAACTGTGCAGCGGCGTTTGCAGGGTACACAGCAGCATCGCGACGAAGATCATCCAGAACGAGCCACTGCGCAGGATCGCCCCGTAGTCCGCCCGCACCGTGGCGACGTGGACACGCGCACCTGCAACACCGTCCCGGTCGTGAGGCGGCACGAGCGCCAGCGCCGTCAGTCCGCAGACCAGTACGAACACCGCCAGCGTGCGATAGCCGACCCGCCACCCCCAGGCGTCGATCACCGCCGTCAGCAAGGGGGCGGCGATCGCCCCAAGCAAGGCGGGCGCGATCGTCACGAACGTCAGCGCGAGGCCGCGCGCCTTGTCGAAATCGGCCGCGATCAGGCGGGTGTAGACCACCGGGCTGGTAAAGCTGCCCAGCGCCAGGATCATGCAGGATATTGCGAAGTAGGTGGGGAAGCTGCCGCTCATGAAGCTGTAGGCGCTCAGGCAGGCAGGGATGCCCAGCACGCCCACCAGCGCGGTGCGCCGCACGCCGAAGCGGTCGGTCAGGCGGCCGATGAACGGCAACGCGATCAGCGTCGAGAACATCGCCAGCCCGATCAGCGCGAACTGCGATCGCGACCAGCCGAACGTGCGGACCAGATATGGCCCGAAGATCGTCGTGGTATAGCTCATCAGCATGAGCCCGCCGCCCGACCCCAGGGCGGCGGCCGCCAGCGATCGGGCATTGCGCCGGATCTCGCCGAAGTAGCTTGCGGGCACCGCCTCCATCAGCGGCTGCCGATGGCGAAGCGGGCAGTCAGGCCGATCTCGCGCTGCGGAGTCAAGGAGATGATGCGGTAGCGGCTTGCCGGAGTGACACCGCCTACCACCGACGCTCCGCTCACCGGAGCCGTGGCCCCTCGCGAAAGCACCTTGTCGGTATCGAACAGGTTCTTGGCGTAGAAGCCTACGTCCCATGCACCATCGTCCGCGCGTACACCGGCGTAGAGATTGACGAGCGCGTAGGCCGAAATGTCGTCGATCGGGTTCACCGGATCGTTGCGCGACTTGCCGTAGAAGCTAGCAAGGCCACGGAGATAACCATCGATTCCGGAACCGATCGACGCGGTATACTCGGACTGCACGGTAGCCGTGAACGGCGCGTTCGGCCCGGCTCGCAGCCCGTCGACCTGACAGACGGAGACCTGCTCACCACCCGAAGCATTGAGAATCTGCGCCGCCGTGGGGACGCCCGCATAAGGATTGCAGGGGATCGTCGCGTTGTCGATCGTGCCCTTGGCGTAGCTCATCGTCGCGCCGATGTCCCAGCCGCGCATGGGGGTGCCGGACACTTCCAGTTCGGCGCCGTTGACCTTGGCCGGAACGCCCACCGTCAGCGCGGTGATCTGGCGTACACCGACGGAACCGCCGACATCGGCGATGTAGAAGATGCTCGGCGCAGCATAGGCGAAGTTGTCGAAGGTCTGGTGGAACACCGTTGCATTGATCCGCAGACGACCGCCCAGCCACTGCGATTTCACGCCCAGTTCGTAGGACTTGGACTTCTCCGGATCCGGATAATACAGGCTGGCGAGCAGCCCGTAAGGTTGCGACTGATCGCGCAATTGCACGGGATTGGACCCGGAGCCCGGCCGCCACGAAGTGCCGAAGCTGGCATAGGCCATAAGGTCGCGGGTGAAGTTGTGCTTGATCGAGGCTGAATAGATCGTCGCGTGCAGGGTGCGGTCCTCGTCGGCCGCAGGAACCGGCACGCCCCGGGTGACGAGGCTTCCCTCGGAATGGTAGCGGATGCGGCGGATACCGCCCGAAACCTCGGTGCCCTCGCCCAGATGCGCAGTCACGTTGCCGAAGAAGGATCGCTCGAACGAACTGCCGACGCGCTCGACCGGAGTGCGGTTCAGCAGAAGAGGCCGCGCCGTGCTCCCGGCGAAAACAGGCGTCTGAACCTCGAGGTTCGTCGGATTGTAGAGCTTGTTCCACAAGGCCCCGACGACGTAGTCGAAGATGCCGAGAACGCGCTGGTCCGACGACAGCCGCAGTTCATGGTTGGTCTGCTTCGCATTGGTGCTGGAATTCTGACCGGCGCCGAGAAAATCCTCCGGTGCCGTCGCAGGCAGCGCGGCGCCGAGGTCGTTGGGCTGCAGCGATCGGTACTTCTGCTTGTTGTGCGAGCCGAGATAGTTCAGCGACTGCCCGAATATCTGCCAGTGGGCGGCCCAGTTCCAGACCGTGAAGCTCTGACGATAGGTGTAGGGCGTATACATGACCGAGGTGCGATCGTCCGGCGTCAGCGCAACCGGCGCCGCAGGTGCGGCCGGGTCGATGTAGTCGAGCGATTCCGCCGGCAGGAAAGAGACGGCCTTGCGGATGGTCTGGGTGTAGCTGCCGTCAAGCGTCAGCCCGTCGATCGGCTCCGCGCGGACGGACAGGCGCCCTCCCTGCGTGCGGCGGCTGGGCTTCGCATCGTCGTTGATGCTGTGGATGCGGTTGTCGTCGGTCTCGTCCATGACCCCCGCAAGGCGGATCGCCAGACGGTCCTGAACCAGCGGGATGTTGAGCGCCGCCTGCCCGTTGACGTCGCCCCATGTGTTCACCGTGGCGATCATCGTCGCACCGACTTCGGACAATTCGGGCTTGTGGGTGGTCACGGTGATCGATCCCGATGGCGAGGCGCGGCCGCGCAACGTCCCCTGCGGGCCGCGCAGCACCTCGATCTGGCCGACGTCGAACATCGACTGGAACAGGATCGCCGCCGTGATCGGCGCATCGTTCATGTAGAATTCGATGGTGCCGTTGTTGCCGCTAGCGTTCACGTCAAAGGCAACGCCGCGCAGCGTAGCGCGGGTGGCGACGCCATTGGGCTCCTGCCCCAGCGACAGCCCGGGCACGAGGGACTGGATCTCCCGGAATTCACGCAAGTTGAGCTTCTGGATCTCCTGCCCGGTCACCGCCTGCACGGTCAGCGGCACGTCCTGCAGCGACTCTTCGCGGCGGCGGGCCGTGACGATGATGTCCGCGTTAATGTCGGCCGCCTGCTGCGACTGGGCTTCCTGCGCGGCGGCTTGCTGCACCTGCGACGCCGCACCCAGGGCAAGCAAGCTTGCTCCCGCGATGGCCGTTTCCTTCAAGCTCTTCATCCGTTCCTCCCTCGTTATTTTTGATTTTTCGTGTTCAGATTGCGACGGCCGCCCTCGCCCATGCCGCCAGCGCGATCCTGTCGAGCTTGCCGCTGCCCAGCCGCGGCAGGTCATCGACGAAGACGATGTCGCGAGGCAGCTTGAAATGCGCGAGGCGCGGCTTCAGCCAGGCGTGCAGATCCTCGGGGCTGACCGCGCTTGCCGGACGCCGCACGACGTAGACCCGCAGCACTTCGACCTTGCGCGGATCCGCAACACTTACGGCGGCGCAGTGCGTCACGTCCTCGTGGCCGACAAGGCAGCGCTCGACCTCCTCGAGGCTGACGTTCTCGCCACCGACCTTGGCCATCAGCTTGATGCGGCCGCGATACGTGACGTAGCCGTCCTCATCGATGCTCACGAGGTCTTCGCTGTGGACCCAGCCCTCGGCATCGATCGCCCGCGCCGTCTCCTCGGGTCTGTTCCAGTAGCCGATCATGGTGTTGCCGCGGATCCACGCCTCGCCGGTCTGGCCGGGGCCGAGATCGCGTCCGGTTTCGGGATCAACCACCCTTATCTCGTTGCCGGGCAGCGGCCTTCCGCCGGTCGACAGCATCTTTGCGGGGGCATCGTTGGGGCCGGTGATAGCGCAAGGCCCGTAAGTCTCGGTCAGCCCGTAGGGAGAGAACGCGAAGGTGACGTTGGGCATCACCGCACGCGCCGCATCGTTGTGGAGCGGCGCCATGCGCAGCCTCGGGAACGTGATCCCGCGCGCCTGCGCCTCCATCACCGCTTCCTTGCCGAGCACGCTGACGAAGATCGTCGCCGCCTCCTCGACGATAAGCCGCACGGCCAGATCGACGCTGAAAGCCTCGGTGAAGACCAGCGTGCCGCCTTGCGGCAGCATGCTCATCAGCCCGTAGATGCTGCCACCCGCGTGAAATAGCGGCATCATCGAGAAATAAACGTCGTCCCGCCGCATGCCCGTGCGACCGGCATGTAGGATACCATTCGCCGCGAAACCGCCTTGCTGCAGCATCACGCCCTTGGGAAAGCCGGTGCTGCCCGAGGTATACTTGACCACGAAGACGTCCTGCGGCGTCACCGCCTCGGCCATCCGGTCGGCAACGGCCAGCCAGTCGCCATGGCCTTCGCGCCCGACCGCCTCGAGCGCCGTCCAGTCGAAAGCGGCGCGGTGGGACGTGCTTTCGCGGGCGAACAGGACCACGTTGCGCAAGTCCGGCATCGCGCGCGAGCACAATGCGCCGGGCACCTGCGCCTCGGCGAATTCGGGACAGATTTCAGCAAGGATCGCTGGCATGTCGAGCTTGCGGAAGCGATCGAGCATGATCAGGTGGCGCGCCCCCGACTGCCGTATGCAATAGGCGATTTCCGGCGCTTTCAGGAACGTGTTGATCGGCACCACCGCGGCCCCGATCCGGGCCGCCGCGAAGAACGAGACGATCCATTCCAGCCGGTTGGTCATCCACAGCACGATCCGGTCGCCGCGCGTGACGCCGATGCTGGCGAGGCCCGCCGACAGATCGCGCACCCTTTCCAGAAGTTGGGCATACGTCAGTCGCGTAACCGCGCCCGCATCGTCGGCCGCAACCAGCGCGTCACGGTCGGGGTCGAGTGCGGCGGCGTCGCTCAAGACCTGCCACATCGTGCGCGATCGGGCCGCCTCCAGCGCTTCCCGATCTTTCCGGGTCACCGGCCGCCACGCGATCTTTGCTTGCGTATCCGCGATCATCCGGCCGCGAACTCCGGGCGGTCGAGGCGGAACAGCCGCGCTGCATTGCCGCCGACGATGGCCGCCTTGTCCACCTCGGAAATGTCGATGCCCTCGAACAGTTCGGCGATGACCTGCCGAGACCGGGGGAACGTGCCTTCGTGGTGCGGATAGTCCGCGCCCCACAGCAAGGCCGCCGTCCCGGTGACAGAACGCGACATGATCCCGGCACGATCCGTCTGGAACGAGCAGGCGACCTGCCGGGCGATGATCTCGCGCGGGGTCAGCGACAGCTTGGGCCGCACGAAGGACTGGTGCGCGTCGTAGACCTCGTCCATCCGCTCCGCGAGGGCCGCCAGCCAGCTCGCGCCGCCCTCGATCACGCAGACCTTGGCGCCGGGGAAGCGATCGAGCAGCCCGCCCGCGACCATGGCGCCGATTGTGATCATGCCGTCCGTCGCCTGGATCATGTAGTTCATCACCGCGCCGCCCGCGCCGCGAAAACTGCGCACGTCGTTGCGGCCGGTCCCGGTGTGCAGCGCGAAGACGATGCCAAGGCGCTGCGCGGCATCGAAGACCGGATCCCATGCCTCGCTGGTATATTGCGGAATGCCGGAATCGCGTTCGATCAGGCTGGGCAGCATGGCGGACGTGAAGCCGAGCGCGGCAAGGCGCTCCATCTCGGCGATCGTATTGCGAAAGTCGCGCACCGGCAGGATGCCGCAGCGCACGAACGAGCGCGTATGGTCCTTGAGCAGACCGTGCAGCCAGTCGTTGTAGACTTGCGCCGTGGCCAGTTCCGCCTCCGCGTTCTCGATCATGTAGGCGGTCAGGCCGAGGCTGGGGAACACGATCTCGGCATCGACACCGTCGAGGGCCATGTCCTGCAGACGGAACTCGACTTCCCGGTTGCCGCGCCGGTCCGGGCGGCCGAACGGATCCCCGTCAGGCCCCAGGCGTGGCGGCCCACGCTCGATGGGGGTTTTCTGCAGGACCTTGTCACCCGCCATCGACAGGATGAAATCATCCTGCTTCACCGCATGAAGACCGAAAGTGCGCAACGAGGGCGGCAGCCCTTCGCTGAACAGATCCGATGGCTCGACGAAATGTCCGTCGGCGCTGAATACGAAAGTCATCCCGCCCTCTCCCGAAAGCGGCCGCGCTGGCTATTCCCTTTTCCGAAAACCCGCTGATGATGCAGGCGCGACTGCACGCACCGGGTAATCCCCGGCAAATGCACCTCTCCCTGCCCTATCTGCTTGCTCCGCGCGGCCTGCTGCCTTGTATACGCCGAGAATTAGGCCGGGAGCGGTCACCGGGATAGCTGCGAAATTCGGAACACCCCTATCGACATAACCGATGGGTCAGGCGTTTTCGATAAGGTATCGGTCAAAAGCGGCGACCAAACGCCCCCGAGAGATTTTCCGCGGCCGGGCGAGGCTGAGCGCGCGGGTATAGGAAAAGCCGGATACAGCCAGTTGCACGAGCCGTCCTTGCTCCAGGTCGGTCCTCACCACTTCGTGTGACAGGCAACCGATGCCACCACCGGCGACCACAGCATCACGAATGCCCCAGTTGCTGGTGGATTCGAAAGCGACACGCAGTTGACCGATCTGCTCGTGCATCAGGTAGCGCAGGCGCGCGCATTCGGACGAGGCCGCTTCGCGCAGACACCATCGCTCTCCCGCCAGATCACCGATCGCCAGACCCTGCCTTCTCGCCAGCCGGTGATCAGGGGCGACGATGAGCACCATCTCGTCGGTGCGCCAGGGGGTCAGCTCGACACCGGGAACATCGGGGAAGTTCTCGATCACCGCAGTCTCCAGCTCGAACCGGCTGAGCCGCTCGAAGAGGTCCATGGTGGACTGGGATTCGACGCGGATCTGCACCTCGGGATGGTTGCGCATGAAGCCGACGCACAGTTGAGGCAGAATCGTCTCCGCCACCATTGGAGTCGCGCCCAGTACGAGCTGCCCGTTCAACGGGGCATCGTCCCGATCTCCTTCGATATCCTCGATCGTGCAAAGGACCGAACGAATGGTGGAACGCAGCCGTTTTCCTTCGTCGGTGATCTGAAGCGGCCGCCCCTTGGCATGAGCAAAGAGTTGCCGGCCAAGGATGATCTGCAGATCGGTCAAGGCGCTGCTTGCCGCGCTCTGGCTCATGTTCAGGCGGTTTGCCGCAGCGGTCACGCTGCCGGTTGCCGCAACCGCATCAAAAACCTGAAGTTGCCGGATCGATACCTTCATGTTGATGGAGTGCCGTTCGGCGCCCGCGCCGGCAAGGGATTTCACAAAGGCGAAGGCAGCTACTGGTTATGCGATGGCAAAGTCATCGGCGATGCGAATGCTCGTGGCAATGTCCCTCCGCCAGAGCGGCGATCATGGCCTGGGCATGGCCCATGCACGCAAGGAGTGTCCGTCGTTGGGCATACGATCACATCGCGGCCGGTTTCCAGTGAGCCTCGCGTAAAATCTGGAAAAATATGATGCGTCCGAAAAACCAAGATCTTCGGATACCTGCGCAATAGTCGCATTTGTGAACGCCAGAAGCCGCCGAGCCTCCAGAATCAAGCGGGCATGGATAAGCTCCGTCGGCGTACAACCCAAGCTGCGCTGACATGTCCGATTAAGGGTCTTCGCGGTGATACCCAGTCGCCGTGCATACCAGGAAACGCTGCAATGCTCTCGCAGGTGAGTTTCAATTAGCCGACGGAACGCCACAAGGCGTTCTTCGTCGAGCGTCTCGTCTTGAATGGGTAAAGGCAGAGACCTGACGAGCGCTTCGGCCAGAGCCATGAACATCGGTTGCGGTGCGCGCCAGTCTGCCTGACAATTGAGCAGTTCGTCACACAACCAAGACACCCGCGCGACGTTAGCCTCCGGTACGGTTCCGCAGGCACCTTGGGTAAGCAAGCGCAGCAGAGGATCGTTGCTACCTGTCGCGCGCGAGGTAAATCCCGCCGAGAGCGTCATCACATGCCCGGATGTCTCCGGCGTAAAGCGGAATCCGTGCACGCTGCCGATCGGCACGATCATGTAACAGGGGGCGCAAAGATGGCGCACCAGATCATCGCAGCGGAACTCAACCTGTCCGTTGGATAACAGCAGGGCCTGCACGCTGCGCAGATGGCGATGCGGCGAAATCTCCCAATCGTACAAGGCGCTGCGCGTCGCTATCGTTTCTATATGCGCGAATTCCGGGACATTATCGCCCGACTTCTCGCCATACAGGACGAAGCTGGGAATAGAACTATGCTGCATCGCCCTGTCCCAAAAGTACCTGTCATATGACCTTGCCGTCTCTTCCAGCAGAGGTCCGCCGCTGTCAATCCATGGCTATGCGAACGCGCCGAACCAGAGCGCGCCGCCCGTGGAGATTGCGCGATGAAGACACAGGTTGCAATTATTGGGGCAGGACCTGCGGGTCTATTGCTGGCACACCTTCTAAAAGCCGAAGGCGTGGATTGCATCGTGCTTGAACGCCAGACCGGGCCTTACATCCTGTCGCGCATCCGCGCCGGTGTGCTGGAACAGGTCACCGTCGGCCTTATGGAACGCCTTGGCCTCGATGCGCGCATGAAAGCGGAAGGCCTGCCGCATGACGGCTTCAACCTGGCCGACGGCGAACGGCTGATCCGCATCGACATCAAGGCCCTGACAGGCAAGCAGGTCATGGTCTATGGCCAGACCGAGCTGACCCGCGACCTGATGGAAGCCGCCGAACCGCGCGGCCTGGAGATAATCTACGAGGCCGCCGACGTCGCCCTGCATCATATCGAAAGCGACGCCCCTTTCGTGACCTACACCAAGAATGGCGCCGAGCACCGGGTCGATGCCCGCTTCATCATTGGATGCGACGGCTTCCACGGCCCATCACGTCAGACGATTCCCGCGTCTGTGGGCCGGACTTTCGAACGGGTCTATCCTTTCGGCTGGCTTGGTATTCTGGCCGACGTGCCTCCGTGTAACCATGAACTGATTTACGCGAACCATGATCGAGGTTTTGCACTCGCCTCCCAGCGCAGCAACGTGCGCAGCCGTTATTACATCGACGTTCCGGTAACCGAGAGGGTCGAGGACTGGAGCGACGAACGCATCTGGGATGAACTCAGCATCCGCCTGGGGCCCGAAGCGGCCGCACACATCACGCGCGGCGCCTCCATCGAGAAATCGATCGCGCCGCTACGGTCCTTCGTGTTCGAACCGATGCGCCATGGCAGCCTGCTCCTGTGCGGCGACGCTGCACATATCGTGCCGCCCACCGGCGCCAAGGGACTAAACCTTGCAGCCAGCGACGTTCACTATGCATCAGAGGCGCTGCTGGCGTTCTTCAAGAGCAACGATGGCGATGCGATCGCCGGATATTCCGAGAAAGCCCTCGCCCGCGTCTGGAAGGCAGAGCGTTTCAGTTGGTCGCTGACCAAGCTGATGCATCGCTTCCCCGATGACGGCGTCTTCGAACGCCGCATCCAGCTTGCGGAGCTGGACTATATCGCATCGAGCGATGCAGCGCAGCGCGTCATCGCGGAAAACTACGTTGGCCTCCCGGTCTGACGCGCCAAGAAAAAGCCCCGCCCGATCGATCCGGCGGGATCAAACTCGATTTACCCCGCTATGGCGTCGTGCACGATGGCCAGGGTATCCCGCAGTTGGGCAACCTTCACCTGCCCCGGCGCGGACGGATCACCCAGGGCGCCGAAGCTCAGCGCGGAACCGAACGCTTCCCCCGCCAGTCGCGACACGGCGCCGATACCACCCATCGCCATCGTTACCAGCGGCCGATCGCCGTGGTCGCGACGCATGATCCAGGTCGCTTCCAGCAGCCGCAGCAGGTCGCCGGCATCATGCGGCATTACCGCCAGCTTGCAGATATCCGCACCGAGCGCCTGCTGCCGGCGCAGCAGCGTAACCATGACCTCAACCGAAGGCGTGACCGCAAAATCGTGGTGCGACAGAATCACATGGCGTCCCATCGCCTGCACATCGGCCTTGAGCCTGGCCACTGCCGGATCGGACAACAAGGCGGCTTCGATGTCGATCAGGTCGCCTGCACCGCTTTTCAGAACCGCCTGATAGATGGCCGCGTACTCGGCCGGAGTGATGGCCTTCTGCCCGCCTTCGGCCTTGGTTCTGAACGTCACCACCAGCGGCTTGCCCTTGATGGCATCGGCCACCGGGCGCATCGTTGCCGCGACCGCCTGCGGATCGAGGGTGGCATCCAGAAAGTCGACCCGGTATTCCACGACGTCGACCTCGCTCATGCTGCCCAGCAGGCGCGCCCGCGACAGCACCGCATCGGGTGTAGTTTCGATCAGCGACACAATGGTCTTGGTACGACCGGCTCCGATCTCCACGTCACGAATCCGTATCGGCCGGAGCTGATTCGGTGCTTTCGGAGCAGGAGCCGCGGCCATCGCCGTAGCGCCGATAGTGGGCAGGATTCCTGCCGCTGCACCAAGGGCAAGAGCCTGGCGGCGCCGCATCAAAGGCATATTCAATCTCCGCAAGTGTCATGAACCGATCTTGTGGTCGGCATTCGTGTGTACTAAATGGTACATAACCTGATGGGAAGTCTCCTCGTTCCACTTTTTCACGTGCGGTCCGACGCGGGCCGGTGCATTGCGCCGAGCGGATCGCTATTGTCCCCTGGCGCGGCAATCGGATATGCAGGCCTATGCTGACGATCCGGCAGATAGAAATCTTCCACGCCGTGATGATCACCAAGACGGTGAGCGGCGCAGCGCGAATGCTGGGCACGTCGCAGCCAGGGCTGAGCCGCATGATCGGGCACATGGAAGACAAGCTGCGCTTCCGCCTGTTCGACCGAACGCGCGGCCGCCTGCTGCCCACCCCCGAAGCGCAGGCGCTGTTCCGGGAAGTGGAGCAGGTCTTCAAGGGCTTCAGCGACCTCGAACACGTGGTGCAGCGGCTGGCCAAGGGTGTCGACCGGACGTTCCGGGTCGGTGCATCGCCCTCGCTTGGGCATTCGGTGGTGCCGCAGATGCTTTCGCGGCTGACGGGCAACTACCCCGACGTCACCATCCAGTTCGACGTGCTTTCGGTGGAGCAGGCGGTCGACTGGCTGGCCCTGCAGCGCGGCGACTATGCCTTGAGCGTCTTTCCCATCGACCATCCCAACGTGCTGTCCAGCCGCATCGGCAGCGGCCGCATGGTCTGCGCCGTCCCGGCGGGGCACCGGCTTGCGGACCGGAGCCATATCGCCCTTGCCGATATGCACGGCGAACGAATCCAGTCCTTCCGCAAGGAAACGCCGCACGGCCAGATCATCGCTCGAATGTACGAAGAAGCGGGCGAGGTACTGGACGTGGCGACTTACGTGCGCTTCGCCGAGACGGCCGTAGCCTTCGTTGCCAACGGCATGGGGGTAGCGCTGGTTGACAGCTTCACCGCGATGCAGCCCCATGCCGACACCGTGCGCTTCCTGGAATTCGAGCATCCCGGCACCCTGCCCGTCTACATAAGCCGAAATCTGGAAACGGCACGGACGCTGGTTGGCGAAACGTTCGAAGAGATCGCGCGCAACATTCTCCTGGCTTTGCCGCGATCTGCGACGCATTCCCACCCATAACATAAGGGCATGCCGAACATCGTTGCGTGGTGTGCGAGAATTACGCTGTTGCCGTTACGACATGATCGGTAAGGCCCGACTGACGCTGTTCAATGACCGGGCGAGCACAGGCGCAAAGCAAGCGCCGTGAAGAGGATGGAAAAGAGCGTTACCATGGCAAGTTATTCCGCCTCGGGGTCGGTTTCCGTCCGCCCCTACGTCACCGTGCAGGGCCAGTCCTCAAGCGTGAAGGAACTGTCCGGCGACGACCGATGGTCTGCCCGGCAGGTGCTCATCGTGGCGATCTGCTTCATGCTCAACATGCTGGACGGCATGGACGTGCTGATCCTGTCGTACATCGCACCCGCATTGTCTGTGGACTGGCGGATCAGCCCCGAGAGCCTCGGCGTCGTCTTCAGCGCAAGCCTCGCAGGCATGGCCGCCGGCGGCCTGCTGGTGGCTCCGCTGGCCGACAGGTTCGGGCGGCGCAAGCTTATCCTTGCCTCGCTGGTCATGATGGCCGCCGCCATGTTCGGCTCGGGGTTGGCAAGCTCGATCACCGAACTGCTGATTAGCCGCTTCATCGTCGGCATCGGCATCGGCACCGTCCTCGCCAGCATGGCGGCCCTGACGGCCGAATATGCTCCCGCCCGTCACCGCACCTTCGCCGTGGGCTTCCTGCAGGCCGGATACCCCGTCGGCGCGACCCTGACGGGCTTTCTCGTCGCCCAGCACATCGAGGCGCACGGGTGGCAGGCCATGCTGCTGGGCGCGGCGACGCTGTGCCTGCTGTTGATCCCGCTCGTCTTTGCCTTCCTGCCGGAATCGGTGGAGTTCCTGCTCTCCCGGCAGCCTGCGAACGCACTGCAGCGGGCCAATCGCCTGCTCGTCGTCATCGGCCGCGCTCCGCTTGAAGCCCTGCCGGAGCGCAAGAGCGCCCAGGCCGAGCACGTCGGGCTGCGCGGCCTCCTCAGCGAGGGGCGCGCGGCGAGCACCATGCTGTTGTGGCTGGCGATCACGTTCAGCTTCATGACGCTCTATTTCGTCATCAGCTGGATCCCCAAGCTCGCCGTCGAAGCGGGCCTCCCGGCCAAGGACGCGATCTATGCCGGGGCCATCTTCAACATCGGCGCCTTCGTCGGCATTTCGCTGCTGAGCTACGTAGCCATGCGCTTCGACCTGCGCCGCCTCATCCTGGGTTACATGTTGCTGGCGGCGGTTGCCCTGGTAGTGTTCGGCGCCGTGTCGATGCCGCTGGCCGCGACACTGCTGACCGCATTCCTCATCGGCGTCTTCGTGCAGGGAGGGTTCAACGGCTGCTATCCGCTGGCGACCAGCCTCTATCCAGCCGAGGCACGCAGCACCGGCATCGGCTGGGCCATGGGCATAGGCCGCATCGGCGCCGTGATCGGCCCGATGCTGGGAGGGTTTCTGCTGGCAGAGAAGGTCTCCCTTCCCGTCATCTTCACGGTGTTTGCAGTACCGGTCGTGCTGGCGGGCTTCTGCGCCTCGCTGATCCGCCTGCCCGGCCAGCGCTGAACTGAAAAACAAGAGCCCCATCTGCCAAACGGCGGACGGGGCTCTTGCCTATTTACTCCGCCCCTGCTGTCGCCGCGCGATAGCGGTTCTGCGCGGCAAGCCGGACACCGGCATTGGGCGCTCCGTACCCGACATAGGCAGGTGCCCGTTCGACGAACTCGAAGAAGAACAGCTTGTCAAAAGCCCGGCTGTACAACTGCCGGTATGCATTGCCTTCCAGATCCTCGTCGTAAAGCATCCCGGCCTGCACCATCCCTGCCAGCACTTCGTCCGTCAGTCCGAAGCGGGCGGCCAGATCGTCATAATAGTTCGCCGGAATATCAAGCATCGCAGCGCCGCGTGCCTGAAGCGCCTGGGCGGTGGCGCACAGATCGTCGCTGGCCAGGGCAACGTGCTGGAAGCCGCCGCCTAGCCCCTGCGCCAGGAAACGCGACGAGAGCGTCTCGCGCGCATCGGAGGCATTGAGGGTCAGGCGGAAGGCGCCGTCGGGCGACTGCAGGGCCTGACTGTGGACCAGTCCGGCCGGATCGATGACGTCCTGCGCATCACGGCCTTCCAGCCCGAACAGGGCGCGCCAATAGAGCTGCCAGGACAGGAACTCGTCATTGTGGACGACCGCTGCGAGGTGATCGATGCCCCGCACCGCCGTGTCGCCCTGCGCGGCGGAGACATCCGCCGACTCGAACTCCCGCGCCCACAGCGCCTCAGCGCCGGCGTCCTCGACAAGGTAGACAAGGCTGCCGCCGACGCCTCGCAAGGCGGGCATCGCCATGCGCCCCGGACGGCCTTCCGGTTTATAGGCGCGAATGCCCAGAGCGGCGGCGCGATCCATCACCGCCTGCGCGTCGTTCACCCGCACGCCGATCGCGCAGATCGAGGTGCCGTGCACGATTCGATAGGACTGTGCGAAGCCCTTCGGCTCGGCATTGACGACCAGATTGACCTCACCCTGACGCCATCGCGTCACCTTCTTGGTGCGGTGCGTGCCCGTCCTTGCGAAGCCCAGTTCGGCGAAGGTTTCGCCCAGCCGTGCCACGTCTTCCGACCCGGCGGTGAATTCCACGAACTCGGCCCGCATCGGTGCCTGGGCGGCGGGCATCGCCGTCGGACGGCCCAATACGCGAAGGGCGGCGTCGCGGACATATTCGAGCGAGCGATGCCCGTCTTGCGCGATCAGCCTGGTGGAGATCGAACGGAAGCGGTCGTTGAATATCTCCAGCGACAGCGGCCCTTCATAGCCGGTGCGCAGGATCTCCGCGACGTAGTTGGTCAGGTCGAAACCGCCCTGCCCCGGAAGATTGCGGAAATGGCGGCTCCAGTAGAGCAGGTCCATGTCCAGCAGCGGCGCGTCGGCCAACTGGACATAGACGATCTTGTCGCCCGCGATGTCGCGGATGCTGTCATTGGGAATGCCGCGCGACAGCGAGTGGAAGCTGTCAAGAATGATGCCGATCGAGGGGTGATCCACCTCCTTCACGATCGACCATACATCGCGATGATCGTTGACGTGCCGCCCCCAGGCCAGCGCTTCGTAGCCGACGAGGATGCCGCGCCGGGCGGCCCGCTCGCCCAGTTCGCGGAAATCGTCGACGATGCGCTGCCGATCGCCGAGCGAGGCGGGCGAGCAGTTCGAGCACACCAAGATGCGATCCGTGCCCAGTGCCTCCATCACGTCGAACTTGCGTTCCGCGCGGTCCAGCGCCCGCTGCCGCAGGGCACCGGGCATGCCTTCGAAATCCCGGAACGGCTGATAGAGCGAACAGGACAGCCCGGCATCCTCCATCAGCCTGCGGACCTGCTGCGGACGCAGCGCAGAACCTATCAGGTCGTTCTCGAATATCTCGACGCTCTGGAAACCCGCTTGCGCGGCAGCGGCCAGCTTTTCTTCAAGAGTGCCGCGCAGCGACACGGTGGCAATGGCATTGTGCATCGGATGCTCCGCTGGACATGGTGTACTCCATATCTGCGCAGCAGGGCATGACTTTAAGCGGTTGCGGAGCCGTCTTTCATAGCATTTGGTTATACCCGCCGGATCGCTCCGGCGGGCAATACCGTCAAAGTTCTTCGGGCCAGTAAAGCCGCATGGGATTGGTCACCAGCAGCTTGTGCTGCAATTCCGGTGTCGGGGCGATGCGCGGGATCATGTCGACCAGATTCCCGTCGTCCGGGATAGCATCCTGCATGTTGGGGTGCGGCCAGTCGGTGCCCCAGAGCACGCGATCCTGATAATCCGAGACCAGCGGCGCCACGGCATTCGCAAAGGCGTTCCACGGATCGCCGGCCGGGTCGAGGCGGTCCGGACAGGTCGCCTTGAACCAGATATCGTCACGGCTATCGAGCAAGGCGCGGAAGGCTTTCATGTCAGCACCATGCGGCCCTTGCCGGACATCGGGACGGCCCATGTGATCGATCACCAGCGGCACCGGAAGCGCATCCATGAAGGGGCGCAGTTCCTCGAGAATGTCGGCCTCGAAGTAGATTACGACATGCCAGCCTTCGGGAAGGCGCCCGGCCACTTCGAGGAACTTGTCCTTGGGCGCGTCATCGACAAGACGCTTAAGGAAGTTGAACCGAATGCCGCGAATGCCACCTTCGTGCAGCGCGGCAAGGTCTGCCTCAGAAATCGCCGGATCGACCACCGCGACCCCGCGGGCCTTGCCATTGCTCTTCACGATGGCGTCGAGCGTGGCTGCATTGTCCGTGCCGTGGCAGCTTGCCTGCACGATCACGTTGCGCGCAAAACCCAGGTGATCGCGCAAGGCGAACAGCATATCCGGCCCGGCGTCCTCGGGCAGATACTTCGCCTTGGCACTGAACGGGAACTGCGCCATCGGTCCGAAGACATGGCAATGCGCGTCGATCGCGCCCGCCGGCGGAGTGTAGAGCGGCTTCGAGGGCGCGCCGTGCCAGGAAACGATACGATCAGACATAGACAATCCCATCCATCAGCTTGCGCGCAGTGCGCAGCAGGGCCGCACTGACGACGGCGCCGCTTTCGTCGGTTTCAAGTACGCAGGTCATCTCGCCGGTGGGGTGCTCGACCGAGAGGGTCTTGCGTGCGCCTGCCGGCGTCGCCGCGACCTCGGCGGCGGGCGAGCCTTCAAGCAGGCACGCGGTCGCCACCGACACCGCCCCCAGCACGCCGATCGTGGCATGGGCACGGTGCGGGATGAAGCTGCGGACGGTGACCGCCCCGCCGTTCCTTGGCGGCGCGACGAGCATCATCTTGGGTACGGACTTGTCGGTCACGTCGCCCAGATTCATCCGCTCGCCCACGGCAAGCCGGATCGCCTCGATCCGCGCCTTGAGCTGCGTGTCGGCATCCAGCGTGTCGCGATCCTCATAACCGGTGATCCCCACGTCCTTCGCCTTGAGCACCACGCAGGGCATGCCGTTGTCGATCAGGGTTACCGGCACGCCGTTCACCACGTCGACCGCATTGCCGGTCGGCAACAGCGCGCCGCACGAGGAACCGGCGGTGTCGCGAAACTCCAGCGGCACCGGAGCATGGGTGCCGGGCACCCCGTCGATCGCGGCTTCGCCCTTGTAGGTGACCTTGCCCCCCGGCGTTTGTACGGTAGCGACGGCGACCTGCCCGGTGTTCTCCATATAGATCGCCACCGGCGTCTCATCGCCAGTGGCGGCCACCAGCCCGCGTTCGATCGCGAAAGGGCCGATCCCGGCCAGAATGTTGCCGCAGTTCTGCGCGTCGGTCACGACCGCCTTATCGACGAAGACCTGCAGGAACAGGTAATCGACGTCGATCCCATCCCGTGCGGATTTCGCGACGACCGCCACCTTGCTGGTCAGCGGATCGGCACCGCCCATGCCGTCGATCTGGCGCGGATCGGGCGAGCCCATCACGTCCAGCAGGAAGGCATCGCGCGCGGACGGTTCGGCGGGCAGGTCGTCCTTCAGGAAGTACCCGCCCTTGGACGTGCCCCCGCGCATCCACATGCAGGGAGCGCTGACGGAAGGGTCAGACATACTTCAGACCTTCCTTCTCCAGACGCTCCCGCATCTTGTACATGTCGAGGCCAAGGACGCCGCTGGCCAGCTTCTCGCGCTTTTCGCCTTCATTGGCTTCGCGGGCCTGCGCGGCGGCCAGAACTTCGGCTGCCTTTTCACGCGGGACGACGCAGACGCCGTCGTCGTCGGCCACGATCACGTCACCCGGCTGCACGGCGGCATTGGCGCAGACCACGGGCACGTTGACCGAGCCCAGCGTGTTCTTGACGGTGCCCTGCGCATAGACCGCCTTGGACCAGACGGGGAAGTTCATCTCCGTCAGGTCGCGCACATCGCGCACGCCGGCGTCGATGATCAGGCCACGGCAGCCGCGCGCCTGCGCGCTGGTGGCGAGAAGGTCGCCGAAATAGCCGTCCTCGCAAGGGCTGGTCGGGGCGAGGAGCAGAATGTCGCCGTCCTTGAGCTGCTCGATGGCGACATGGACCATCCAGTTGTCGCCCGGTGCCGCACTGATAGTCACCGCCGAGCCGGCGATGCGCGCGCCATTGTAGATCGGCCGCATATAGCTGGCGAGCAGACCCGTGCGGCCCTGCGCTTCGTGAACGGTTGCCACGCCGCACCTGGCGAGACCGTCGATCACGGCCGGGTCAGCGCGCTCGATGTTCTGGACGACGATACCACTCATGACATGCACTCCTAGTTTTGCACCGAGATGGCGAAGCCGCCGTCGCAACGGAAAGAGAACTTTGGAAAGTGCGATTGGATTTGGCTAAGAGTGACCGCATGGACATCTGGACGCTGAACCTTCGGCACCTTCATGCGGTGGAGCGAATTGCCCGGTTGGGAACGGTCAATGCCGCCGCCAGCGCGGTCAACCTAAGCCAGCCCGCAATAACACAGGCGCTGGGCCGGCTGGAGGACACGCTGGGCCTGCCACTGTTCGAGCGTCGCCATGACGGCATGATCCCGACCCGCGCGGGCGAGATCCTTGCCCCCCGCATCGCCGCCGCGCTGGCTCATATACGGAGCCCGCACGTCACCATGTCGCGGATGCGCGCGATGCTGGCAGTGGCGGAGACGGGCAGCTACACCGGCGCCAGCCAGGCGACCGGGCTATCGATCCCATCGATCCACCGCGCCGTCAGCGATCTGTCGCTGGCGCTGCGCCGCACGCTGGTGAGCCGCCGGGGCAAGTTCGCGATCACGACCGATGCAGGCAATCAACTGGCGCGCGAGTTTCGCCTGTCTCAGGTCGAACTGGAAGCGGGACTGTCCGAAGTCATGGCCCTGCGCGGGCACGAAACACGGCGCATCGCCATCGGCGCCATGCCGCTGTCCCGCGCGCGCATCCTGCCTGCCGCCGTCGCCCGCTTTCTTGCGCGAAGGCCACAGGTTCGCCTCACCATCGTCGAAGGATCGCGCGCCGAACTCGTCGAACCGCTGCGCAGCGGCGTGATCGACCTCATGGTGGGCGCCCTGCGCGAACCGCTGACCGAGCCTGACCTCGCCCAGCATCGCCTGTTCGACGACGTTCCGGCCTTCTACGCAAGGCACGGCCATCCCCTGGCGGACACGGACCCGACCGGCGCGGACATGGCGCGGTTCCCCTTCACGCTGGCCCCGCGCGGAACCCCGCTGCGCGACAGTTTCGAAGGCTATTTCACGGACCTCGGCCTGCCCCTGCCGCCGGTTCCGATCGAATCGGGATCGGTGATGATGATCCGGCAGGTCCTGATGGGCACCGACTTCATCACCCTGCTTTC
Organism: Novosphingobium sp. fls2-241-R2A-195; assembly: GCF_030209485.1. Taxonomy (NCBI): domain Bacteria; kingdom Pseudomonadati; phylum Pseudomonadota; class Alphaproteobacteria; order Sphingomonadales; family Sphingomonadaceae; genus Novosphingobium; species Novosphingobium sp. fls2-241-R2A-195. The sequence continues at coordinate 64,103 of NZ_JARVRY010000017.1, forward strand.
CCCCGATCAGGTATCCGTGGAAGTCGAGGCCGGATGGCTGCGCCCGCTGGCGCGCCTGCCCGAACGATTCGCCCGTACAATCGGCATGACGACCCGCGCCTCCCTCCTTCCCACCGAGGTCCAGTCGGAGTTTTTTGCCGATCTCGAAGCCGCCGCACGCGATTGCGGACTTACACAGACTTAGCGCAGTCTTATAACTCTTCGCGAGTTCCGATTTGCGACCGAACGGCACTCAACGGCACTTAAGCCGCCATGAGAGGCACCATAGGCATCATCGGGTTTCGCGAAGCCGGGGCGACGTTCGCCAAAGCAGCGTCATGGCAGGAACGCGCGCTCGTATTCGATATTGCTAAGTCCCGATTGGCCACCATGACCGAGCTTGGCGTCATGCCGTGCCGGGACATGGGCGAGGCCGTGACGGGGGCAGCCATCGTCCTTTCACTCGTCACCGCCGACCAGGCGCTGCAGGTCGCGCGGGAATGCGCCGGGCTCATCGCGCCCGAAGCTCTCTTCTGCGACATGAACTCCATCGCTCCCGGCACCAAGCGGGAAGCCGCGCGCGCTTTCGCGGACGCGGGCAGGCGCTATGTCGATGTCGCAGTGATGGCCCCGGTCAACCCGGCCCGCATGGCCGTGCCGCTGAACATCTCCGGCCCCGATGCGCAGGAGGCTGAAAGCCGCTTGCGCGACGCGGGCTTTACCAGAACCACTGTCGTCGGCGATGCCATCGGCCGGGCCTCCGCGATCAAGCTGGTGCGCTCGGTCATGGTCAAGGGGCTGGAAGCGCTCACCGCCGAGATGATGCTGGCCGCCCATGCCGAGGATGTGGCCGAGGCCGTGCTCGCCTCGCTCGACGCCAGCGAGAAGACGATTTCCTGGGCGACACGCGCCGACTACAATCTCGACCGCATGCTCGTCCACGGCCGCCGCCGCGCCGCAGAGATGGCCGAGGCCGCGCAGATGCTGCGCGATCTGGGCATCGATCCGCTCATGACCCAGGGCACCGTCACCCGCCAGCAGGCGCTGGGAGACGTCGGGGCTGAATTCACCATCGAATCGCTGCCGGAAGGCTTCACCGCGAAGCTTGCGGCCATTACCGCCACACCCAAGGGAGAGAACTGAGCCATGTCGCTCGTCATCGACTGTCACGGTCACTACACCGTCCTGCCCAAGGCCCACGATGCCTGGCGCGAGGCCCAGATCGCCGCGTTCAAGGCCGGCGAGCCGATCCCGCCCTACCCCGAGATTTCCGACGAGGAAATCCGCGAGACGATCGAGCAGAACCAGCTGAAGCTGATCAAGGAACGCGGGGCGGATCTGACGATCTTCTCCCCCCGCGCATCGGCCATGGCGCACCATGTCGGCGATCAGGCGATCTCCGAGGAGTGGGCCTTCCACTGCAACAACCTGATCGCCCGCGTGGTCGCGATGTTCCCCGAAACGTTCGTGGGCGTCTGCATGCTGCCTCAGTCGCCCAAGGCGGACCTCACCGCCTCGATCAAGGAACTGCGCCGCTGCGTGGAGGAACTGGGCTTCATCGGCTGCAACCTCAACCCCGATCCGGGCGGCGGCCATTTCGAGCACCCGCCGCTGACCGACGAATACTGGTTCCCGATCTACGAGGTCATGTCGGAACTGGACGTACCGGCGATGATCCACGTTTCGGGTTCGTGCAACCCGGCGATGCACGCGACCGGCGGCTTCTACATCGCGGCGGACACCGTAGCCTTCATGCAGCTGATGCAGGGCGACCTCTTCGCGATGTTCCCGAAGCTGCGCTTCATCATCCCGCACGGCGGCGGCGCGGTGCCCTACCACTGGGGCCGCTATCGGGGCCTTGCCGACATGCTGAAGAAGCCCAGCCTTGACGAGTACATCATGAACAACGTGTTCTTCGACACGTGCGTCTACCACCAGCCCGGCATCGACCTGCTGGCCGACGTGATCGCCAACAAGAACATCCTGTTCGGCTCGGAGATGGTCGGCGCGGTGCGCGGCATCGATCCGCAGACGGGCCACTATTTCGACGACACCAAGCGCTATGTCGATGCGCTCGACATCAGCGACGAGGAGCGTCACGCGATCTTCGAAGGCAACACCCGCAAGGTCTTCCCGCGCCTCGACGCGAAGCTGAAGGAACGCGGCCTGTGACCGAAAAGGCTGTGATCGGCCCACGGGACATTCACGAATATCTTGGCGAGTTCGACGATATCCCCGGTACGCGCGTCTACACTGCCGCGCGCGCCCGGCAGGGCTACCATCTGAACCAGTTCGCGATGAGCCTGATGAAAGCAGAGAACCGCACCCGCTGGCTGGCGGACGAGCGCGCCTACCTGAACGAATGGCCGATGACCGACGACCAGAAGGAAGCCGTGCTCGCCCGCGACTACAACCGGTTGCTCGATCTTGGCGGCAACATCTACTTCCTGTCCAAGGTCTTCTCGACCGACGGCCTCAGCTTCCTGCAGGCGGTCTCGACGATGACCGGTATGAGCGTCGATGAATACAAAGCCATGATGGATGCCGGCGGCCGTTCGCCCGAAGGCGTACGCTCGATCAAAGGAAACTGTTGAAATGGCCCGCATAACCGCAGGCATCGCCTCCAGCCATGTGCCGCTTCTGGGTGTCGCCGCCGATACCGGCAAGGACCGGGACGCCTATTTCGGCCCGATCTTCGCAGGCTACGACTGGACGCGAGAGTGGATCGCGAAGCCCGAGAACAAGCCCGACGTCGTGATCCTGGTCTACAACGACCACGCATCGGCGTTCGACATGAAGATCATCCCGACTTTCGCGATCGGCTGCGGCGAACGCTACAAGCCCGCCGACGAAGGCTGGGGACCGCGCAAGGTGCCGGACGTCGAAGGCCACCCGGACCTCGCCTGGCACATCGCCCAAAGCCTGATCCTCGACGAATTCGACATGACGATCATCAACGAGATGGACGTCGATCATGGCCTGACCGTGCCGCTGACGATGATGTACGGCGCGCCCGAGAACTGGCCCGCCAAGGTCATCCCGCTGGCCGTCAACGTGGTCACGTATCCGCCGCCCTCGGGCAACCGCTGCTGGGCGCTGGGCGAGGCGATCGCCCGCGCCGTGCAGTCTTTCGAGGGTGAGGATCTCAACGTCCAGATCTGGGGCACCGGCGGCATGAGCCACCAGCTTCAGGGGCCGCGCGCCGGGCTGATCAATGCCGAATGGGACAACATGTTCCTCGACGGCATGGTCGGCTCCACGCAGAAGCTGCGCACGATCCCGCACATCGAATACCTGCGTGAAACCGGCTCCGAAGGTATCGAGATGGTGATGTGGCTGATCATGCGCGGCGCGCTGGGCCGCGAAACCAGGGCGCTGCACCGCCATTACCACGTTCCGTGCTCCAATACCGCGATCGGGCATCTCGTGCTCGAACCGGTGGATGGCACGGTGCCGCCCAGCCCGACGCTGGAAGGCAACAACGCGGCAGCCCAATCCGCGATCTGAATTTCGTTCGTTACATTTCATCCATTCCTTGGGAGAATACCATGCGCATAGCCCTCGTGGGCGCCGGTGCTTTCGGTGAAAAGCACCTCGACGGCCTCAAGAACATCGACGGCGTGGAAATCGCCTCGGTCATCAGCCGCTCCGCCGAGCAGGCCGCCGAAGTCGCCGCCAAGTACGGCGCGCCGCATTCCGGCACCGATCTGGCCGAAGCACTGGCCCTGCCCGATGTGGACGCGGTGATCCTGTGCACTCCCACCCAGATGCACGCCGAACAGGCGATTGCCTGCATGAACGCGGGCAAGCACGTTCAGGTGGAAATCCCGCTGTCGGACAGTTGGGCCGATGCTGAAGCAGTCGTCGCCAAGCAGCAGGAAACCGGCCTCGTCTGCATGGTCGGCCACACCCGCCGCTTCAACCCTTCGCACCAGTACGTGCACAACAGGATCGCCGCCGGCGAACTGACGCTGCAGCAGCTTGACGTGCAGACCTATTTCTTCCGCCGCAAGAACATCAACGCCAAGGGCCAGCCGCGGTCCTGGACCGACCACCTGCTGTGGCACCACGCCGCGCACACGATCGACCTGTTCGCCTACCAGTCGGGCAAGATCGTCGCCGCCAACGTGCTGCAAGGGCCGAAGCACCCCGAACTGGGCATCGCTCTGGACATGTCGATCCAGCTCAAGGCGGAAACCGGTGCGATCTGCACCCTCTCGCTGTCGTTCAACAACGACGGCCCGCTGGGCACCTTCTTCCGCTACATCGGCGATAACGGCACGTATATCGCGCGCTACGACGACCTTGTGAACGGCAAGGAAGAACCGATCGACCTGACCGGCGTCACCGTTTCGAACAACGGCATCGAACTGCAGGACCGCGAATTCATCGCCGCGATCCGCGAAGGGCGCGAGCCGAACTCGTCGGTCGGCAAGGTGCTCGACTGCTACCGCGTGATCGGCGAACTGGCCGCCAGCCTCGAAGCGCAGGACGGCTGGTCCTGACGGCACGGCGCATCCGCATGGGACGTAGCCCGATGATCGCAACCGGCATCCGTTCCTGAGCCATGCAAGCACCGTGACCATTTATGGTCGCGGTGCTTCAGGCACGCAGCGAGGCCACACGGCGCGCCATAAAGCGATCATCCAGGCACAGGCGCCATGGAAATGAAGCGGCAATCGCTCTCCTTCATGCATCAGCGGACGGTGAAGCCGTAGCTGCCCTCGATGCGGTGCTGGTCGGCGCCGGCCGCGTGCCAGGTCAGGATGTAAGTGCCGGTCGGAAGGGGGCGCGGCAGTGCCGCCGTCACGGCCCTGCCCTTGGCCCTGGCGACGATGCCTTTGATCGGCATCGGTTTATGATCGGCCATTCCGGGCATACCGGTCATGACAAGATCGAACCCTGACAGCGGCGCAACGAGGTCTTCGGAGAAGTTGAGGACGATCGAGGTCGGCCTGGTCACGGCGGATTTCGCCGCCGGGGTCGCGCTCAACAGCTCGGGATGGGCGAACGCCGCGGCGGGCAGGACTGCCATGGACAGGCCGATGGCGGCCGCAGGGACAGCAAGGCGCATCGCAAGGTTTCCTCATTCGATCCGGACGAACCAGCTTGTCCGGATTTACATGAGGTCATACGCAAGGTCCGGCGCGATCCCTCTCATGCGTCGCGAAATTTTTACGGGGCGAGGGATGCGGCGATTTGCCGCGTATGAGCAGTGAGCCCGACGGCGTGTGGACGTGTGAAAGGAGCGAAGGCTTGGACGATCTGGATCGCATGTTTGCACAACTGCGCGACGAACCCGTGCCAATGGCCCTTGGCACGCTCGATGGCAAAGTCATGGCCGGGCTGGCGGCAGGGCGCGAGCGATGGGCGCTTCACAGATCCCTCCTGCTTGCCTGCGTTGTCGCCGGCGGAGTCGGTTTGTGGGGCGGCCTTTCGGGCAGTGCCGGACCGGATGGTGCGCGTGAGCATGCCTACGTCCACGAGGACACACTGCTTGGCCTGCCCGCTGCGGCGCCTTCGCACTTGCTGGTGTCCTGAGGGATGGGAAACGTCTCCCGCTATTGTCTGGTCGCGTTGCTGGCATTCCTTGTCGCACTCGGTGCGCTCTGGCTGGGGCAGCGGCTGCGGGAACCGGAACCGCAAGAGAGCCGGATTCATGTGGTTCTTCATCGCGAACTGAATCTCGATCCAGCTCAGATGGAGCGTATCGAACTGCTGGAGAAGGGCTTCGCCTCCCGGCGGGCGCGCCTCGAAACGGAATTGCTGGCGGCCAATTCCGATCTCGCGGCCGCTATCGCACACGAACACGCCTATGGTCCGGATGTCGAGAAAGCGGTTGATCACTCTCACGTGGCGATGGGCGAACTTCAGAAGGCAACATTGCAGCACATCTTCGCGATGCGCGCCGTCCTGCGCGCCGACCAGACCGGCCGTTTCGATACGGCAGTGGCAGAGGCGCTGACGTCCCCGCCGCAGGACTGATCTGCCAGTGACCGGCGCACGACAGAGCCGCATTGATGCACGCGGCGACGCGAAGGGAGACGAGTCCCGCGCCGTCGCGCTCGCGCTTGCCGGTGGGCAGGCCGGGTTCGATACGCTGATGGCTGGGCACCGCAGCGCCGTGTTCCGCGTGGTGCGTGGCCATGTGGGCAATGATGCCGATGCCCTCGACGTCACGCAGGAGAGCTTCGTCGCAGCCTTCCTCGCGCTGCGCCGCTATGATCCGGCGCGGTCGTTCCGGGCATGGGTACTGCGGATCGCCCTCAACAAGTGCCGCGACTGGGCACGGCGGCGAGCGGTACGGCGGTTCCTGTCCCTCGCCCTGCCGATGGAGCATGCCCTGGCAGTCGCCGATACCGCACAAGAACCTGAAGCAGCGCTGGCGTCGCGCCGCGAGGTCGATCGCATTCATGCCGCCCTGGCCGCGCTCCCCGATACCCTGAAAGAGCCGATGCTGCTCTGCGCGATCGAGGGTCTGGCTCAGGACGAAGCGGCTGCGATACTCGGCATCAGCCGCAAGGCCGTCGAGACACGCATCTACCGTGCCCGGCAGAAATTGTCATATTTGATAGAGGGATAGCGGCGGGATTTGGTGAGGGGCATCGAAGCGTCCATCTTTCGGAAACCGGCAGGTCCGGCAGATCGACAGACCCCGATCACCACGAACCCCGCCGGAGCCCTGCTTCATAACCAACGTCTTTGCGCGTCTGAGGAGCAGGATGCCTTTCCCACCGCGCGGCCGACGATTTGCTCGGAATTCATTGCGAATTCTCAGACAATTCCGGCCCCCAGCCCTACCGCCGCGCGTTCCTGCGCCTTGCGGTCGCGCCAGCGGCTTTCGCGATAGACGCCCAGCACGTCCGCCGCGCCGCCCGCATCGATGCGTGCCTTCGCGAGAATCGGAGAAACGTCCACGTTGTAGGCCCGGCGCAGGGCCTGGAAGGCCATCATCGTGTCGTTCGCTTCCTGCGCCAGATGCAACGCCTCTCGGTCGACCAGCAGTGCCTTGGCGTAGCACGATCCGATCGCCTCGGCCGAAGACAGCATGGATTCGATCGGGTCGGTAACGTTGTGCGACTGGTCGATCATGTAGCTGGGGTTGAAGCCATCACGCGGGGCCAGTTCGGCCTCGACCAGTTCGTTGAACACCAGGAACAGCTGGTGCGGATTGATCGAGCCGGAATCGAGGTCGTCGTCGCCGTACTTGCTGTCGTTGAAGTGGAAGCCGCCGAGCTTGCCGAACCGGTGCAGGCGCGCCACGATCTGCTCGATGTTGACGTTGGGCGCATGGTGGCCAAGATCGACGAGGCACTTGGCCTTGGGGCCAAGCTCCTGCGCGGCAAGGATCGAGGAACCCCAGTCGCTGATGACGGTGGAATAGAACGCGGGCTCGAACATCTTGTGCTCCAGCAACATCCGCCAGTCGTCCGGCAGCGCGGCGTAGACCTCGCTCGCAGCGTCGAGATAGCGGTCGAGGCTGCGGCCGAGATCCTGCTGGCCGGGGAAGTTGGTGCCGTCGCCCACCCACACCGTCAGGTCGGTAGAGCCGAGGTGGCGGCCGATCTCGATGCACTCGATGTTGTGCTCCACGGCCTGAGCCCGCGTCGCCTCGATGGTCGAGGAGAGCGAGCCGGTGGCATACGTCTGCGCCTGCCCCTTCTGGTCCTGGAACGTGTTCGAGTTCACCGCATCGAAGCCCAGGCCGAGGCTCGCCGCCTCCTCGCGCAGACCCTTGTAGTCGCTGACCTTGTCCCACGGAAAATGCGGGCTGACGCGCGGGGTCAGGCGCGAAAGCTGGTTGATGACCGCGCAGTCCTCCAGCTTCTCATGGATATTGGTGGGCTCGCCGGGGATGGGGAACTTGGCGAAACGGGTGCCGCCGCGCCCCGCGCCCCATGTCGGCACCGCCACGGAGAAGCCCGCAACCTTGTCCCTGATCGCATCGATGGCGATGCCCGAACGCTCCAGCTTGCGGCCCAGCGAGGCGTAATCGTCTTCCAGCGCCTCGGCGGCGCGGGCATTGGCTTCCGCGATCAGTTCGGCGGAAATCGGCAGGTTCGTCATTGTCTCTTATCCTCTTCCCGTCGCGATCAGCGCGTGAACGCCTGGGCGTTGCCCGCATCGACGTTAATCATGTTGCCGGTGGACTTGGCGGACTGGTCGCCCGCCAGGAAGTACACCGCCTCGGCAATGTCGCCAGGCAGCACGTCGCGCTTGAGCATGGAGCGCTGGCGGTAATGTTCCTCCAGTTCCTTGCCGGTGTCGATACCGTGGGCGCCCGCGCGCTCCTTGCGCCAGTCGCCGTCCCAGATGCGGCTGCCCTTGATGACGGCGTCGGGGTTGACGACGTTGACGCGGATGCCGTGCGGCGCCCCCTCCAGCGCCAGACAGCGCGCAAGGTGGTTGGCCGCCGCCTTGGCCGAGGCATAGGCGCTGGCATTGGTAGCGGCGGCGACGCCGTTCTTCGAGCCGATGAAGACGACGCTGGTGCCGCCCTGTTCCTTCATCGCCTTGAGCAGCGGCCACGCGGCCCGGCTGGTCAGGAAATAGCCCTGCGCCAGAACGTCGTAGTTGCGGTTCCATAGCGCGATGGTGGTCTCCTCGATCGGCGCCGAAGAGGCGATGCCCGCATTGGCGACGAGGATGTCGAGCCCGCCGAATTCACGCGCGGCAAAGGCGAAAGCCTCGGCGACCTGCGCCTCGTCCGTCACGTCGCATACGACGGAGCGCACCACGTCCTTGCCGAACTGCCTGGCGAAACCGGCGCGCACGTCCTCGACGACGGCGCCGTCGCGGTCGGCGAGAACCACGCAGGCGCCCTCGGCCATCAGCCGCGCCGCGCTCGCCGCGCCGATGCCGCCCGCACCGCCGGTCACCAGCGCGACGCGGCCGACCAAGGGCTTGGGCGCGGGCATGCGCTGCAGCTTGGCTTCCTCGAGCAGCCAGTACTCGATGTCGAAGGCTTCCTGTTCATCGAGCGCGATATAGTCGCCGATCGCCTCGGCCCCGCGCATGACATTGATGGCGTTGCCGTAGAACTCGCCGGCGAGGCGCGCGGTGGTCTTGTCGGTGGCGAACGTGATGCGCCCGACGCCCGGCACCAGCACCACGACCGGATTGGCATCGCGCATCGCGGGCGAGTTCGGACGCTTGCAGCGCTCGTAATAGGCAGCATAGAGGTCGCGGTAATCGGCGATCTTCTGCGCCAGGTAGGCGTCATCCTGCAACCGCGCCGGGTCGAGCGTCAATGGCGCGATCTTGGTACGCAGGAAGTGATCGGGGCACGAGGTCCCGAGGTCAGCGAGGCGCTGGAAGTCGGCCGAATTCACGAACTCGAGCGCTTCGGCATCGTCGGAATAGTGGCCGACCTTGCGCCGCGCTCCGGTCATCAGGCCGCGCAGGCGGGGCATGAGATCGGCCGCGATTGCCGCGCGGTCCCCGGCGGTTTCATAAGCCGCACCGCCGAACGCGGGCTTCCCGGCAAGGCCCGCATTGAGGTAGGCGGCAGCGTCGGCGATCAGTTCGACGGTGTGTTCGTAGCAGGCCTTCGCGCTGTCCGCCCAGCAGATGATGCCGTGGCCCGCGAGCATTACGCCTTCGACGCCGGGGTTGGCCGCCACGAAGTCACGCAGTTGCACGCCCAGCGTATAGCCGGGGCGCTTCCACGCCAGCCAGCCGATCCGGCCGCCCCAGATCGCCTGCGTCGCCGCCTCCCCGCCGGAGCTGGCGGCAAGCGCGATGATCGCGTCCGGGTGGACGTGATCGACATGCGCGAAAGGCAGCAGCGAATGGAGCGGCGTGTCGATCGACGCCGCGCGGCCGTTCAGGTTGAAAGTGCAGTGCGGCAGGTAGCCGACCATCTTGTCGTCGTCGTCCGGGCCGCCGTAGTGCTGTTCGAGGCCAAGCAGCTTGTCCTGATAGAGCGTCGCGAATCCATCGAGCTTCATCGAGCCGATGTCGCCGCCCGAGCCCTTCACCCACAGGACTTCCACCGTCTGTCCGGTCAGCGGATCGACCTCCTGCAGCTTGGCGGAGGTGTTGCCGCCGCCGAAGTTGGTGACAGTCAGGTCGGAACCCAGCAGGTTGGAGCGGTAGAGCAGCAGTTGGGCAGGAGAAAGAGACGCCGCGACCGAGTCGTCCCACCGGCTGGTCGGCACGGCAAAGGTTAGCGCATCAGCGGATGCGGGGGCTGTGATCGTATCCATGGACACCCTCTGACATTTCCTCTTTTCATGTTCAATCTGACTCGATACTAATCGCTCATAAGCAATCAATCAACACCATGTTCGGGCAGATCGCTGCCTGGTTGAAAATGGCGGCGGAGAGAATGGCAGGAACAGGCGCTTACATCGTCGTCGATATCGGCAAGACCCTCAGCAAGGTGTCGCTGTGGTGCCGTTATGGTACCCTTGTGTGCCGCCAGGTGCGCCCCAACCCGGTCCATGAAATCGACGGGATTCGCCGCCTCGACGCCGAGGGAATCGGCGACTGGCTGCGCGCAACCTTGCGTGAATGGGCAGGCCATCCGGTCGAGGTGATCATCCCCGTGGCCCATGGCGCCGCCTTCGCCGCGATCGCAGAAGACGGGCTGCTTTTCGCCCCGCTCGACTACGAACAGCCGATCCCGAGCGACGTCATGGCCGCCTACCGAGCCGAGCGCGACGCGCTCGCCGTGACCGGCTCCCCCGCCCTGCCCGACGGTCTCAACATGGGCGCGCAGATCTGGTGGATGGCGCAGCGCCACCCCGAGGCGATGGCGCGGGCGACGCTGGTGCCCTGGGCGCAATACTGGGCCTGGTTCCTTACCGGCCGGGCGGTCAGCGAAGTGACCAGCCTCGGCTGCCACTCGGACCTCTGGGCCCCCGGCGAAGCGCGCTTCTCCCCGATGGCCGAGCGCCTCGGCTGGGCCGAGCGCTTTGCCCCCGTGGTCGGCGCAGGCGAGGTCGTGGGCACCCTGCGCCCCGAACTCGCGGCCGAGACCGGCTTGCCCGCGAGTGCGCAAGTGCTTGCCGGACTTCACGATTCGAACGCCGCGCTGCTCGCCGCGCGCGGCTTCGCGCAGATCGCGCGGCAGGAGGCGACGATCCTTTCCACCGGCACATGGTTCATCGCCATGCGCCTTGCCGCCGAGCCTTTCGCCATCGCCTCGCTGCCCGAAGGGCGCGACACGCTGGTCAACGTCGATGCCTATGGCGCGCCCGTGCCCTCGGCCCGTTTCATGGGCGGGCGCGAGATCGAGACGGTCATCCAGCTCGACACCCGCCGCATCGACATCAAGCCCGACCAGCCCCGCCTGATGGCCGAAGTCCCGGCGCTGCTGCGCCGCCGCACGATGATGATGCCCACGCTCGCGCCCGGCTTCGGCCCCTATCCCGACAGCGAGGCGCGCTGGGTCAACGCGCCGGTCGAGTGGCAGGGAACCTGGTACGCCCGGCGCGCGGCGATCTGCCTTTACGCCGCGCTGGTGGCGGATACCGCGCTCGACCTGATCGGTTCGAAGGACCGGCTGCTGATCGAGGGGCGCTTTTCCGAGGCCGAGGTCTTCGTGCGCGCGCTCGCCGCGCTGCGCCCGGACACCCGGGTCTTCCTCGCCAATGCCCATAACGACGTCTCGTTCGGCGCGCTGCGCCTGATCGACCCGTCGCTCGAAGCGGGCGGCGAACTTATCTGCGTCGAACCGCTGGAAGGCGACCTCTTCGGCTACCGCGACGCCTGGCGCGAGGCCGTGGCGAAGGCTCCCGCAGGACTGACCGCATGATCACCGCCTCGATCCCCGACTTTCGCGAAGCCGCACGCCGCACGCTGCCACGCTTCCTGTTCGAATACATCGACGGCGGCTCCTATGCCGAGGCGACGCTGCGTCGCAACGTCTCCGACCTTGCCGAACTCGCCCTGCGCCAGCGCGTGCTGCGCGACGTCTCGGCGCTGGACCTGTCGACGCAGCTGTTCGGCCAGAAGCTGGCCCTGCCCCTTGCATTGGCCCCGATCGGGCTGGCCGGGCTCTACGCCCGGCGCGGCGAGACGCAGGCGGTGCGGGCGGCGCAGAACGCCGGCGTTCCCTTCACACTCTCCACGGTGGGCGCCTGCACCATCGGCGAAGTCGCCAGGGCTGCGGACCGGCCGTTCTGGTTCCAGCTCTACATGATCCGCGACCGCGCCTTCATGAAGGACCTGCTGGCGCAGGCGGTCGAGGCGGGCTGCTCCACCCTCGTCTTCACCGTCGACATGCCGGTCCCCGGCAGCCGCTATCGCGATTACCACACCGGCCTTGCCGGATCCGGCGGCATAAAGGGCGCGCTCTGGCGCTTTGCGCAGGCCACCGCCCGGCCCGGCTGGGCATGGGATGTCGGGATCAACGGCCGCCCCCACACGCTCGGCAACGTCGCCCCGGTGCTGCAGGGCAGGACCGGGATCGAGGACTTCTTCGCCTGGATGCGAAACAATTTCGACCCCTCGATCAACTGGCGTGACCTCGATTTCATCCGCTCCGAATGGAAGGGGCCGCTGATCATCAAGGGCATTCTCGACCCGGACGACGCGCGCGAAGCCACAGAGCTGGGCGCGGACGGCATCGTCGTCTCCAACCACGGCGGGCGGCAGCTCGACGGCGTGCTTTCCAGCGCCCGCGCCCTGCCCCCGATCGTCGATGCGGTGGGAGACCGCCTGACCGTGCTGGCCGACGGCGGCATCCGCTCCGGTCTCGACGTGGTGCGGATGCTGGCGCTGGGCGCCAAGGGCGTGCTGCTGGGCCGCGCCTGGGCCTGGGCGCTCGCGGCCGGAGGAGAAGCAGGCGTCACGAAGATGCTCAAGCTGATCGAGGCCGAAATGCGCGTTGCCATGGCGCTCACCGGCACCACCCGCATCGACCAGATCGACCGCAACTGCCTGGCGGCCACCCGATAACATACATCAAGAGAGGATCACGAAAATCATGGGAGGCAATCCGCCGCTGGGCGTCCTGTTTCACTGGCTTGGCGGCTTCGCCTCCGCCAGCTTCTACGTCCCCTACAAGCGCATCAAGTTGTGGTCGTGGGAGATATTCTGGCTTGCGGGCGGCATCTTCTCCTGGGCCATCGCGCCCTGGCTCTTCGCCACGCTGCGCACCGAGGACCTGCTCGGCGTATTGGCCGCCACGCCTTCGCGGACCCTGCTGTGGTGCTGGTTCTGGGGCGCGATGTGGGGTTTCGGCGGGCTGACCTTCGGGCTGACGATGCGTTATCTCGGGCTCTCGCTGGGCATGGCCGTGGCGCTGGGACTGACCACGGTGATCGGCACGATGGGACCGCCGATCTTCCACGGCACCATCGGCGAGATCGCCTCACGCCCCAGCGGGCAACTGACGCTGCTGGGCATTCTGGTGACGCTGGCGGGGATCGTCGTCGTCGCGCGGGCGGGCAGCGCCAAGGACAAGGACCTGGGCGGCAAGATTTCCGAGGGCGTGGCCGAGTTCGACCTTCGCAAAGGCCTGTTGATCGCGGTGTTCTCGGGCGTCATGTCGGGCTGTTTCGCCTGGGGCCTCGATGCCGGACAGCCGATCCGGGACCTGACGCTGGCGGCCGGGACCGATCCGTTGAGCCAAGGGCTTCCGGTGCTCTGCGTGGTGCTGGCGGGCGGCCTCACCACCAATGCGATCTGGTGCGCGATCCTCATCCGCCGCAACCGCAGTTTCGGCCAGTTCCTCGGCCGAGTGCCGACCGGGGAAAAGCCAAGGCTTCTGGTCAATTACCTGCTGGCGGCTCTGGGCGGCACCTTGTGGTACTTCCAGTTCTTCTTCTACACGATGGGCGAGAGCCAGATGGGACGCTACGGCTTCTCCTCGTGGACGCTGCACATGGCTTCCATCATCCTGTTCTCGACGCTCTGGGGCTTTGCGCTGAAGGAGTGGAAGGGCGCCAGCCTTCGTACGCGCACGCTGGTCTGGACCGGGATCGGCCTGCTCGTCGGCTCGACGGTGATCATCGGGGCGGGCAACATGATCGAGGCGGGGATGACCCCGTGAGCAGAAATGATGGCTCATGATCGAAAAGTCCGTCATAAGCCCGCGCATGGACCGACATAAAGCGACATAAGGTAGCCAATGCACTCTACGCAGCGTGAAAGCCTGATCCTCGAAGCGGTGGCGGCCACCGGGTTCGTGACGTATCGCGCACTCGAGGCACTTCTCGAAGCCTCGCCGGCGACGATCCGGCGTGACCTCACCCGTTTGGAGGAAGAGGGCCTGATCGTGCGCGTACACGGCGGCGCAAAAGCGCCGCAAGATCAGAAGGAGGAACGCGAAAGCGGGCTTTCAGGTACGCCGTTCGCCCAGTCGATCTTGCAAAACCTGCCTGCCAAGCAGGCGATTGGTCGTGCTGCGGCAGCGCTGTGCCTCCCCGGCGAAGGCATCATGATCGACGGGGGAACCACGACCTTGCAAATGTGCCCGCATCTAGCTGGGCTCGATTGCCAAGTGCTTACCAACTCGCTGCATATCGTCGATGCGCTCTTGCCGCAGGAGGGTACGCGGGTATTGCTTCCTTCAGGCACCGTATTTCGCGAACAGAACATTGTCCTGGCGCCGGCAGGAGAGGAATCGATGCCGCGCTTTCACGCTCCCAAGCTATTCATGGGAGCGGCCGCGATTGGCCCGCAAGGCGTGATGCAGCAGGATATTATCCTTGTCGCCGCCGAACGCAGCTTCATCAAGCGCGCGGAGACACTCATCCTGTTGATCGACAGCAGCAAATTTGTTTCGATCTCGGGTTCCATCGTCTGCGATCTTAGCGAAGTCGACGTGGTGATCACTGACAAGGGCGTTGATCGACAGGCTTTGGAAATGTTGGAGGATGCTGGGATCGAGGTAGTGGTTGCCTGAAAACGAGGATTGGTCTGTTCAACGCATCCGCTGATCGAAGGGAGCAACCTTCTGCAGCAAGCGTTGGCAAGGCTTTGTACGACAAGCGCATTTTGCCTTACTTCATCAGAGGTCTTATGCGCCCGTCGCGGGACGCAGTCAGAACTATTGAGCGAATGCCGCCCGCTCGGCGGCAATTTTCTTCAGCACGTCCTCGAACACCTCGACCGGCTGGCCACCGGACACAAGGTACTTCTCGTCGATGATGATCGCCGGGACGCTCGAGATCCCTCGCGAAGTTAGCGTCCGCGCTCGTGGTGTAATTTCCGGTGTAGATTGAGGCGATCGCATGGGTGGGGCATGCCCCACCCATGCGAATTCGATCTCGGTGGCCACCGGGCTCATCGGTAAGGTGGAGTTACCACACTTCACACGCCCACCGAGGAGTTGATCCCGATGACCGACGATAGATTACCGCTTGCCGAGCTGATGGCGAAGACCGGAGATGGAGATTTCCTGCGCACGATCGCCGAGAACGTATTACAGATCATCATGGAGGCCGACGTCGATGGCTTGGTCGGCGCCGGCCGGCACGAGCGTTCCGGCGATCGCACGACCTGGCGCAATGGCTACCGCGACCGCAGTCTCGACACCCGGCTCGGCACGCTCAATCTCAAGATCCCCAAACTGCGGACCGGCGCCTACTTTCCCGGCTTTCTGGAGCCAAGGAAGACCGTCGAGAAGGCGCTGGTCGCGGTGATCCAGGAAGCATGGATCGCCGGCGTCAGCACCCGGCGCGTCGATGAACTGGTGCAGGCGATGGGCATGACTGGCATCTCCAAGTCCTCGGTATCCAAGCTGTGCAAGGACATCGACGAGCGGGTCCACGCCTTCCTCAAGCGGCCGCTCGCCGGCGACTGGCCCTACCTCTGGCTCGATGCTACCTATCTCAAGGTGCGCGAGGGCGGGCGGATCGTCAGTGTCGCCGCGATAATCGCTGTGGCCGTCAACACCGAGGGCAAGCGCGAGATCGTCGGCCTGCACATCGGTCCTTCCGAAGCCGAGCCGTTCTGGTCGAGCTTCCTCAAGGACCTCGTCCGGCGCGGCCTGACCGGCGTGAAGCTGGTCATCTCCGATGCCCACGAGGGGCTCAAGGCGGCGATTACCCGCGTCATGGGCGCGACCTGGCAGCGCTGCCGCGTCCACTTCATGCGCAACGCCCTGGCCTATGTGCCCAAGGGCCAGAATACCGTCGTTGCCGCTGCAATCCGTCAGGTCTTCCTTCAGCCCGACCATGCCGCTGCGACGCAGGTCTGGCGGCAGGTCGCTGATCAGTTGCGCGCCCGCTGGCCAAAGCTCGGCGCTTGCATGGACGATGCCGAGCACGACGTGCTCGCCTACATGACCTTCCCCGAGCAGCACCGGGTCAAGCTCCACAGCACCAATCCGCTGGAACGCCTGAACAAGGAAGTGAAGCGCCGCGCCGATGTGGTCGGCATCTTCCCGAACGAGGACAGCATCATCCGCCTCGTCGGCGCCGTCCTGCTCGAGCAGAATGACGAATACCAGCTCCAGCACCGCTACATGCAGATCGAGGGCATGGCCGCCCTTGCCACACCAATGATCGAGGAGGCACAGCCGCTACAGATTACACCCAAGGCCGCCTGAAAATGCAGCCCAGTGGCCACACCCGATTTTACACCACATTGACGGACGCGACCCCTCGCGAACGCCAGAGTTCCTCGTCATCACGGACTGTCGCAGCGTACTCATCTCCGGCAAGGACTTCCGCCGCACGCGACATATCGAGGCCCGCAGCTGCCACCACATCCAGCAGAACCTCATGGAGCGAGACATTGACGCCTTGCGTGAAATACGCCTCGAACAGCGCGTGCTTGAGTTCGGATTGGCGGCCCTGTTCTCCCGCCCAATGCAACAGCCTATGTGCGTCGAACGTATTGTAGATACGGCTCTCGTCGTTCATCGCAATCGTGAAGCCGACACCTGCGGCCCGCTCCTGGATCGCCGCCCTGCTCGCGGCCGACTGTTCCGGCGTGGTGCCGTACTTCCGCGCAATGTGCTCGCGCAGGTTTTGCCCTTCGTTCTGCATGTTCGGGTTCAGTTCGAACGGCTGGAAATGAATGTCTGCCGAGACATCTCCCTCAAGCCGTTCAAGCGCTGCTTCCAGGCTCTTCAGACCGATGACGCACCAGGGGCAGGCGACATCGGACACGAAATCGATCTTGAGGTGCTGCGGCATGTTCAGGCGTTCCTTCAATCGGATGCATCGGCGTACCGTCGGACAGATAGGAACGATCGGGCGCATGACGAGAGGTACCCGCCATTTCCCCGATTAGCGCCGCGGCTCCACCGAGACGATCGCACGGCGATAGCTGGTCAGCGCCGGCGCGCGCCTGTCGCGCGCTTCGAGAATGATGTGGAAGCGGGTCGGCTCGGTCACCTCGGGCACCACGAAACGGGTCTCCAGAGGGTCGCCGCGCTGGAGTTCGACGCGCGGGCTGCGGTTGACCGCCTCGGCCTCGCGATACTGCCACCAGGTGTAGTCCACCAGGTCCCCGTCCGGATCGTGCGAACTGGCTGCGGAAAGGCGCACGGTTTCGCCCGGAAGGGCAGTCATTGTCACTGCTGTGACACCCTGAGTGCCGTTGAGTGCCAGTCTTGGTGCGTGATTTGCGCCCCTGAACGCGCTCTGCAGCGTCCACTGGATGCGCGCCGCGAAGTCGTTCTGGAACGCCTCGCGCCAGCGCCAGATCGTTGCCTTGTTGGTCTGGCGGACCTTGCCGTCGATGCCGGTGACGAGGTCGCTGGTGTCAGTCCAGATGCCGTCCCATTCGGAAACCTTGCCGTAGCGCCCGCCCCAGCTCCCGTAGTCGGGATGCTCGGGATCGCCGAGGCCGTTGGGCACGAGGTAGAGGAAGCTGGGCGTGTCCCCCTCCATGATGAACTCGTAGTCGGGATATAGCGAGCCGAGCGGGCCGATCTGCACATTCTCGCGCAGCCACTCCTTCGAGACCGTGGTGAAGTCCGGTCCGTCGAAATAGTACATCCGGTCGCCCGAGATGCCGCCCCAGGTCGACAGGTTGTAGTGCCGGTGCGCCGTGAGACTGACGATCCAGAACACGTCCGGGAACTGCCGCCGGACCCATGGCCCCGCGTTGTCCTGATCGGAGATCGAGTAGACGCGCAGCTTCGCCGCAAGGCGGGCCACTTCCTCCGGCGGGCGTGTCTCGCGCAGCGACCACAGCGCCTGCGCCAGATCGACCGCCCCGCCCCAGACGCAGATCCACACCGGGCGCGGGTCCGCCTTGTCGAGCGCGGCGACGATGGCGCGCGATCCCTCGGTATCCTTCCCCGCGCCGACGCCGAGCATCCCGTATTCAGGCCGCCCCGGCTTTACGCGCGCGCGCAATTGCGCGGCAGTAGGCCAACCCTGCGCATGGGCGCGCAAGTTGGGCAGCACCTGTTCGTAAGCATCGATGCGCTTGAGGATCTGCTCGGGATGGACGGAATCCTGCAGATGCCGCGAGGTCGAGGGCACCAGCGCCTCGACCTCGAATTCGTTGGTGTACAGCAGGAACCGCACCATCGATTCCATGTCGTCCGGGTCCGAGCCGATGTCCGTCAGGACGATCACGCGCGGCTTTCCGGCTTCCGCGACGCGGGACACCGGAGTGGCTTCTGCCAGCCCCGGCAACCCGAGCGCTGCGGCTGCGAGCAGAACCGGAGCAAGGCGCTTCATCACCATATGTCATCCCGAATGCCGAGAAGGGACCGGGTATTGCGCCCCGGTCCCTTCCATC
Organism: Novosphingobium sp. fls2-241-R2A-195; assembly: GCF_030209485.1. Taxonomy (NCBI): domain Bacteria; kingdom Pseudomonadati; phylum Pseudomonadota; class Alphaproteobacteria; order Sphingomonadales; family Sphingomonadaceae; genus Novosphingobium; species Novosphingobium sp. fls2-241-R2A-195. The sequence goes on from NZ_JARVRY010000017.1 coordinate 82,739, forward strand.
GATGATCAGAAGCGGACGCGCACACCGCCGGAGAAGCGGCGCCCGGTCCTGCGATACTCCTTGGTGCGGTCCTCACTGACGGAGTAGATGAACTCCTTGGCGTCATTGAGGTTGAGCGCGTCGGCGAAGATCGTGAACTGCGGCGTCACTTCATAGGACAGTCCGGCATCGAGCTGGCCATAGGCGGCGAAGTATTCCGGCTCGCCGTTGCGGCCTGACGCTACCTGCAGGAAGTTATCCCGCCAGGTATAGGCCACGCGCGCCTGCAGGCCGTACTTCTCGTAGAACCCGACGAGGCTGTAGGAGGTCTTCGACAGGCCCTCCAGCCCGTAGGAGACACCCGCCACCTGGTTGGTGTAATTGGCGTTCGACTTGGTGTAGTTGAAGCTGGTCTGCACGCCCAGACCGTCGAACGGCGCGGGAAGGCCGGTGAAGGCCTGACGATAGCCAAGCTCGAAGCCCTTCACCGTCGCACCCTTGCCGTTGTCGGGCACGGTTACCTGGAAAGTCACCTGATCGACCAGCTGCGGCGTCGTCACCAGGGTCACGAAGGAGTCGATCTTCTTGTAGAACGCGGCCGCCGACAGCAGCGAACTCGCGTTGAAGTACCACTCCACGCCGGCCTCGATCTGCTTGGCGCGGAACGGCTGCAGGTCAGGGTTGCCGCGGCTGATCGTCTCGTTGCCGGGGTTGGTCTGGATCGACTGGCGCGGCGACAGGTCCGTCAGCGTCGGGCGCGTCATCACCTTCGAGGCGGCGAGGCGCAGGATGAGGTCGTTGGTCGCCTCCAGCTTGATGTTCACCGAGGGCAGCCAGTCGTTGTACTTGCCCTTGAAGCCTACCGGAACGACCGGCGAGACGACGATGATGTTCTGCCCCTGCCCGTTCGGCTGCGCGCTGAGGACCGTGCGCGATGCGCCGGTCGAGGTATAGGTCGTCCCCTCATAGCGAAGACCCGCGTTGATCGTCAGCGGCATCGAGCCCAGCGAGGTGCGGAAGTTGGCCATGACGTAGCCGATCTTCACCTTCTCATCGACCACCGAAGAGGCTGAAGGCGAGAAGACCGCCGGGTTGAACGCAATGCCGTCCTCCGCCGCGAACTGGTCGATCACGCTCACCAGCTGCTGCGGGCTGTAGATCACCCAGTCGCGGATGATGTTCGAAGGACCGCCACCCTGGAAGAAGTTGCGGTTGGTGGGCTGGAACAGATAGCCCGGAAGCACACGGTCAGAGCCGCAGTAGGCGCACTGCTCACCGAAGGGCATCTCGTCCCCGGTCAGCGTCTTGGTGCGGCGCGAGTACATGCCGCCGGCGAAGAGCGTCAGGTTGGACGTCGCCTCCCATTCGTTGTCGAAGCGATATTCCTCGATCTTGTCGTCTACGTCGGTGCCGCCGCCCCAGATGTAATAGTGCGCGGTGATGCCGTCGGGGCTGGTCGCGGCGTTGGGGTAGGTCGGACTTGAGAAGCCATATTCGTAGATCGGGCTGCCGGAGCGGCGATCGAACCAGAGGTCGATGTTCTTGCGCCGGATCGTGGTGAAGAGGTTGTCCTCCTTGCCGCGCCGTTCCGCTTTCGAGCGAGAGGCGTCGAAGCGCATCTTGAGCGTCTCGGTCGGCTTCCATTCGACGTTGGCGCCGAACTGGTTGGTCATGACCTTGCGGTGGTCGTACTGCAGGATCTGGTCGACGAAGCCGCCCTGATAGCGCTGATAGACCGCCTCCTGGCCTTCGACCACCTGCTCCACCAAAGTACCGCCGGAGAAGTCGTAGGAGAGACCGGTCTGCTGCTCCTTAAAGTCAGCCTTCGAATAGAGCCCGTCGAGCGAGACGGTCAGCGTCTCGGTCGGGCGGAACTGCAGCGAACCGGAGAAGCCGTAGCGCTTAAGGTTGCGCTCGAAGAAGAACGGCGACAAGTTCGAAGGCATCGAGACCCGCGTGAACGGTGCCACGTCCGGGCCGATGCGCGCGCCGGGAACGCCGCCTGCATTGTAGTAGGAATCGGTGCTGGAACGATAGACGTGGCCCGCGCCGATAGTGAATTCGTCGTTGCGGGTCTGGCGCTCGGTATAGACCGCCGAAAGCGAGATGCCGAGGGTCTTATCGGCATTGCGCCAGGAGGCCACGCCCGAGATTTCCGGGTTGAACTTGTCGGCCAGTTCCGCCCACATCTGTCCGGCCGATCCGGCGAACGAGAATTCGTCCTTCTGGTCGATCGCGCGCAGGGTCTTGACGTCTACCGTCGCGCCGATCGAGGCGCCGTTGATGTTGGCCTGCGGTGATTTGTAGACGTCGGCCCCGGCGATGATCTCGGACGGCATGACGTCGAACGAGAACTCGCGGCCGTTGTTGTCGGTCGCCAGCGTGCGGCCGTTGACGGTCACCGCGTTGAACTTCGGCCCGAAGCCGCGAACGGTGATGTAGCGGCCCTCGCCCCGGTTGCGCTCGATGGTGACGCCGGCGATGCGCTGAAGCGATTCCGCGACGTTCTGGTCCGGCAGCTTGCCCAGGTCCTCGGCGACGATCGAGTCCACCACCGCAATGGAATCGCGCTTGATGTCGATCGAAGCCTTCTGGCTGGCGCGGATGCCCGCGACAATGATGACGTTCTCCGCATCGACGGCTTCCGACGCCCCGGTATCAGCCGCAGCTTCTTGAGCCTGCGCGCTTGTTGCCAGCGCTAGCACCGATGCAGCTGAAAAAAGCAGCGCCGTCGTGGCCGCGCTGCGAAGCCTTCCCTCCTTGGACATTTCGACTCTCCCTCGAAATTCTTTGCAGGCGTTATGACCTGCCAAAGATCATGTGTCAAACTACATCATACGTATTATGAATTATCGCACCGAGCGGATCGGCAGTACGCAGAGCGCCGAGGCGAACACGAAGACGACGGCGGCGATGAAGATCGCGCGGTAGTCCCCGCCGAACACGCCAAGCAGCGCCGCCGCCATGACCGGGCTGATGATCTGGGGTATGTTGACGGCAGTGGTGAGCACGCCGAGGTCCTTGCCCTCGTCACCCAGCGCCGCCTTGGGCAACACTTGCGTCATCAGGGCCATGTCGATCGACATGAACATGCCGTAGCCCACGCCGATGACGGCCGCGTATACCCACATCCCCGCCATCGAGGGCGCGACCAGCGGCGCCACCATTGCCGCGCCCATGATCAGGCTGCCGCAAATTACGAAGGGCTTGCGCCGCTGCCAGCGGTCGGAAAGCCAGCCCGAGACGAGCGAGGAGCCCACCAGGCACACCAGCGTCACCATCGCCATGTTGGCGATCGCGAGGTTGGAGGCGCCGTCCGCCAGCCCGATGTAATCGCGCAGGATGTAGAGCAGGTAGGCGGCGACCGCCTGATAGCCCATGTAGATCGTGAAGCGGCTGGCGAAGGCCCACGCAAAGTCGGGATGTTCGCGCGGACTGATCCAGAAGCTCTTCAGGAACGCGCCCCAGTGCACGGGACGGCGCGGCTGGGTGTCGCTGGGCGGCTCGCGGTTGAGCGCCACGAAAGCCACGCACGACGCGGCGATGGCGCCCGCGAACAGGCCATAGGCCAGCAGCCGCTCCGACGCGAGGTAACCCGCGACGACAGTGCCCGCAGTCAGCCCGGCGGTCATCCCCGCGCCGACAATGCCGGAGACACCGCCGCGCGTCTCGGGCGCGAAGCGGTCGGCGATCAGCGTCGTCATCGCGGGCTGCATCGAATTGTAGGCAACCGCCGCCATGACCCACAGGACCATCAGCGACCAGAACCCGGTCGTCCACGACACCCCGAACAGGCACGCCGATCCGACCAGCGAACCGATCGCGATCCACGGCGAGCGCCGCCCCCAGCGGCTGCGCGTACGGTCCGACAAGGCGCCCGCGATGGGCGTTGCCAGAGTCGAGAAGATGGAAGTGATCGCAAAGAGCAGCGCCAGGTTGTTCTCCTTCGAGCCCGGCGAAAGCTCGGCAATCTGGTTGGGCAGCAAGACCCCCAGAACGCCGCTGTAGAGCGCCATCAGCAGGAAGAAGTTGACCATCAGCGAGAGTTGCAGCCGCCAGCGCGCGCGACCCTCAACCCAGGCAGGTTCGGAAACGCCGCCGTGCATCACTCTGCAGCCCGCCGCATTTCCGGCACCAGCCGCAGCCCCGCGTCCGCCGGGCGGCGATGCGGCCCGCCGCGCTCACCCCAGCCGATCGAGGCCACCGCGTCGGCGACCGCAGCCTCGTCGATCTCTATGCCGAGGCCCGGACGGTCGCCCAGCACGATGCCGCCCTCTGTGATCCGCTGGTCCACGTCGAACCCGGTGGGAAAGGCGAAATCCTGCACCTCGATGCCGATCATGTTCGGCACCGCCGCCGCCGCGTGCGCCACCGGGTTGGCGTTGTAGGCCACCGGCGAGACCGGCAGCCCCCGCGAATGCGCGGCCATGGCCACGCGCAGGAAATGGGTGATCCCCCAGACGCTGCCCGCCTGCACGATATCGACCGCGCCCGCATCGAACAACGGCGCGTACTGCTCCAGCCCGGTCAGGTTCTCGCCGGTCGCCACCGCCGTCTTTGCGGCGCGGGCGATCCGCGCATGGCCCGCCGCATCCCAACGACGGACAGGTTCCTCAATCCAGGTCAGGTCCACGCGCTTCGCGATCTCGGCAAGGTGGCGGATCGCCTGCTTGGTGTTCCACGCCTCGTTGACGTCGAGCATCAGCGCGGGCCGGCTGGTATTGCGCGAGAGAATCTCGCGCGCCGTTTCCAGCCGCGCGATGTCGCGGTCGAGATCGCGCCCGCCCTTGATCTTGGCGGCGGTAAAGCCACGCTGCGCCCACTGTCCGTAGTGCGCAGCGAAGGCGGCATCGTCGAGGCCGTAGCACAGGCCCGAGGCATAGCCCGATACGAACCGGTCGCCCGCGCCCAGCGTACGCCACAGCGGTTCCTCGGCCATCTTCGCTTTCAGATCCCATAGTGCCATGTCGATCGCCGCGATCGTGCCGAAAGTAGCCCCGGCATGGCCGCTCTTGAACACATGCGAGAGCATCGCGTCATAGAGCGTCGTAACGCCGCGCGGGTCCGCGCCCTCGACGGCGGGGAACAGCCGGTCGATCTCGCGGTGCGAACCCAGGCCGATCCCGGTCAGTCCGCCGTCCGTCTCCAACAGCAGCACCGGCACTTCGGTAATGCCCGATTCGACGATTCCGTTGACGTCACCCACCGGGCGGAGCCAGTCATGGAATGCGGTAAGGCTGCGGTAGCCTGTGATCTTCATCCGGGTTTCCTCTGCCCCAAGCCCTGTTCGTAATTCGTATTATGTATGATCTATGTCGTTTGACAAGCCTTGACGTGCTCCGTCAAGTCGGTTCAGCGTGAATCAGGCGCGAACGATGCGCGTCACCATGATTTCACAAGGCGTCAAAAAGCATGCAGGACAAGGTAGTCGGCCTCGGAGCGCCCGCTAAGACACGGCGGCGTCCGCGCCTGGCCGAAGCGGTGGTGGAGGAACTGGTGAACGCCATCGTCACCGAAGTCTATCCGGCCGGCAGCGCACTTCCTCCCGAGAACATGCTGTGCGACCACTTCGGCGTCAGCCGCACCGTCGTGCGCGAGGCGACCACCGCACTCACCGAAAAGGGCCTCGTCGTCTCGCTGCAGGGGCGCGGTACCATCGTGCGCGAACAGGGCGATTGGAACCTCCTCGACCCGATGATCCTGGCGGCGCTGTTCCGGCGCGAGGACGGGCTGGCCTATCTCGACAACCTGCTGGAAATCCGCTCCTCGCTGGAGGCCTCGATGGCCGCCAAGGCCGCCCGGCGCGCGACGCCTGAAACCCGCGCGGAACTGAAGACCCAGATCGACAAGCTGGAGGCGCTGGTCGAGATGCCGGCCGCCTATGTGCATGAGGACGTGAACTTCCACGACGTCATCATGCGCATGTCGGGCGCACGGCTGAGCAAGGCGATCATCGACAGCATCCAATCGCGCGCGCTCAACACCCATGGCTATTCGGGGACGCTCAACGTCGAGCACGTACGCGAGACTCACGCCGCGCATCGCAAGGTCTACCAGGCGATCGTCGACGGCGATGCCGATGCCGCGGCCAAGGCAATGCGCGACCATATCGAATCGTCTTGGGCGCGCCGCCGGGCGAATGGGGCGCAGTGACGCCATCCCGGATTTGATCCGGGACGACGGGCGTATCTCCTAGTCCTGCTCCGACAGCGCGTAGATCCGTTCCATCTCCACCCACGTCGTATCCGGCGCGAAGGGTAGCGGGCGCTGGAACGTGCGCATCAGCGCGTCCCACGCCTGCACCTCCGGGTTGGCCGCATCGCGCGCCGCCTTGCCTTGCGGATCGGCGGCCAGCCCTGCGTCCTGCTCCATCATCATGAACAGGCGGTCTCCCACCAGCCATATCTGGAGATCGCGCACACCATCGGCGCGAATCGCTTCGGTCACCGCCGCCGGAGGGCCGCCCGGTGCGTGCCATTCCCGGTAGCGCGCGATCATCTCCGGCTCATCGACAAGGTCCACGGCAAAGCATCGGCGCACGATTTCAGTCATTCCACTCTCCCGGTTGACGCCCATCCTCTCCTTACGTATTCATCATACGTCTTACAAGATGGAGAGGGCAGGCATGGCCTTGCTGTATGGCGCCGAGCGGTCGAAAAGACACATCGCCGAGCGCACCGGATCATTGTCACAGTTCGCCGGGGTCCGGTTGATGACGCTGGGCGACGGCGTCGAGCGCGGGGTGCGCCTGCTGGAATTCCGCACCGGCTCGGGCCTGCGCTTTACCGTGCTGGTGGACCGCGCCATGGACATCGCCGAGTGCGACCACGCCGGGCGTGCGGTGGGCTGGCACTCGCCGTCCGGCTTCCGCAACCCGGCGCTGCACGATTACGAGGGCGAAGGCGGGCTCGGCTGGTTCCGCTCGATGTCGGGGCTGAACATCACCTGCGGCCTCGACCACATCCTGTTCATGCATGACGACCCGGCGGGCCATTACAACTACGGCCCGCGCGAAGTCGTCTCCTCCTCGCTCCACGGGCGCGTCGGCACGATCCCGGCGCAACTGACCGGCTACGGCGAGCGCTGGGAGGGCGATGCCTGCATCTTCTGGGCCGAGGGCATCGTGCGCCAGTCCACCGTCTTCGGCGAAGACCTGCACCTCATCCGCCGCATCGAGGCGGACCTCGGCGGCGACGAAATCCGCATGACCGACCGGGTGGTGAACCACGGCTTCTACACGACGCCGCACATGTACTGCTACCACATCAACGTCGGGCATCCGGTGGTGGCAGAAGGCGCGCGCTACGTCGCCCCGGTGCGCGAGGTGCTCTGGGCCGCCCACGCGGACGACTATCAGAAACAGGGCGTCGGTTATCGCACCCTGCCCGCGCCGATCGTCAACTTCCACGAACAGGTCTGGCAGCACGACATGGCCCCTGATGCGACGGGCCGCGTCGAGGTCGCGCTGGTGAACGAGGCGCTGGGCTTCGGCTTCTCCGTCACCACCCGCAAGGACCAGTTCCCCTGTATGTTCGAGTGGCAGAACCTCCACGCGGGCCACTATGCGGTGGGGATCGAGCCCTCGACCAACCACGTCCTCGGCAAGGATTTCGCCCGCGAACGCGGCGAGCTGATCCTGCTCGAACACGGCGAGGAGCGCCGCTACGACACGGTGCTGCAGGTCTTGCCGGACAGCGCCGCCGTCTCCGCCGCCGTGGCGCGGATCGAGGGCGTCATGCTGCAGCCGCAGGAAGAATATCCCGCGCCCACCGGCAATTATCCCGTGATCGGAGGCCGCGCATGAAAGGCCGCACCGTCCTCTACACCGGCGCGGCGGGCGGGCTCGGGCTCGATACCACGCTGCTGCTGATCGAGCGCGGCGCGCATGTCATCGCGCTCGACAACGACGATGCGAAGATCGCCCGCCTCTCCGCCGCCGCTGCCGGCAAGGGGCCGGGACAACTCACCGTCTCGCGCACCGATCTGTCCGATCTCGCCGCGCTGCGCACCATCCTGGACGCTCTGGCGCGGGAGCACGGCGGCATCGACGTCGTCATCAACAACGCCGCGATCTACCCCTCCAAACCCTTCGAGGACTACACGATCGAGGAGCACCAGCGGGTCCAGCGCATCAACGTCGACGCCGGGATCGTCGCGGTGCAGGCGGCGCTGCCGGGGATGCGCGCGAAGGGCTTCGGGCGAATCGTCAACGTATCGAGCATCACCATTTCGGGCGGGTGGGAGAACCTGTCGCCCTACGTCGCCTCCAAGGCCGCGCTGGTCGGCCTGACGCGGGCCTGGGCGCGCGAGTTCGGCGAATGGGGCATCACCGTCAACGCCATCGCCCCCGGCGCCTTCCCCACCGACGCCGAGACGATCCACCCCGATCCCGAGGGCTACAACCGCATGGTGCTGGACGCCCAGGCGATCAAGCGGCGCGGCACCGCGTCCGACATCGCCCACGCCATCGCCTTCTTCGCCGCCGACGAGGCAGGCTTCATCACCGGACAGACGCTGCACGTCAACGGCGGCTGGACCATGTCCTGAAGGACACGATCGACATGACAATCCTCAAAGGTATCCGCGTTCTCGACTGCTCGATCGCCATGGCCGGTCCCTTCGCCGCCCAGCGCCTCGGCGACATGGGCGCCGACGTGGTCAAGGTGGAGCCCACCAGCGGCGAATGGCAGCGCCATGCCTCCGCAGGCGGGGCGACGGGCAACAAGATCAACGTCTCGTTCCTCTCGCTCAACCGCAACAAGCGCTCGCTGGCGATCGACCTCAAGGCACCCGAGGGCAAGGCGGTGCTGCTCGATCTGGTGAAGGACGCGGACGTCTTCCTCCAGAACTACCGACCCGGCGTGGCCGAGCGCCTCGGCGTGGACTACGCGACGCTTTCCGCCATCAACCCGCGCCTCGTCTACGTCTCGATGTCGGGCTACGGAGAGGACGGGCCGTACCGCATGCTGCCGGGGCAGGACCTGCTGCTGCAGGGCATGTCGGGCGCGATGCTCTCGGCCGGAAGCGAAGGCACGCCGCCCTCCCCCGCCGGGCAGTATCTGGTGGACGCGATCGCCGCCTACAGCGCCTTCGAAGGCGCGCTGGCCGCGCTGTTCCACCGCGAGCGCACCGGCGAGGGGCAGCTGGTGCAGGTCAACATGCTCGACGCGATCACCACCATCCAGATGCAGGAGCTGTCGGTCTTCACCGTCGGCAACAAGCCGCAGGCCCGCTCGGCCGAGCCTCACGCGCACAGCTACATCCGCTCGCCCTACGGCGTGTTCCAGACGGCGGACGGCTACATGACGCTGGCGATGGCCCGCTTCGACACGCTGGCGCGCGAACTGGACGACCCGTTCTTCGCCGACATGGAAGAGGAACGCGAAGGCTGGACCCGGCGCGACGAAATCTTCGCCCGCCTGCGCGAACACCTGATCCGCCAGCCCACCGCGCACTGGCTGGACAAGTTCCGCGCCGCCGACATCTGGTGCGGGCCGGTCTATGGCTACGCCGACCTCGTCGACGACCCGCAGATCAAGCATAACGGCACCTTCGTCGAGTACGACCACCCCACCGAAGGCCGCGTGAAAGTGCCCGGCTTCCCCATCCGCTTCTCCCGCACGCCCAGCGCCATCACACGCGGCGCACCGCTGGTTGGCGAGCACAGCGAGGCCATACTGCGCGAAGCGGGCCTCGGGGCAAAGGACATCGCCCAGCTCATCGAATCCGGCGTTGTGCGCCAGCACGCATGAGTACGCCCGCCTATCGCGGCCTCACCTGGGACCACCCGCGCGGCTACCGCGCGTTGGAGGCTGCTGCCGCCATCGTCGCGCCTACGCATGGCCTGTCGATCGCCTGGGATCGCCATCCGCTGGAAGGCTTCGAGTCCCACCCGATCGCCGACCTTGCGCAGCGCTACGACCTCATCGTCCTAGACCATCCCCATGTCGGCGAAGCGGTGGCGCACGATTGCCTGCTTCCGATGGAACAGGTGATCGGCGCGGATGCCGTGGCGGCGCTGGAACCGGCAGCCATCGGCCCATCATTGGTCAGCTATCGCTATGGAGGCCAGCACTGGGCCTTGCCGCTCGACGCGGCCAGCCAGGTCATGGCCTATGCCCCGGCGCGCGTGGGAACCCCGCCCCAGACCTGGGAGGAAGTGAACGCCCTCGCCTCCCGCGAGCCGGTGGCGCTTTCGCTCTCCGGCCCGCATGCGGCGCTGACCTTCCAGTCCATCGTCGCCTCGCTGCACGCGGGAGGCAGGCCGGAAGAACGCTTCGTCGATCCCCACACGGGCCGCGAGGCTTATGAACTGATGGCCCGGCTGACCGGCGATGCCACGCGCGCGCGCATCGACCAGAACCCCATCGCGCTGCTCGAAGCACTGTCGAACGGGGAAGACATTGCGCTGGTGCCGCTGGTCTACGGCTACGTGAACTATGCGAGAACTGGCGTCGCCTTTGCCGATGCGCCACGCGGACCGGTCGGGATCGGCTCGATCCTCGGCGGCACCGGCGTCGCCGTCTCGCGCCGCTGCGCGGTGACCGACGAACTGCGCGCGCATCTGCTTTGGCTCATGAGCGAAGAGGCGCAGACGGCGTTCATCCCCGCTCACGAAGGCCAGCCCGCACTGCGCGCAGCCTGGGCCGACAGGCAAGTCGATGCCGCGTGGAACGGGTTCTACTCCAGCACCCGCGCCACGCTGGAAGCGGCCTCGCTGCGTCCGCGCCACGACGGCGCCATCGCCTTCCAGACCGAGGCTTCCGCCCGCCTGCGCGAAGGTCTCCTTGCGCAAGAGCCCGCCGCCACCGTCCTCGCCGGGATCGAGGCCGCCTATACCCGCCATCACACCCGAGGAACCGAGACATGAGCGCCAACTTGCGCTTCGACATCGCCGCCCACGTCGCCACCATCGTGCTGGACCGCCCGGAAAAGCTTAACGCCATGACCCCGGACATGGCCGAGGCGCTGGTCGCCGCCGTCGCCACCTGCAACACCTCGGACGACGTGCGCGTGGTCATCGTGACCGGCGCCGGCGAGAAGGCGTTCAGCGCGGGCTCCGACATCTCGGGGCTCGATGCCTACGCGACGCCCTGGGACTTCCGCAACCGGCAGGACTATTGCGACGCCCTGCGCGCCTGCCGCAAGCCGGTGATCGCCGCGATCAACGGCTATGCGCTGGGCGGCGGGCTGGAGACGGCAATGGCCTGCGACATCCGCATCGCCTCCGCCAACGCCCGCTTCGCGGCGCCCGAAATCAAGCTGGGCTGGATCGGCGGCGGCGGCATGGCGGTGGGCCTGTCGCATTCCATCGGCATGTCGAACGCCGCGCTGATGCTCTACACCGGCGAGATGATCGACGCCGCGCAGGCCGCCGCCTGGGGCCTCGTCAGCGAAGTGACCGAGTCCGCCGCGCTGCTCCCCCGCGCCCGTGAGATCGCCTCACAGATCGCCGCCCGCGCCCCGATCGCGGCGGAAACCGCCAAGCTCAACTTGCGCGCCGCGCACCAGATGCCTTACGAAAAGGCCATCGAGTACGAGCGCGACCTGCAGGCCATCTGCTTCGCCACCGCCGACGCCGCAGAGGGCCGCGCCGCCTTCGCCGAGCGCCGCGCGCCCGTGTTCCGGAGACGCTGAGCCATGGACCTCTCGCCCGCCGCGATCCTTCCCGCCGATCCCGAAGCCCTGCTGTTCGGCCGCGTCTGGCGCCCCGATGTGAGCGGCCCTTCGCTGGTCCGTGTCGATGGCGAGCGCCTGACCGACGTGACCCGCGCCTTCCCCACCGCACGCGACTTGTGCGAGGCACCCGATCCCGCAGCAGCTCTGCGCGCCGCCGAGGGCGAGGACATTGGCCCCCTCGCCGCGATCCTCGCCAACACCGACCCGGCGGTGCGCGATCCCGCGCGGCCCTGGCTGCTCGCGCCGGTCGACCTGCAGGCCGTGAAGGCGGCGGGCGTCACATTCGTCACCTCCATGCTGGAGCGCGTGATCGAGGAGCGCGCCCGCGGAAATCCCGAGGCCGCCGCCGGTATCCGCGCGCAAGTCCGCGACCTCGTCGGCGACGACCTGCGCGCCCTGCGCCCCGGTTCGGCCGAGGCCGAGACGCTCAAGCAGGCGCTGATCGCGGCGGGGGCATGGAGCCAGTACCTCGAAGTCGGCATCGGGCCGGACGCCGAGATCTTCACCAAGGCGCAGCCCATGGCCAGCGTCGGCGCGGGGTCGGAAATCGGCGTCCACCCCGCTTCCACCTGGAACAATCCCGAGCCCGAAGTCGTCCTGGTGATCGCCTCGAGCGGCGCAATTCTGGGGGCAACGCTGGGCAACGACGTCAACTTGCGCGACGTCGAGGGGCGCTCCGCGCTGCTGCTCGGCAAGGCCAAGGACAACAACGCCGCCGCTGCGCTGGGGCCTTTCGTGCGCCTGTTCGACGGGGGGTTTGACCTCGCATCGGTGGAGACCCTAAGCCTCACGCTCACGGTAACCGGAGAAGACGGCTTCGACATGCAGGGACGCTCGGAAATGCGCGAGATCAGCCGCCCTCCGGCGGATCTCGCGGCGCAGGCGCTCAACGTGCACCACCGCTATCCAGACGGACTGGCGCTGTTCCTCGGCACCCTGTTCGCGCCGACTCAGGACCGTGACGAGCCGGGGCGCGGGTTCACGCACAAGCCCGGCGACGTGGTGCGGATCGGCTGTGCGCAGCTGGGCACGCTGGTCAATCGCGTGGCGTCCACAAGTGCCTGCGAACCCTGGACTTTCGGCCCCGGCGCGCTGATGCGCAATCTTGCGAGGCGCGGACTGCTGTGAGCGACAGGCCCAGGATCCTGCTTACCCGCCGCTGGCCCGAAGCCGTCGAGGCACGGTTGCAGGCGCGGTACTCAACGGCACTCAACGGCACCGACAGGCCGCTTAGCGAAGCCGAACTGGCACAGGCGATGCGCGACTACGACGCGGTATGCCCCACCGTGACGGACAAGGTGACGCGCGCGGTGCTGACCGTCGAGGGACGCCGCGCCGCGATCATCGGCAACTACGGCGCCGGCTTCGAACACATCGATCTTGCCGCCGCGCGCGAGCAGGGCATCGCCGTCACCAACACGCCCGACGTGCTGACCGAGGCCACCGCCGACATCGCCCTGACCCTGCTCCTCATGGCCAGCCGCCGCGCGGGCGAAGGCGAGCGTGAACTGCGCAGCGGGGCATGGGCCGGCTGGCGGCCGACGCACCTTGTCGGGCAGTCGCTTTCGGGCAAGCTGCTCGGCCTCGTCGGCTTCGGGCGGATCGCGCGGGCCACCGCGAAGCGGGCCGAGGCGTTCGGCATGCGCATCGCCTACCACAGCCGCCGCCCCGCGCCCGACATGCCGTCCGAAGCCTACTTCGCGGACCTCGGCGACCTTGCGGCGCAGGCCGACATGCTCTCGCTCCACGCGCCCGGCGGGCCGGAGACGCACCGCATGGTCGATGCCGCGCTGCTCGCCCGGATGCCCGCCCATGCGGTGCTGGTGAACACCGGACGCGGCACCCTGATCGACGAGGCGGCGCTGGCCGAGGCTCTGGCCGCGCGCCGCATCGCCGCCGCCGGGCTCGACGTCTACGAGGCCGAGCCGAACGTGCATCCCGCGCTGGTCGAACTGCCCAACGTCGTGCTGCTACCCCATCTGGGCAGCGCCACGATCGAGGCGCGCACGGCGATGGGCATGAAAGTCGCCGACAACCTCGACCGCTTCTTCGCCGGGGAACCGCTGCTTGACCCCGTCCTCTGAGCGCATCCTGGCCGCCGTCCGCGAATGGCTGGAGGAACGCCGCGACGGCCCGCTGATCCTCGGTCTGTGCGGTTCGCAAGGGTCGGGCAAATCGACGGCGGCCGAGGCGCTCAAGGCCGCGCTGGACGCGCAAGGGCATCGCGTGGCGATCCTCTCGCTCGACGATCTCTACCTCGGCCGCGCGGCGCGCGCGCAATTGGCGCGCGACGTTCATCCGCTGTTCGCGACGCGCGGGGTGCCCGGCACGCATGACGTGGCGCAAGGGATCGCGCTGCTCGATGCGGTGCTGGCCGCCGCGCCCGTAACCCTCCCCCGCTTCGACAAGGCGCACGACGAGCCTGCCCCCGAAGGCCAGAGCGTGCCCGCCGCCCTCGACCTGCTGATCTTCGAGGGCTGGTGCGTCGGCGCCCGCCCGCAGGACAGCGCCGCGCTGGCCGCCCCGGTCAACGCCCTCGAACGCGAGGAAGACCCGCAGGCGGTCTGGCGCACCGCCGTCAATGCCGCGCTGTCCGGCCCCTACGCAGACCTGTTCGCCCGGATCGACCGCCTCGTCCTGCTCGCCGCGCCGGGCTTCGAGGTCGTGCGCGGCTGGCGCGGCCAGCAGGAAGACGCGTTGCGCGCCCGTACCTCCGCCACCGAAACCCGCGTCATGGACGGCGCGCAGCTCGACCGCTTCGTGCAGCATTACGAGCGCCTGACCCGCCACATCCTTGCCGAGATGCCCGGCCGCGCCGACCTCGTGTTGCACCTCGCACCCGACCGATCCCTGAGGGAACCCGCATGATCGTCTCCTCCCCGCTCGACTTTCGCGAAGCCGCGCGCCGCCGCCTGCCGCCGTTCCTGTTCCACTACCTCGACGGCGGGGCCTTCTCCGAAGAGACGATGGAGGCCAACCGCACCGCGCTGAAATCCGTGCGCCCGCGCCAGCGCGTGCTGCGCGATGTGTCCGCGCTCAGCCTCGAAACCACGCTGCTGGGCGAGAAGCTGGCGATGCCGGTGCTGCTCGCGCCGATCGGCCTTGGCGGCATGATGCGGCGGCGCGGCGAGTTGCAGGTGGCGCGCGCCGCCCGCGCCGCGAACGTGCCCTACATCCTCTCCACCGTCAGCGTCTGCCCGCTGGCCGACGTGATCGCCGCCAGCGGCGCGCCGATCTGGTTCCAGCTCTACGTGCTCAAGGACCGGGGCTTCATGCGGCATGCGCTGGAGCGGGCGCAGGCGATGGGGGTGACCAAGCTGGTCTTCACCGTCGACATGCCGCTGCCCGGCGCGCGCTACCGCGATGCCCACTCGGGCATGAGCGGCCCGGCCGCCCCGCTGCGGCGGATGCTGCAGGCCGTCACTCACCCGCGCTGGGCCTGGGACGTGGGGCTGCTCGGCCGTCCGCACGACCTCGGCAACGTCTCCGACTATCGCGGCAAGCCGACCGACCTTGCCGACTACATCGGCTGGCTGGGCGCCAACTTCGATCCGTCGATCACTTGGTCCGACCTCGAATGGATCCGCGAGTTCTGGCAGGGCGAGATGATCGTCAAGGGCGTGCTCGACCCCGAGGACGCGCGCGACGCGGTGCGGCTGGGCGCGGACGGGGTGATCGTCTCCAACCACGGCGGCCGCCAGCTCGACGGCGCCCTCTCCACCGCCGAGGCCCTCCCTGCCATAGCCGACGCGGTGGGCGACAAGCTGACCGTGCTGGTCGACGGCGGCGTGCGCACCGGGCTCGACGTGGTGCGGATGCTGGCGCTGGGCGCGGACGGCGTGCTGCTGGGCCGGGCGTACATCTACGCGCTGGCGGCTGGCGGAGAGGCCGGGGTGGCGAAGCTGCTCGACCTTATCGCGCAGGGCATGAAGCTGACCATGGCGCTGAGCGGGGTAACCTCGGTGGATGCGATCGGGCGCGACATGCTGATATAAGCCCCCCACCTCGTCATTGCGAGCGCAGCGAAGCAATCCAGGGCAGTCTAGTGCGCCCTGGATTGCTTCGCTGCGCTCGCAATGACGGCAAGGTGTTGATCTCAAATTCGGCGGTTCGAGCGCCCTTCTGCGGGTAAATTCCCTTCACAACGGCTTGGCACCTCCATCAGTTTATGTAATACATCATACAACATAATTTGAGGGAGCAGGACGTGAACCGCGTGATCGAACGGGCGGAGTTCAGCCGCCGCGCCGTGACGCTAGGCATGGGCGCGGCCTTCGCGATGAGCGCGGCGCCGGTGCGCGCCACAGGGGCCTTGACCGGCTTCCACGACGTTCGCGACCACGGCGCGAAGGGCGACGGCGCTGCGATCGATTCCGATGCCTTCAACCGCGCCATCGCCGCCGCGAGCAATGCGGGCGGCGGCACCGTCGTCGTCCCTCCGGGGCATTACCTGTGCTTCTCGATCCGCCTGCGTAGCCATGTCACCCTGCTGCTGATGCCCGGCAGCGTGATCGAGGCCGCCGACCCGCGCCGCCACAAGGGCGCCTACGACTTGCCCGAGGGCGTCTACGAGGAACAATACGTCGATTACGGCGTCGCCCATTTCCGCAATGCGCTGATCTCGGGCATCGACCTGACCGACGTGGCGATCATCGGGCGCGGGCTGATCCACGGCCTCGGCCTCGACCGCGAGGGCCCCGCCCCGCGCTGGCACGGGATCGAGGGGTGGAAGTCGCCGAAGGAACTCGGCCTCTCGCCCGATGCCGCCCGCCGCGCCATCCCGCGCGAGATGGCCTACGAAGGGCGCGGCAACAAGGCGGTGGCGCTCAAGCGTTGCCGGGGTGTCCTGCTGCGCGACTTCACGATCCTGCAGGGCGGCCACTTCGCCTGCTACGTGCTGGGATCGCGCAATGTCACCATCGACAACCTGACCGTCGACACCGACCGCGACGGCATCGACATCGACTGCTGCCGCGACGTGCGCGTCACCAACTGCGTGGTGAACGCCCCCAAGGACGACGCCATCGTCCTCAAGAGCAGCTATGCTCTGAACGAGCCGGTGTTCTGCGAGGAGGTATCCGTGATCGGCTGCAAGACCAGCGGCTACGATCTGGGCGCGCTGGTGGACGGCAGCTATCGGCCCTCCACCTACCGTTCCGTGGACGACGTCGGCGTGCTCGGGCGGATCAAGCTGGGCACCGATTCCGCCACGGGCTTCCGCAATATCCTGATCGCCGACTGCACCTGCGAGAACACGCGCGGACTGCAACTGGGCGCGATCGACGGCGGCGTGCTGGAGGACGTGACCTTCCGCGACATCAACTTGCGCAATCCGGTGAACCATCCGATCTTCGTGCGCCTGGCCGCCCGCAACCGCGCGCCTCTGGGCAATGGCCCCTCGAAAGTGCGGCGCGTGCGGTTTTCCGGCATCAACGTCTCGGGCGCGCCCGGTCCTTATGCCTGCGGCGTGGTCGGCAACCCCGGCGCACCGATCGAGGATGTGACTTTCGTGGATGTCCACGTCCGCTCGGCCGGCGGCGGCACGGGTGAGGATGCAGGCCGGACCATTCCCGAGCGGCCCGCCTCCAGCCTCGAACCCAGCTTCATGGGCGCATTCCCCGCGCACGGCCTCTATGTGCGCCATGCCCGCAACGTGATGCTCAAGGACGTGACCTTCGCGGTGGACGCGCCCGACGCGCGGCCCGCCGTGGTGTTCGACGACGTGGCGGGCGCGCTGGTGGACGGCCTGCGCTCCCCGCACGAGCCTGCCCGCGCGGTGCGCAGCGCCGCCAGCAGCGACATCGCGATCGGCGATGTGGCGAAACTCTCCTGAAGGACTGACGATGCTTCTGCGCCCTCTTCTCGCCGCCCTGCTCGCTTCCGCGCCATTGCCGGTCCTCGCCGCGAGCGAGCGCCCGCTGGCCGAGGGCTGGCACTTCCTCAAGGCCGACGCCGCCGGGGCCGAGGCGCCCGCCTTCGACGACCGCGCATGGCAGACCGTCTCTGTCCCCCACACCTACAACGCGAGCGATTCCGGCATCGGCGGCGCCAAGGCGCGCGGCGAGCCCGAGGGCGTCTACTATCGCGGCCCCGCCTGGTATCGCCTGAACTTCGAGGCCCGGCCCACACCCGGCAAGCGCACGCTGCTGGAGTTCGCGGGCGTTTCGCTCAAGGCCGAAGTCTGGCTCAACGGCAAGCGACTGGGCGCGCACAAGGGCGGCTACGGCGCCTTCCGCCTCGACGCGACCGGGGCCCTGCGCGACGGCGCCAACGTGCTGGCAGTGCGCGTAGACAACGCGCGAGACACCACGATCGCGCCGCTTAACGGCGATTTCAACGTCTTCGGCGGCCTCGCCCGCCCGGTCACGCTGATCGAGAGCGACGCGCTGGCCTTCGACCGGCTCGACCATGCAGGGCCGGGCCTTGCCGTGCGCACCACCGCGCTGAAGGGCCGCGAGGCGACCGTCGGCCTCACCGTCCTGCTGCGCAACGACCGCACCGCGCCCGCGCGCTTCACCCTGAACAGCCGTGTGCTCGACGCGGGCGGCAAAGTGGTAGCTAAAGCCTCGCGCGCGGTGGCACTGGGCGCCGGCGCCCGGCAGAGCCTTGACCAGTCCCTGGCCATGCACAGTGCGCGGCTGTGGCAGGGCATCAAGGCCCCCTACCTCTACCGCGTCGTCACCGAAATTACCGAGGGCGGCAACGTCATCGACAGCCAGAGCGGCCCGCTGGGGGTCCGCACGGTCGCGGTGAAGCCGGACGGCACGTTCCTGCTCAACGGCGCGCCTTATCCCTTGCGCGGGGTGAACCTGCAACTGCCCACCCGCTTCGGGCGCGGCCCGGTGGTGACTTCGGCCGAGATCGACGAGGATCTGAACCTCTTCGCCGAGATGGGCGCGACAGGCCTGCGGCTCGCGCATATGCAACATCCGCAGCGGGTATACGAACGTGCCGACGAGCTGGGCCTGCTGGTGCTGACCGAAGTGCCGCTGATCGACGACCACGATCCTTCCGACGCCTTCCGCGAGAACCTCGTACAGCAGATGCGCGAGCTGATCGCGCAGACCGGCAACCATCCGTCCGTGGCGCTGTGGGGCATCGGCAACGAGATCCGCAAGTCGGACGCAGCCTCCAACCGCATCCTCGCCGAACTGCAGGCGACCGCCAAGACGCTCGATCCCATGCGGCCGACGACATACGCACACTGCTGCCTCGCGGACGACGATCCCATCGCGCAGCACAGCGACACGGTGTCGTACAACCGCTATTTCGGGTGGTACTGGACGCAGGCGGAAGACATCGGGCCATGGGCCGACGAACTCCACGCCAAACTGCCCGGCCGTCCCATCGGCGTCAGCGAATACGGCGCCGGGGCCAGCGTGCTGCATCAGGAAGACCCGGTGCTCAAGCGCCCGGAATCGAACGGCTACTGGCACCCCGAGCAGTGGCAGACCGACTTCCACGTCAAGCACTGGCGCGAAATGAAGAAGCGGCCGTTCCTGTGGTCGACTTTCGTATGGGTGGGGATCGACTTTCCCTCGTTCAAGCGCAACGAGGGCGACCGCCCCGCGATCAACGACAAGGGCCTCGTCACCGAGGACCGCAAGGTGCGCAAGGACGCCTGGTACTGGTATCAGGCCAACTGGTCGGACACGCCGATGCTGCACCTCGCCAGCCGCCGCGACCTGCACAAGCGGACGCAGCGGGTGACGGCGCAGGCCTTCACCAACCAGAGCGAGGTGGAGATGCGCCTCAACGGCGGCGCCTGGACGAAAGTGCCGGTGACGGACCACATCGCGGCGTGGCCGCTGGACCTCGCGCCGGGTGCGAACCGGGTGGAGGCGCGGTCGGGGGCGCTGGCGGATACGGTGGAGTGGCGCTGGGATACGCGGCCTTAGGACGCCCCCGCCCTTCGTCATTGCGAGCGCAGCGAAGCAATCCAGGGCGGTTTACGCACGCCCTGGATTGCTTCGCTGCGCTCGCAATGACGAAGAGGGTTTGAGTCCAACTTGGTCCCGGATCAGGTCCGGGACGACGAATCACGCCGCCGTGAAGCGATACTCCCCCGACCCCACTTCCACGACCACGCGGTCCCCCCGCTGCACCCCGGAAACCGGCCGCCCGCCCTCGCGAACGGCATCCACCGAGCGAGCAGGCAAACATACCTCGGCGCGCGAATTGGCGGGCACCACGATCCGCGCCTCGAACCGCGCGTCGGATCGCTCCGGCGCATAAGTCCAGTCCGTCACGATGCGCCCCAGCACGCTGTCATAGCTCGCTCCGCCGCGCGGCAGGCGCGGGTCCAGCACCGGGTCGAAGCGCCACTTGAGGAAGCCCGCATCCAGCGGGTCGATCCCGGCGATACGGCGGAACACAAAGCCCGTAACCGCGCCCAGCGCATAATGGTTGTACGAATTCATCGAGGCATCAGCCATGTCGGCGTTCCAGCGCTCCCAGATCGTCGTCGCGCCCTTCGCGATCATATAGCCCCACGACGGAAACGCGGTGCGCAACAGCAGGTCGTAGACCAGCGCATGCTCGCGCTGATCGGCCAGCGCGTCGAGGCTGAAGGGGGTGCCGAGGAAGCCCGTGGACAGCAGCGTGCCGCGCCGCCGGATGTCGGCCACCAGTCTCGCCGTCGCCGCCGCGCGCAAGGCTTCCGGCACCAGCCCGAAACGCAGCGCAAGGATGTAGCCGCACTGCGAACCGTTGCCCACGCTGCCGTCCGGCCTAACGAATGCTGCACCGAATGCTGCAGCAATGTCCTTCGACAACTGCGCGTGGCGCTCCGCCTCGGGCTGGCGCTTCGAGCCTTTGGCCATGTCCGCCATGGCGTCCGCCGAGCGCTTCCACATGGCGGTGGCGATCAGATCCTTGGGCGTCGTCTCGTCGCCCGGTTCCTTCGCGTCGAGCGCCACCCAGTCGCCGTAGTCGTAGCCGCGCAAGGTCCGCCAGACCTTGTCGGGATTGTTCTGCGCGATGAACGTCATGTAGCGCGTCATCGCCGACCAGTTGCGATCGACGATCGCGGTGTCGCCATAGCGCTGCCACACCGTCCACGGCAGGATCACCCCCGCATCCGCCCAGCCCGGCGAGGCGCCGAGCAACTGGTCCTGCCAGCCCGAGGGCGCATAGTCAGGGAATTCCCCGCGCGGCCCCTGCGCATCGCGCATGTCGCCCATGAAGCGGCGGGTGAAGGGGCCGACGTCCATGGTGAAGGCCGCCGCGTCCCAGAACACGTTGGCGTCGCCGGTCCAGCCCAGCCGCTCGTCGCGCTGGGGGCAGTCGGTGGGGACACCGAAGAAGTTGGAGCGCTGGCTCCAGCGGCTGTTCTGCCACAGGCCCTGGATGATCCGGTTCCCGATCAGCGGGCGGCCGGTTTCAGGCAAGGCGCTGGAGACGACGATCCCGGCGATCTCCTCCTCCGTCGGCGCGCGGCCGAGGCCGCTGACCTCGACATAGCGGAAGCCGAAGTAGGTGAAATGCGGCTGATAAGTCTCGCCCGCCGGATCGCCGCGCAGGGTGTAGAGACAGGCACAGCGCGCCGATCGCAAGTTGGCCTGATCGATCGCGCCATCGGCCCCGAGGATCTCCGCGAACTTGAGCGAGACCTGCTGCCCCGCCCGGCCACTGGTCTTCAGCTCCACCCAGCCCGCGAAATTCTGCCCGAAGTCGACGACGTGCCGGTCCCCGCCTGGGCTGGTGATCGACTTCGCCGCCATCCGCTCGATCGGCCTGAGCGGCGGTCCGACATGGGAGACGAGTGCACAGGGCGGTGTCCTGCCGATGCGCGCGGGCACCCAGCCCGCACCCCGGAAACCCGCCTGCGACCAGCCCGGCTGTTCGAGCCGCGCATCGTAGTCCTCGCCGTAGTAGATCTCGGCCTGCGTCACCGGGCTTTCGGGGCGCAGTTGCCAGTCCTTGTCCGTCGTCACGATGGAGCGAGTGCCGTCGGTGTGCTCCACCTCCAGCTGCGCGAAGAGGCGCAGCGGCGGGTCGCCGAAGGCATAGCGACCGGCGGGGGCGTGATAGCTGCCGTACCATCCCTCGCCCAGCATCGCGCCGATGGCGTTGGCGCCCGGGCGCAGCAGCGCGGTAACGTCATAGGTGCGGTAGAGCGCGGTGAACCGGAAGTCGCTGCTTTCGGGTGCGAGGCACACGTCGCTGATCCGCTGCCCGTTGATCTCGGCCACGTAGGCACCCAGCGCGGTCATGCGCAGGCGCGCCTGCCGCACCGGCTTACCCAGCCTGAACTCGCGGCGCAGCATGTACGCGCCGCTGCGCGGAAAACCCTGCGGCTGCTGGGCCGAGCGGGCGGCCTTGTCCCAGCGGCTGTCGTCGAAGCCGACCGTCGACCAGCCCTCGCCCGCATGAAGCGCGGTGCGCATGCCTTCGCTGGTGATGCGGCGCGCGGGGCTGCGGATCATGGCGGTGGCGGCGATCTCGTGGATCTTCGGGCCGTTGAAGCCGCGCGGGTTCTCCACCCGGAAGCCGAGGACGTGGCGGCCTGCCGCAAGCTGGCGCGTGGTCGCCTCCACCGGGTCGATGCCGAAGCGCTTGAAGCCCAGCGGCACCTGCACCTGCTCCCCGTCGAGCCAGAGCGTGGACTTGAAGTTGGCCCCGGTGAACAGCGTCACCTCCCCTGCTCTGTCGAGGTCGAAGACCATGCGGAAGAAGCGCGGGCTGTCGTCCGCAGTGCGGTCCCCGCGCATCCAGACGAGCCCGGCGGCGCGGTCGGCGCGTTCGAGGTCTGTCTGCGCCTCGATCCACTGCGCCTGCCAGTCCGCATTGTCGAGCAGGCCCATCTCGAAGCTGGCAACCGGGCTGGCGGCGCGCGTGCCCGCATCGTCGCGCACCAGCACGCGCCAGTAGACCTTCTGGCGCGACTTCAGCGGCGCGCCGAGCCAGCCCATGTCCATGCTGCGCCGGGTGAGCACTTCGCCCGCGTGCCACAAGTCCGGCGTGCCCGCTTCCAGCAGCGCGCGGGTGGAGGCGGCCTGCACTTCGCAGCGGACCTGCTCCACCCCGCGCCGCCCGCTCTCCAGCCGCCACGACAGGCGCACGTCCTGCATGTCGAGGCCGATGGGATCGACCAGCCCCTCGGCGCGCAGATCGACGATGCGCAAGGCCGCCGCATCCTGTGCAAGTGCGCCATGCAGCGGCACACCTACGGTTGCCCCCAGCGCACCCGCGCCCTTGAGCAGCGCGCGGCGGTCGAGGCCCATCACTTGCGCACCCCCGCGCTGTCGATCACCGCCTGCGCCGCTGCGGGCCAGTTGCGATCGGGGACCAGCGTGTTGTCCTTCGCGGTGTTGCCGATCTCTTCCAGCCAGCGGCCGCCGGTGGTGTTGACGGTGTGCCAGTTGCCGTTCGCCACGTTGTCGGTGGAGATGCGCCGCTTGTACATCGCGCCCGCCGTGTTGATGTTCAGCCACTTGCCCCCGGTCTCGACGACGTTGCCGGTGACGCGGAAGTGCTTCGATCCCTCGTCCAGATAGATCGCGATCTTGTTGCCGATGTCGAAGATGTGGTTGCCCCGGATCACCGCACCGGGATTGGCAGAGAGGTTGTAGATCGCCCCGCCGTCCATGAACCAGGTCTTCACGCCGTGGATGCGGTTGCCCTCGATCACGGTGTCGCGCAGCGTGGTGGGCGTGGTGAACCTGGTGTTGTGGACGTAGCCCTTCGCGTTCTCGTCGTAGTTCGGGTTGCCGCCCGCGTCGTTGTAGCCCCAGCCCCAGCCCACCGCGATGCCGTCGTAAGGCGCGTCGGTGATGTCGTTGTGGGCGATGCGCGCGCCGGAGATGTAGGTCGTCAGGATCGCGGCATTGTCGCGGTAGTCCTGCGAAACGGTAGCGACGGTGTTGTCCTCGATCGCGAGGTCGCGGTTCACGAGGTTCGCGTTCTCCGGATGGTGCGCCTCGATCCGCACGCCGCCCGCCATGATCGCGCTGCCCGAAAGCACGGCGAAGCGGTTATGCGTCACCCGCACCCCCTGCGTCGCCAGCCCCACGCCCGAAAGGTTGGCGTTGGCGTCGTTGCCGATGCCCAGCGCCACCTGCCCCAGCTGCGAGAAGGTATTGCCCGCGAAAGTCACGTCGCGCGCGGCGGCCACCTGCACGGCGGCGGGCATCTGGTGCCACTTCTGGCGCATCGATTCGAACTCGGCGCAGCCCCAGCCGCAGCTCTTCCACGCGTCCGCCGGGCGGATCGGCGAGGTCTCGTAGAGGAATGCGCCGCTCTGCTGGTTGGCGTAGCCGGTCGGGCGCGAAGGGCCGAGCCAGCTGGTGTGCGAGAAGCGCAGCCCCTCGAACCGCAGGTGCTCCACCGGGGCCTCGGGCGTGCCGGCGATGGAGACGAGCGCCTCCAGCCGGGGCACCACGACCTCGCGGCCTGCGATGTCCTCGTCCAGCCCGATGCGCAGGTAGAGCTTGCCCGCCTGCGGGTCGATCGCCCACTGGTAGGGGCGCGAATGCCAGTCGTTCGCCTTGCCGATGAACTCCGGCGCGCCGACGAGGAACAGGCGGCTGTCGTCCGGGAAGATCGGCTTCGATATCGTGTCGTAGCCCCAGGTGTTGTTGTCCCAGGCGGGCTGCTGCATCGTGACCTTGCTTCCCGCGATCCCCTTCACCGGAGAGACACGGTCGGTGAAGAAGCCGGTCGCCTCCAGTTCCACCCGGTCGGGCCGCGCCAGCGTGGAGAGCCAGTCCAGCTTCGGGTTCACCACCGTGAAGCCGGTCGCATCGAAGGTCACGTCGGCGGCGCGCAGTTCCACCCAGGGCCGCTCGCCCAAGGTGCCGTCGACCCAGAGCTGGCGGCTGTCGAGGCCCTTGGGAACGTCCGCCACGAACACACGCCGCTCCGCGTCATAGGGCTTGAAACCCGTCACCGTCATCCCGCCGGAGATCACCGGATGCGCGCCTGCCGCTGCCTTCCACGTCACGCTGTGGCCGCCCTGCCCGCCATCGGCGCGGCGGAACGCCAGCGGCGCGTCGAGCCGGTACGTGCCCTCGCCCAGCAGGACCGTCACGTCGGCCCCTGCATTGCTGCGTCTCACCAGCGCTTGCGCACGGGTAAGCGAGCGCACGGGCCGCGCCTCGGTGCCGGGGTTGCGATCGTCACCTGCGGGGGAGACGTGGACCTCGACGGCCCGCTCCTGCGCCATCGCCGGCAGGGCGCTGACGCTCGCGGCCAGAACGGCCAGATGGCGCGCGATGCGGCGGGCCTTGTTCATGTCACTCTCCCTGTCGTTCTTTCAGCGTCGTTTTTTCAGCTCGTCCAGCCACCGTCGATGACGTGGATCGCGCCGGTGGTGAAGGCGGACTCGTCGCATGCGAGGTAGACCGCCAGCGCCGCCAGTTCCGCCGCGCTGCCGAAGCGGCCCATCGGCTGCCTTGCGGTGAAATCGGCATAGGCCCGCTCGAAGTCGCCGGTGTCGTGCAGGCGCTGGATCAGCGAGGGCGTCTCCACCGTGCCGGGGCAGATCGCATTGCAGCGCACGCCCTGCGTCACGAAGTCCACCGCGACCGACTTGGTCAGGCCGATCACCGCAGCCTTGGTCGTCGAATAGGCGAAGCGATTGGGCACCGCCTTCACGCTGGAGGCGACCGAGGACATGTTGATGATCGATCCGCCGCCGCGCGCGATCATGTTCGGCAGCACCGCGCGGATCATGCGGTACTGCGCGGTGACGTTGAGCGCGCTGGAAAAATCCAGCGCCTCCTCGTCGCAGTCGAGGATCGTGCCCGCATGGACGAAGCCCGCGCAGTTGAACAGCACGTCGATCTCGGGATGCGCGGCAGCGATCGCCCTGATCGCTGCAGGGTCGGTCACGTCGAGCACCCGCGTTTCGGCTCCGGCGAAGTCCGCCAGCACGTCATAGCGGATGTCGGTCGCGATCACCCGCGCGCCTTCGCGCAGGAACGCTTCCGCGCTGGCCCGGCCGATGCCCTGCCCGGCCGCCGTGACCAGCGCGGTCTTGCCCGCCAAACGCCCCATGCCCTCTCTCCATCATTACATAATACGTATGATGATTTAAGCGCATGGTGCGCGCGGTGTCAATCGGCGGAGACGAACTCCTGCCGCTGGCTACCGAGTTTCTCGATGCCGAGCGTCACCACGTCGCCGCTTTTCAGATACCAGGGCTCCGGCTTCTGGCCGAGGCCGACGCCCGGCGGCGTGCCGGTGGTGATGACGTCGCCCGGCAGCAGGCGCATGAACCGGCTGAGGTAGGAGACGATCTGCGCCACGGTGAAGATCATCGTCGCGGAACTGCCGTCCTGTACCCGCTTGCCGTTGACCTCCAGCCACATCGCCAGCGCCTGCGGATCGCCCACTTCGTCGGCCGTCACCAGCCACGGGCCGATCGGGCCGAAGCCGGGGAAGCCCTTGCCCTTGTCCCAGGTGGCGCCGCGTTCCTGCTGCCACTCGCGCTCCGACACGTCGTTGATGACGCAGTAGCCCGCGACGTGATCGAGCGCGGCGGCCTCGTCCACCTGATAGGCCTCGGTGCCGATGATGACGCCCAGTTCCACTTCCCAGTCGGTCTTGCGCGAGCCGGGCGGGACGGGGACGGGATCGTTCGGTCCCTGGATGCAGCTGACCCACTTGTTGAAGACCACCGGCTCCTCGGGGATCGGCAGGTTCGATTCGGCGGCGTGGTCGGCATAGTTGAGGCCGATCGCCACGAACTGCCGCGTGCCCCCGACGCAGGGGCCATAGCGCACCGCCCCGTCGATCAGCGGCAGCGAGGCCGGATCGATCGCGGCAAGGCGCGCCAGCCCCTCGGCGCCGATCGCATCGGGTCCGATGTCGGCGACATGGCCGGAAAGGTCGCGGATGCCGCCCTCGGCATCGATCATCGCGGGGCGCTCTTGGCCGGCTTCCCCAACGCGGCACAGTTTCATTCGGAACTTCCTTTCTGCATCATCCCAACGCGGCATGGACAGCCGCATGTCATGTTGTATGATGTAGTATGTTTAGCTCCGATGCAAGGCCGCAAGGTGCGCCGATGGATTTGCGCGTCCTCGATTCCCATCAGCATTTCTGGCGCGTGGATGCGCCGGAATGCGCCTGGCCGAATGCCGATTGGCCCCTGCTCCATCGCGACTTCCTGCCGCCCGATCTCGCTGCGGAAACGGCGGGCATCATGCTGGCTGGCACCATCCTCGTCCAGTCGCAGCCCGACGATCGCGACACCGACTGGCTCCTCGCTCTCGCCGCGACCGAGCGGAGGGTACTGGGCGTTGTCGCCTGGGCCGCGCTCGACACGGCGGACGCACCCGCGCGCGTCGCCAAACTCGGGCGCGAGCCCAAGTGCCGGGGCCTGCGCCCGATGCTGCAGGGAATCGCCGACAGCGAGTGGATCCTGAGCGACGCCGTCGCGCCCGCCATCACCGCGATGGTCGCGCATGGCCTGCGCTTCGACGCACTGGTGGAGCCGCGCCACCTGCCCGCCCTCGCCAGCTTCGCGCGGCGCTGGCCGGCGCTGCCCATCGTCATCGACCATGCCGGAAAGCCCGACGCAGCAAACGGCGCCCTCGATCCCTGGCGCGACGATCTTGCGGCCCTGGCCCAGTTGCCGAACGTATGGTGCAAACTCTCGGGCCTGCGGACGCAGCAGGCGCCGGGGCAGGAGGCCACCGCGCTGGCGCCTTACGCAGCGCATGTGCTGGCCTGCTTCGGACCACGCACGATGTGGGGCTCCGACTGGCCGGTTTTGCGCCACATGGGCGACAGTTATGCCGACTGGCTGCGCGACACGCTAATGCTCGTCGGCGCATTCGACGACGATACCGATCTCCCCCGCCTGTTCGAAGGCGCGGCCCGCGAATTCTACGGACTGGAGCACCCATGACCCCTCTTTTCGCCGGAACGCTGGGCTTCGGCTCGGCCGCCATCGGCAACCTCTATCGCCCCGTCACCGACGCCGAGGCCTTCGCCGTGATCGAAGCCGCCTGGGCTGCAGGGCTGCGCTACTTCGACACCGCGCCTCACTACGGCTTCGGCCTCAGCGAAAAGCGTCTGGGAGAAGCACTGGCGGCGCTCGACCCGGCAAGCGAGGCCGTGATCTCGACCAAGATCGGCCGAAAACTCGATCCCGCCCCCGACGCCGATCTTTCCGCTGCCCGGCAGGGCTTCGTCTCCCCCGAGCCGTTCGAGAGCGTGTTCGACTACGGCTACGACGCGGTCATGCGCTCGTACGAAGCCAGCCTGAAGCGCCTGCGCCGCAACCGCATCGACATACTGCTGGCACACGACATCGGCCGTTATGCCCACGGGGACGCACACGAGGATCGGATGCGCGAATTCCTCGGCGGCGGCCTGCGCGCGATGCAGGAATTGCGAACGAGCGGCGCGGTCCGCGCGATCGGGCTGGGCGTCAACGAAACGGCGGTGTGCGAGGAGGTGCTGGGCCACGCCGACCTCGACGTGATCCTGCTGGCAGGCCGCTACACCTTGCTGGAACAAGCGCCGCTCGACGGACTGTTCCCGCTCTGCGCGCGGCGCGGCGTGCAAGTGGTCGCCGGTGCGCCGTTCAATTCGGGCATTCTCGCGCGCGGGGTGCGGCATCATGCGCCCGCCCAGTACGAATACGGAGCGCCCCCGCCGAACGTGGTCGCACAGGTCGGGCTGATCGAGGACCTCTGCGCGCAACATGGCATACCGCTTGCCGCCGCGGCGTTGCAATTCCCCGTCCGGCATCCGGTGGTCGAGGCGGTGATCCCGGGCATCGCCTCTCCCGACGAACTGGCAAGCGCCGTAACCCTCGCCGCCACACCGATCCCCGAAACGTTCTGGAAGGCACTCGCCGCCACGCTGATCGACAAGCGGGCCGCTTAGTACGCCATCCATCATCCACCAGGACGTCGCTTCCAGTCACATCATCGACGCTGTAGAGGATCGGGCAAATCCGATCACCGTAAGCGCCCTCGGGTCAGGAGCGGCCTGGATTTTCGGGACGGAGCGACAATACCGCGCGGATACGAGGCAACACGGAATCAGCGAAATATTATAATAATCGCGTGATCAGCATGTCTGAGATCAACGCATCATATTCCCCATAGTGCTACAACTGCGGAGAAGGCTATGGCCAGCAGCAGAACTGCGACAATGGGGCCTGCAGCCCGCGGATGGCGCCACGCCAGGATTTCGTATTGTCGGATTTGTTGCAGATGCTGATCATCTGTCATCAAATTGGTGAACTGAGCGGGAGATATATCGGCAAAAAGTTTATCCAGTTCGTGAAACTGGTCGAGGGTGAGTTGGCTCTTTTGCCGTAGAATATCGCGGGCCCGGCGAAATGACGGCCCCTTGCGCTCAGAAAAATCAGCGACGGCATCGCTCGTCGCAGCGTTATCAGCATGGAGTACACCCATCATTCGAGCCTCCTGCAGGTCTTTCGTTACAACAAGATGCGGTTTGACCTCGCCCGCTCAGGCGGTCGGGGGATAGGGATGATGACCGAAGACCCACTGCAGGCGGGGCGCGGCATTGTCCTCGACCAGCAGGACTTGCGCGTCGCGGCCCTGCATGCCGATCTGATGCGCGGCGTCGATGGCGCGGTTCAGCGCCGCCTTCTGACTGGCGAAGACATCGAGTGCAATTCCATGGAGCGTCACGGCCCATTCCAGACCGCGGCGGAAAACATGGAAATCGTTGCGGGACTGAGTCATCCTGGCGCCCTTTCTCATATTTTCGATCGGCATACCGATCCCTGGCATGGATCGGATGTCGATCTCGACAATTCTCAAGTTATTTAATTGAGAATATCTGTCAAGCCGTCATTGTTCCCTACCTTCCGGCTCCACGGCATTACCTTGCGCTCACCGTCGAAGCCGTCTGCCCGTAGAGAATGCGCTTTGCTTCTTCGCCTTGAGGGGCGTTGGCATCGGGGTTGATCTCGGCGACGAGCGCATAGGCGCGCGCCACCGCTTCGCGTTCGCCGATAGCCTCGAACCAGCGGCGCAGGTGGGGGAAGTCGTCGAGCGACTGCCCATGCCGCTGCCATGGCACGACCCACGGATAGCTGGCGATGTCGGCGATCGAATAGTCCGGCCCGGCGAGGTACTCCCGGTCGGCGAGGCGCTTGTTCAGGACGCCGTAGAGCCGGTTGGTCTCGTTGGTGTAGCGCTCGACCGCATAGGGAATCTGCTCGGGGGAGGCATGGCGGAAATGGTGGTTCTGCCCCGCCATCGGGCCGAGTCCGCCCATCTGCCAGAACACCCATTGCACCGCCTCGCTCCGGCCGCGCAGGTCCTGCGGGATCAGCCTGCCGGTCTTCTCCGCAAGGTAGAGCAGGATCGCACCGGATTCGAAGACCGACAGCGGCGGCCCGCGATCCGCGGGATCGTCGTCCACGATCGCGGGGATGCGGTTGTTCGGGGCGATGGACAGGAAATACGGCAGGAACTGCTCGCCCCGGCCGATGTCCACCGGGGTGATCTGGTAAGGAAGCCCCGTCTCCTCGAGGAAGATCGTGATCTTGTGACCGTTCGCGGTGGTCCAGTAATAGAGGTCGATCATGGCGGGGCTTTCTTCGCAGGCCGGCTTCAGGCCGGCTGGGGGACGAGGCGCAAGTAGGGCTTCTGTTCCGTCCAGCCGTCCGGGAACAGCGCCCTGGCCTCCGCTTCGCCCAGCGAGGGAACGATGATGACTTCACCGCCCTGCTGCCAGTCCGCCGGGGTCGCGACCTTGTGCCTGTCGGTCAGTTGCAGGCTGTCGATCGTGCGCAGGATCTCGGCGAAGTTGCGGCCGGTGGAGGCTGGATAGGTCAGCGTCAGGCGCAGCTTCTTCGCCGGGTCGATGACCAGCACGGTGCGCACCGTGGTCGTGTCCGAGGCATTGGGATGAATCAGGTCGAGCAGTGCGGACACCTTGCGGTCGTGGTCCGCGATAAGCGGGAAGTTGAGCGCCGTGCCTTGCGTCTCCGCGATGTCCTTCGACCATTCCTCATGGCTGTCGGCGCCGTCGACGGACAGGCCGATGACCTTCACCCCGCGCCGCTCGAACTCAGGCTTGAGGCGCGCGACGGTGCCCAGTTCAGTCGTGCAGACCGGGGTGAAGTCCTTCGGATGGGAGAACAGGACTACCCAGCTATCACCCGCCCAGTCGTAGAAGCCCAGCGACCCCTCGGTCGAATCCTGGGTGAAATCGGGCACGGTGTCGGAGAGCTTGAGAGACATCGGTGGAAACCTTTCGGAGCAGGCCGCGCGCGGGTGACGCAGAGGCCGACGGGATCGGGCTACGGCGCCTCGCGAGACATCCCGCGAGGCTGCGTGAGGAGAAGAGAGTGCGGTGCCTGACGCTGTCGTCCGGGCATCGGCGCGGTGAGGCGCGAAAGAACGGCGCCGCGCGCGGCCCGCCGTCGAGGCCTGGAAAAGCGGAGGTATCAGCTGTTCAGGCAAGCTCGAGACTATGCCCGGCAGGGTCCAAGTCAACGGCAAGATTTCTTTGCCTCCGCCCTAGCCGCGCTTGGCACGCCGCAGCTGTTCGTTTTTGACCATCCGGGCATCGCCCCACTGCTGCATTTTGAACGACCGCCGTGGCAACCGTTCGCCCGCATCCTCTCAACCCGCGCATACCGTGCGATCAGCGCAAACTGGCACGGCTCTTGATTAGGATGCCGCGAATGCGCGCAGCGCGCCAGCACAGGGGTGACCATGCCAGTTGAATTCGTCGGAGCACTTGCCGCCCAGAACCAGTTCCTTGGCCCGCCGAGCGGCGGCCAGAACATCGATCTCGACTTCCTGCGTGATCTGGCACGGGTGCACGAGAATGCCGGTTTCGACCGGGTGCTCATGCTGGCTGGCGGCGAATCGATCGTCGCCACCGGGTTCGCCGCCTCGGTCACCGAGCGGCTCGGCTTCATGATCCCGTTCCGGCCCGGCCCGCTCTCGCCGCTGCACGGTGCCAAGGCGCTCGCCGCGCTGGATCACGTAACCGAGGGCCGCATCCGGGTCCATGCCATCACCGGCATCACCGCCGAACCGGGCCTCGGCGATTTCCTCACCGACAAGGACGAACGCTACGCGCGCACCAGCGAATACCTCGACGTGCTGCGCCAGGCCTGGACCTCGGACGCGCCGTTCGACCATGACGGCAAGTACTACCAGCTCAGGAACGTCTACTCGCCGATCAAGCCGTATCAGCAGCCGCATCCGCCGGTGTCCTTCGGTGGATCGTCGGACGCGGCCTATCACGTCGCCGCGCGGCACTGCGATCTCTACGCGCTCTGGGCCGAGCCTCTGTCCGACGTCAAGGAACAGATCGGCAAGCTGAAGGCCGCCGCCGCCGCGATCGGCAAGCCCACCCCGCGCGTCAGCCTTTCGGCCCGCCTCATCATCGGCAAGACCGAGGCGCAGGCGTGGGAGAAGGCCCACGAAATCGCCGAGAAACTCGCCAGCAACCGCCGCAACGCCGCCCCCAACCCGCTGTTCCACGGCGTCCAGGGCACCGGCACCAAGCGCCTCCTCGCCGCTGCCGAGCGCGGCGATCGCCATGACAAGTGCCTGTGGTTCGGCACCGCCACCGCCGTCGGTGCGACCCACGATTCCACCTCGCTCGTCGGCACCCCCGACCAGATCGTGGAGGCGCTGCTCGACTACTACGACATCGGCGTCACCACCTTCCTCAATCGCGGCTACGAGCCGATCTACGATGCCGTGGACTACGGCCGCTACATCATCCCCGCCGTGCGCGAGGAAGTGCGCCGCCGCGAGGAAGCGGCTGCGAAGACCAGCGCTCCCGCCCTCCAGACCGCCTGACCGGAGCCTCAAGGGATGACCACGAAGCCCCCCCGGCTCGCCTCCGAGGCCGAAGCCATCGCCGCCGCGCACGCCGCCGCAGCGAAGATCGCCCTGCTCGCCCGCGATGCCTCGCTGAACGACAAGGTGCCGCATGAGGCCGCAGAGATCCTCTCCGCCTCGGGCGTAACCAGCATCTACGTACCCCGCGAGTTCGGCGGCCTCGGCGCCTCGATCGAGACGGTGGTGGAGACGGTGCGGATCATCTCGGCGGCGGACGGCGGGGTCGGGCAGATCCTGCAGATCCACAACGTGATGATCCGCGGCGTTTTCTCGCGCCCCGACGATGCGTTCCGCGCCCGGCTGGTGGCGGACATCTTCGCCGGCAAGCGCTTCGGCAACGCGCTGGCCGAAGGGAAAGGCAAGGGCAAGGGCGGTGGCACCCGGCTGACGCTGGACGAACAGGGCATCTGGCGTCTCAACGGCCGCAAGACCTTCGCCACCGGGTGTTACCTCGCCGAGTGGATCTCGATCTCCGCCACCAGCGACCAAGGCCCGGTCGGAGTGCTGCTCCACCGCGATGCGCCGGGGCTGACGCTGGAGGACGACTGGCATGCCTTTGGCCAGCAGCATTCGGTCAGCGGCAGCGTCCGCTTCGACAACATCGAGGTCGATCCCCGCTTCGCCCCCAAGGCTCAGGTGGGCGGCGGCGCGCCGGACTTCATGCCGCGCACCGGCCTGACCTGGCCGCAGATCCTCCACGCCGCGATCGACACCGGCATCGCGCGCGGCGCGCTCGAAGCGGCGACCGCCTACATCCGCGACAATATGCGGGCCTGGCCCGAATCCGGTCTGGCCCGCGCCGCCGACGAGCAGCACACGATCAAGCGGATCGGCGAATATGCCGTCGCCGTGCGCGCGGCGGAATCGGCGCTGCGGTATGCGGCGCGCACCTTCGACCGGTTCAAGGCCGATCCCGGCAACCGCGCGCTGGAGGACGAACTGATCCTCGCCACCGCCACCGCGCGCGCGCAGTCGGACGAAGCCTCGATCTTCATCGGCAGCGACCTGTTTGCGCTGACGGGGGCCAACTCCACGCTCGATCGCTGGAACCTGCAGCGCTTCTGGGCCGATGCGCGCGTGCATACCACGCACGATCCGATCCGCTGGCGCATCTATCACATCGGCAACTACTACCTGAACGGCGTCCCGCCCGACGAATACGGCCGCGCCGCAAGGCTGCGCCAGCAGGAGATCGCCATCGCGACGAACGCCGCAACCAAGGAGAACGCGCTGTGAGCACAGAGCCCGCCACCGACCTGCTCGACCGCGAGCCCCTGTTCGCCCCGCGCTTCGCCGACGAAGCCGCCGCCATCGCCGCCGCGCACGAAGCCGCCGCACTGATCGCGGCGATCTCCGCCGACCCGGCCGAGCGCAGCCGCATCCCTCACGAACAGAGCGCGATCCTCGAACGCTCGGGCGTGACCACCGTGGCGCTCTCCCCCGAGGAAGGCGGCATCGGCGCGTCGGTAGCCACGATCGTGGAGATCACGCGGATCATCTCAGCGGCGGACGGCGGCGTCGGCCAATTGGTGCAGATCCACAACATGATGCTGCGCGGCATCTTGCGCCGTCCCGACGACGCGCTGCGCCGCCGCGTGATCGCCGATATCGCCGCCGGCAAGCGCCTCGGCCATGCGGCGGCGGAAGTGGGCGGCAAGCACAAGTTCGATATCCGCACCAGCGCCGCGCGCAATGCGCAAGGGCAATGGGTGGTGAACGGCGCCAAGTTCTACGCCACCGGCAGCTACCTTGCCGAATGGATATCCTCGGGCGCGAAAACCGAAGACGGCCAGATCGGCTTCCTCGTCCACCGCGACACGCCGGGCCTGATCCTCGACGACGACTGGCATTCGTTCGGCCAGCGCCATTCGGTGAGCGGCGGCGTGCGCTTCGAGAACCTCGTGCTGGAGGACTGGCAGGTCAGCCTGCCCGGCGCCGGCGCCCCGCAGAAGCCCGAGCGCACCGGCCTCACCTGGGCACAGATCAACCACGCCGCGATCGATGCCGGCATCGCGCGCGGCGCGTTCGAGGCAGCGATCCACTACCTGGGCAACAACTCCAATGTCTGGATCGATGCCGAGGTGGAGCGCGCGGTGCAGGAACCGCTCATCATCAAGCGCATCGGCGACTATGCGGTGGCGCTGCGCGTGGCGGAATCGCTGCTGCGCGATGCGGCCGAACTCTACGATGCATACAACGCGAAAGGGCGCCCGAGCGACCTCGACGACGAACTCATCCTCGCCGTCGCCGCCGCGCGCGTGAAGACCGACGAGGCGGCGCTGCTGATCTCCAGCGACATGTTCTCGCTGCTGGGGGCCAGTTCCTCGTACCGCAAGTTCAACCTCGACCGCTTCTGGGCCGACGTTCGCGTTCACACCACGCATGATCCGGTCCGCTGGCGCCTGCATCACGTGGGCGACTACTACCTCAACGGAACGCCGCCGCACGAATACTCGGCCGCCGCGATCCGCCGCCCCGCCGAGGCGTGACCGCGAGCCCATGACCGACGCTTCCCTCGCTGCGAGCGCGCACCGCCCTTCGCCTCTCAAGGCCTATCCCCTGCTGCGCAGCCTTGCGCTCTACCGCACGATTCCCGTGCTGTTCGGCGTGACCTTCGCGCTGTTCACAGTGGTGCACCTCAGCCTTGCGCTGCAACAATGGCTGGTCGGGCGTGCGCTCGATGCGGTGAACTCGGGCAAGGCGGCCACTCGCCTCGCCGACGGCACGATCGACCTCACCGTCGCCGGGCACTGGGCGATCCTGCTCGTCAGCCTCGCCGCGACGCGAGGCGTGCTGCAGTACATCTCGGGCCTGTGCAGCATTCGGGCCAGCCAGTCGCTGCTCTCGACCCTGCGCGAGAAGATCCTCGTCAAGGTCCAGACGCTGCACCTCGGCTACCACTGGCAGCACGGCATGGGCGAGATGATAACCCGTACCACCCGCGATGCCGACAAGCTGCGCGACGCCCTCGTCGCATTCTGGCGCCAGACGGTGGAGACGGCGCTGGTCGTCACCGCCGCAATGGGGCTGCTGTTCTGGTACGACCGGGTGCTGGGCGCGGTGCCGTTTGCGCTGACGCTGCTGGGCTTCTGGATCTTCGTGCGCCAGACCGACACGCTGGTGGTGCTCGACCGCAACGTCAGCGATGCCTACGATCAGGTCAATCAGGATCTGGCCGAAGGCATCGGCGGGGTGCGCGTCATAAAGTCGTTCCGGCTGGAACAGGGTCGCATCCGCAAGTTCCGGGGCCACGTGGGCTTCTTCCTCGACCAGTCGCGCCATGCGCTGGCCTGGTGCAGTTCGCGCATTCCCATACCGCAGGCGGTGGTGGCGCTCGGCCATGTGTGGATCATGGTCTACGGCGCGCACCTCGTCGTCGCCGGAAAGCTGGGCGTGGGCGAACTGGTCTCCGCCCTGCTGATCGCGACGACGCTGGTGTTCCGCGTCGAGACGGTGGGCCGCGTGATGCGCATCTTCGCAGATGCCCGCGCCTCCGCCGCGCGCATCTGGGACTTGCTGGACGAACAACCCGAGATCCATTCGGGCACCGGCGTCCTCCCCGCAGGCGCGCTCGGCCTCAGGCTCGATGCGGTGCGCCTGCTCGCGCCGGGCGGGCAGACGCTGGTGCTGGATGCCTGCAACCTGACCGTCGAGCCCGGCGGCATCGTCGCGCTGGTGGGTGCGACAGGGTCGGGCAAAAGCTCGCTCGCCTCGCTCCTGCCGCGCCTTGCCGACGTCGATGGCGGGTCGGTGGCGGTCGGCTCCGACGCGGCTGGCTGGCACGACGCACGCGGCCTGCGCCTCGGCGAACTGCGCCGCCGCGTCCATGTCGTGCCGCAGGACATCTTCCTGTTTTCCGACACGCTGGCCGCCAACTTGCGCGCCGCCGCGCCCGATGCGGACGACGCCGTGCTGGTCGAAGCATTGCGCCTAGCCGGGGCGGAGGAAGTTCTGGCCCGCCTGCCCGACGGCCTCGAAACCCGTATCGGGGACCGGGGCGTCACCCTTTCCGGCGGCCAGCGCCAGCGCCTGTGCCTTGCCCGCGCGCTGCTAGCCGCGCCCGACATCCTCGTCCTCGACGATGCCACCAGCGCGCTCGACGCCGTCACCGAGCGCACCGTGCTGCGCAACATCCGGGGACTGCGCTCGCAGCACGGTGGGCGCATGACGGTGCTGCTCATCACCAGCAAGCTCTCGTCCGTGCTGCTTGCCGACCGCACCCTCGTGCTCGGCGCGGGGCGCATCGTCGCCAGCGGGGCGCACGAGGACCTCCTGCTCGATCCGCTCTACCGCGACCTTCTGGGAATCGACCGTGCCGCAGCCTGACAACAAGCGCGTCCTCAGCGACATCGAGATCGAGGAAATGCTGGCGCGTCATGCGCTGGACCGCAGCATGTTCCGCCGCCTGCTTCCCCTGCTCGGCCCGGTACGCGGGCAGGTGGCGGCGGTCATCGCGCTGGAGACGCTGCTGGTCGGCATCGTCTTTGTCCGGCCTTGGTTCATCGGCCAGTTGCTCGATCACGGACTGGTCGAGGGCGCGGCCGGGTGGACGCTGGACGAGCGGCTGCTGGCCTGGCTGGGCCTCGGCCTTGCCGTAACCTGGCTGGCGCGGTTCCTGTTCGCAGGCGTCTCCAGCTATCTGGCGGGCGCTGCCGCACTGCGCGTGCTGAACGACCTGCGCATCCGCATCTTCGAACATATCCAGGCGCTCAGCGTCGGCTACTTCGACCGTACCAAGGCAGGCCGCATCCTCTCGCGCGCCGACCGTGACGTCGATGCGCTGGAGGCGCTGCTGGTGCAGGGCCCGCCGGACATCCTCTCGGCCGTGCTGCGCTTCGCCGGGGCGGCGGTGATGCTGTGGCTGCTCTCGCCGCTGCTGCTCGGCGCGCTCGCCACCGTGGTGCCGTTCCTGATCCTCGGAACCTGGCTGTTCAAGCGGGTGTCGCAAAAAAGCTGGGCCGTCGTCGCAGAGAACCGCAGCCGCTTCACCTCGCACCTCGTCGAGACGGTGTCGGGCGTGCGGATGATCCAGCAACTGGTGCGCGAGGAGCCCAACCGGGCGCGCTACCGCGTGCTGCTCAAGGACTTCGACGGGGCGCTGGTGCGCGGCAACATGCGCTCGGGCTGGTTCGCGCCGCTCAGCGGCCTGCTCAACGCCGCGGGCATGGCGATGATCCTGCTGGTCGGCAGCTATGGTCTGGCGCAAGGTCAGCTGACCCTGGGCGAACTGGCGCAGAGCCTGTTCTACGTCATGCTCTTCCTCGGCCCGCTGCAGGATTTCAACGACCTGTTCGAACGCTACGCCTCCGGCTCCGCCTCGGCCCAGCGGGTGTTCCTGCTGCTGGATACCAGACCGGAGATCCTCGACGCCGAGGAGCCGGTGCCCGTCTTCGCGCTGCGCGGCGAGGTGGAGTTCCGGTCGGTCGGCTTCTCCTACGCGCCCGGCGTGCTGCCGCAAGTGCTGCACGACCTTTCGCTGCACATCCATGCGGGCGAAGTCGTCGCGGTGGTGGGCGCTACGGGGCACGGCAAGTCCACGCTGGTCCAGCTGCTCACCCGCTTCTACGAGGCGCAGAGCGGCGCGGTGCTGATCGACGGCATCGACGTGAAGCACATGCGCCAGTCGGACCTGCGACGGCAGGTGGGCGTGGTGCTGCAGGACAACGTGCTGTTCAGCGGCTCGGTGCTCGACAACTTGCGGCAGGCCCGTCCCGAGGCCGAGGACGAGGAACTGATCGAGGCCGCCCGCGCGCTCGATGC
Organism: Novosphingobium sp. fls2-241-R2A-195; assembly: GCF_030209485.1. Taxonomy (NCBI): domain Bacteria; kingdom Pseudomonadati; phylum Pseudomonadota; class Alphaproteobacteria; order Sphingomonadales; family Sphingomonadaceae; genus Novosphingobium; species Novosphingobium sp. fls2-241-R2A-195. The sequence continues at coordinate 120,964 of NZ_JARVRY010000017.1, forward strand.
CGACGAAGTGCTGGGGCGCCTCTCGCAAGGCTACCACACACAAGTCGGGCCGCTGGGCGCGAACCTCAGCCACGGTCAGCGCCAATTGGTCTGCCTCGTGCGCGCCTACCTGACCGACCCGGCGGTACTGGTGCTGGACGAGGCGACCTCGGCGGTGGATGTCCATACCGAGCGGATGATCCAGCGCGCGCTGCGGCGGCTGTGCGAAGGGCGCACCGCGATCATCATCGCCCACCGCCTCGCCACCATCCGCGACGCCGACCGGATCGCGGTTATCCGCGAAGGGCAGGTGATCGAACTGGGCAGCCACGGCGAACTGACCGCGCTCGGCGGCGCTTATGCCGCGCTTTACGAGGCCTACGAACGCCAGAGCGGTGCCCTGCCCGAAGTCACGGTGGAGCGTCTGGTCGAGATCGGCGGGGCCGCCTGATACTTCCCACCACATCGTCATTGCGAGCGTAGCGAAGCAATCCGGGGCAGTTCAGCGGCGCCCTGGATTGCTTCGCTACGCTCGCAATGACGTCAGTAAATAAGCCGACTGCACTTTGAATACTCTGCTGACAAACCAGCATCACCTGCTGATCGCAACGCAGTTATATTTCCGGAATGCAACAAAGCCCCCGAAATCTCATCGAAAATTCATTTGGCCCGGTCTTTGCAAACCATGCTCCTGCGGGGGCAAACCGCGCACGGCAATGCCGGGGCGGACCGCCGAAACGAACAGCGACAAATGGTTTCGGAGCGACGACACATGACATTCAGGACTTATCTCGCACAGGGGGCCGCCGCCCTCGCCCTGCTTTCCCCCGGCATTGCCCGGGCCGAAGCGGCAGCGCTGGCGGACGCGGCCACGGAAGCGGAGGCAGCGGACAACATCGTCGTCACCGGCGCACGCAGCGCCGGGCGCACGGTCGAGAACAGCCCAACCCCGATCGACGTCCTTCCCGCAAAGACACTGCAACAGGCCAACCAGGCCAGCCTGCTGCAGACGCTGAACGACACCCTCCCCTCGTTCAACGTGCCCAACATGCCCAGCTACGGCATCAACACCTTCATCCGCGCCGGACAGCTGCGCGGGCTGAGCAGCGGGCACACGCTGGTCCTCGTCAACGGCAAGCGCCGCCACGTCACCGCACGCCTCGGCGTCAATGACGTGGGCGTGGCGGCGGTGGACCTCGGCCTGATCCCGCTGGGCACCATCGATCGCGTCGAAGTCCTGCGTGACGGGGCCTCGGCGATCTACGGCTCGGATGCGATCGCGGGGGTTATCAACGTCATCACCCGCAAGTCCTCCGAAGGCGGCGAAGTCAGCGCGCGGGCCGGGCAGTATTATCAGGGCGGCGGCTGGCTGCAGCAGTACAACGCGGGCGCGGGCCTTGGGATCGGCGACGGCGGTCATCTCTACGTCTCGGGCCAGTACGTCGACCAGAAGGCGCTGTTCGGCGACGGTGACGTGCCCGGCAACATCCTGTTCTACTTCCCGCGCGACGCGAGCGGCAACCCGGTGCTGCCCACGGGTAATGCCTCCACCGCTCCCACGCTCCCCGCCGGAGCGACGCCCGACCCGCGCGAGGCGACGGTGGACCGCCACAAGATCTTCGGCGCGGCTGGCGGCGTGCCGCGCGCGCAGGTCGCCTCGTTCACGGCCGATCTCGGCGTGCCGCTGGGCGACGGTGTGGAGCTTTACGGCTTCGGCGACTATTCGTGGCGCAAGGGCCGCTCGCCGCAGCATTTCCGCTTCCCCTCGCGCGACCAGAACGTGCGCGCGATCTGGCCCGACGGGTTCACCCCCTACAGCGGCATCGTCGAGAACAACTTCTCCGCCCTGCTCGGCCTGCGCGGCGAGATCGGCGACGGCTGGAACTGGGACCTGTCCAGCGGCTACGGACAGGACGACATCGACACCTACGTCTACGATTCCATCAGCCCCAGCTACGGCCTCCAGAGCCAGACCGACTTCTTCCTCGGCAATTATCGCTACACCGCCTGGACCTCGAACCTCGACATCCGCAGGAGCACCGAGGACGGGCTGCTGGGCTTCGGCACCGACTGGTCCTTCGGCGCCGAGTTCCGCCGCGAAACCTACCGCCGCACCGAGGGCGACGAACAGTCGTGGGGCTACGGCGGCCAGCCCATCCTCGACGGGCCGAACGCGGGCAAGCCGATCTCGCTGTCCGACGCCGGATCGCAGGCCGACACCGGCGTGCGCCCGGAAGACGCGGCGAGCGACGATCGCAATTCCTACGCGCTCTACGCCGGGCTTTCACTGCGGCCCGGCACGGCGGTGACGCTCGATCTCGCCGCCCGCTACGAGCGGTATCAGGGCGCGGGCGACGTCGTCACCGGGCGCATCTCCGGCCGTTACGAGATCGCCCCCGGTTTCGCGCTGCGCGGCACTGCCAGCACCGGCTTCCAGGCGCCGGCGCTGGCCGCGCTGACCTTCCGCCAGACCGGGGTGACGGTGAACCAGACCAACCACATCCTCGCGGTCAACTCGCCCGAGGCGCAGGCGCTGGGCGCGAAACCGCTCAAGCCCGAACGCTCGACCAACTTCAGCGCGGGCTTCGTGGTGCAGCCGGTGAGCGGCGTGAACCTTTCTATCGATGCCTATCAGGTGCGCGTGCGCGACCGTATTTCTCAGATCGGCGCGTTCCGCGAATCCACCCATCCCGGCTCGGGCGTGCTGGTACAGGCCGCCTCGCCCACCTTCGGGCCGGACGACAGCATCTCGTACTTGGTCAACGCCGGCACCACGCGCACGCGCGGCGTCGACGTGGTGCTCGACGGCAGGTTCGACGTCGGCTCCGGCGCGCTGCGCTGGAGCCTTGCGGGCAACTACAACAAAACGAAGTTCGTCGACATCGCCGACACCCCCGCAGTGCTGCAGCAGTTCAACATCGTGATGATCTCCGCCAGCACGCAGGCGCAAGTGCTCTACCGCGCCCCGCGCCTCAAGGGCATCGCTTCGGTGAACTGGGAATCCGGCCCGTTCTCGCTGGGCCTGCGCGGAACGTACTACGGCAAGATCAACCGATCCTACACGCTCACGCATGCGAGCGGGCCGAACACCATCGAACTGGTCGATGTCGGCAGGATCTTCATCGCCGACCTCGAAGCGGGCTACGAATTCACCGAGCGGCTCGGCCTGCGCTTCAACGTCAACAACCTGTTCGACACGAAACCCGCGCAAGTCCCGAAGAACGCCACCTCGCGCTGGCCGTTCTCCTCGGTCGCCTACGTGCAGGACAGCCCCGTCAATCCGCTCGGCGGCTTCTACTCCGCCACTCTTTCCTACCGCTGGTAAACGCAGGAGACTTTCCAATGACCGACGCCATAGACACGATCTGGTTCACCCGCTGCCCGGTGCCCACCGCGACCGGCCTTGCCTACAAGCTGGGCTGGCTGGACGAGGAATTCGCCGCCGACGGGATCAAGGTTGCCACCCTGCAGGACAACCGGGATCTAGGCCGCCACCATTACGACCACCAGTTGCCCTCGCTGATCCGCGAGGGCGGCAACCTGCTCGCCATCGCGGCGCGGGCGCAGGGCGCGCCCAGTCGGTTGATCGGCCTGACCTGGATCGACGAGGCGCAGGCGATCCTCGTGCGCCCCGGTTCGGGTATCACCCGGCCCGAGCATCTCAAAGGCAAGCGCATCGCTCTGCCTGGCTGGTCCGAAAAGCCGGACGCCGCCCATGTGCGCGGCTCCAGCATCGCGCGCGGGATGAGCCAGCACGGCATCAAGGGCGCACTCGCCTATGCCGGGCTGACCTTCGACGACGTGACGTTCGTGGAGGTCGGCCAGCACCCGCGCGAAGAGGGCGATCCGCGCGCGCAGCTCCAGTCGCTGTGGACCGGGCTGCCCGACCTCGTCGACGGCCGGGTCGATGCCGCTTACGTCAAGGGTGCCTCGGCGATCGACGCCGCGCAGCGCCTCGGCCTCGAAGTCGGCATCGATCTCGACGCCCTGCCCGACCGGCGCTGGCGCGTGAACAACGGCACCCCGCGCCCGATCACAGTGCATCAGGATCTGATCGACAATCACTTCGACCTCGTCGTCCGCTTCCTGGAGCGCACGTTGGCGGCGGCCGAATGGGCGAAGACGAACCAGGCGCAAGTGCGCGAGGTGCTGCAGGGCGAAACCCGCGCCGGGGCCGAGGGCGTGGCGCGCGCCTACAGCGACGAGACGCTGGCCGATCTCCACCCGGACCTCTCGGACGAACGGCTCGCGCTGTTCGAGCAGCAGAAGCGGTTCATGTTCGTGCACAACCTGCTCGACCGCGACTTCGATCTGACCGACTGGGTGGACCGCCGGCCGCTGGAAGCCGCCTATGCCCGCCTGGGTGAGCGGGCTGCCGTGACGGCGTGAAAGGGCGGGCGGTGTGTAAAAGCGATCCCGCAGCTTGCGCGCCGCCCGCTGACACACCCCCGACGGTAACCCCACCATCCTCGTCATTGCGAGCGTAGCGAAGCAATCCAGGGCGGTTTACGTGGCCCTGGATTGCTTCGCTACGCTCGCAATGACGAGACGGTGGGCGGCATCAGTCCCCGATCAGTCCCGCGTTCTTGAGATAAGTCCGGATCACGTTGCGGGTCACGCCCAGCGCCTGCGCGGTGCGGACCTGGTTCTCGTTGGAAAGCGCATAAGCCTCACGCACCGCCAGATCGATCAGGCGATCCAGCAACTGCGGCTCTCCGAACGAGATCAGCCTGGACAGCGCCGAGCGAATATCATCGAGACCTTGCGCATCCGCGACGGGCGCCGGACCCGCAGTCCGCGCGCCCGGGACAGCCGCTGCGAGACCAAGATGCTCGGGCTCGATGAACTTGCCCGGCGCCACCAGCGTGGCGCGCTGGATGACGTTCTCAAGCTCGCGGATATTGCCCGGCCAGGCATGGTGGAACACCGCGTCCTCGGCATCCGGGCTGAGCGAGATCGCCGGCGCGCCCGATTTCTCGCCGTAGACGCCGAGGAAATGCCGCGCGAGCGGGAGGATGTCCGCCGGTCGCTCGCGCAGCGGCAGGAGCGGCAGGGTGACCACGCCGAGGCGGTAGAACAAGTCCTCGCGGAACTTCCCTGCCTCGACCGCCGCGCGCAAGTCCACGTTGGTCGCCGCGATCAGGCGGAAGTCGAGGCTGACCGGCCGCCGCGCGCCGATGCGCACCACCTCGCGTTCCTGCAGCACGCGCAGCAGCTTCACCTGCAGCGAATGCGGCAGATCCCCCACTTCGTCGAGGAACAGGGTGCCGCCGTTGGCCGCCTCGAACCAGCCTTCGCGGGCGTTGGTGGCGCCGGTGAAGGAGCCGCGCTCGTGGCCGAACAGTTCGCTCTCCGCCAGCGTCTCGGAAAAGGCGCCGCAGTTGACCGCCACGAACGGACGGTCCGCCCGGCCGCTCTGCTGGTGGACGTAGCGCGCCACCAGTTCCTTGCCGGTGCCGGTCTCGCCGGTAATCATCACCGTGGCGTCGCTGGGCGCGGTGCGCGCGATCAGCGGCAGCAGCGCCTTCGATCGCGGGTCGGAGAAGATGAAAGTCCGCGCCCGGATCGCCAGGGCCGAAACCTCGAATTTCAGGATGGTGTCGCGCATGTGAAGCCCCCCGTGCCTTATTCGCCCCGGATGATTCCGGTGCGCCCTGCAGCCGGTGCGGTGGTCCGCTTCCTCTTATCGAAAACGACTGTACCACCATTTGTCTACCAATGCAGTTGGGAATCCTTCGCGACGGCGAAGCTGACCTTTAGCCGCGATGGTTTTTCGTCATTGCGAGCGCAGCGAAGCAATCCAGGGCGGCGCAAAACTGCCCTGGATTGCTTCGCTGCGCTCGCAATGACGAACGTAGTAAAATCCCCGGCGCTTTGAAGCGCGCCGCAAACTCACCCGGCGGTCTCCCGCAGACGCGGCGAATCCGCGATCAGCGCGCGGGTGTAGGGATGTTCGGGACGGTCCAGCAGGCGATCGGCCGGGCCGTGCTCGACGATCCGTCCATGCTGCAGCACCGCCACGAAATCCGACACCGCGCGCACGACGCCGAGGTCATGCGTGACGAACAGGATCGTCAGGTCGGATTCGCGCTGGAGCTGCCGCAGCAGGTCGATGATCGCCGCCTGCACCGACACGTCGAGCGCCGAGGTGATCTCGTCGCAGATCAGCAGTTCGGGCTTGCAGATGAGCGCGCGGGCGATGGCGACGCGCTGGCGCTCGCCGCCGGACAAGTCGCGCGGATAGCGCCGCGCGAGTTCGGGCGCGAGCGCGACCCGCTCCAGTACCGCGGCGACTTCCCTGTCGGCATCAGCGGAGCGGATCGGGAAGAAATGCAGCGCCGCCGTGCGCAGGATCTGCCCCACCGTCTGGCGGGGATTGAGCGCACGGAACGGGTTCTGGAAGATGTACTGGATGCGCCGCCGCAGATCGATGTCGCGCTCTCCCGACAGCCGGACGCGGCGGCCATCGTAGTCGAACGTGCCCTCCACGTCCTCCACCGCGCCGACCAGCGCGCGGCTGAAGGTGGTCTTGCCCGATCCGCTTTCGCCCACCAGCGCGGTGCAGTAGCCCTTGGGCAGTTCGAGCCCGACGTCGAACAGCACCTGACTGTCGCCGTAGCTGGCCGAGACCCCCTTCAGCACGGCGAGCGGCTGCACGGCGGCGGCAGAAATCAGGCGCGAGGCGATCGGCGTGTCGTCGCGGCGGTCCCGGATCGGATGATGGCAGGCGACGAGGCGCCGGTCACCGAAATCGCGCCCCGTTTCCCGCAGGCCAGGCCGCTGCGTACAACTGGCGCTGGCAAGCGCGCAGCGCGGCGCGAAGCGGCAGCCCTCCGGCCGGTCCTGCAAGGCGGGTGCATGGCCGCGGATGGGCCGAACCGCGTGGCGCCCGGCGATGTCGGGCACGGCATCGAGCAGGCCGCGCGTGTAGGGATGCGCGGGGCTTTCGAAGATCTGGTCGCGCCCGCCGCTTTCGACGATGTGCCCGGAATAGAGCACCACCACCCGGTCGACGAGTTCGCGCACCACCGCCAGATCGTGCGAGACATAGACCGCGCCGATGCCGCGTGTCCGGCACAAGTCGCGCAAGGTCGCCAGCACCCGCGCCTGCGTGGTCACGTCCAGCGCGGTGGTCGGCTCGTCGAGCACGATCAGGCGCGGACGCAGCAGCACCGCAAGGGCAAGGAGCACGCGCTGCTGCTGGCCGCCCGAGAGCTGGTGCGGAAAGCGGCGCAGGAATTCGCGCGTGGCGGGCAGGCCGACGTCGGCGGCCGCCTCGGCGATGCTGGCCTCGCGGGCGGACTTGCCCAGATCGGGCAGGTGGACGCGCAGCACCTCGTCCAGCAGCGAGCCGATCCGCCGCATCGGGTTGAGTGCAAGCGCCGGATCCTGCGCGACGTGGGAAATCACCGCGCCGCGCACTTTCTGCCGCTCTGCCTCGGTCAGCGCGAGGATGTCGCGCCCGTCGAGGAACACCGATCCGCCGGAGATCACCGCCCCGGCGCGGCTGTCACCGAGCAGCGCGGTGGCGATGCTGGTCTTGCCGCAGCCGCTCTCGCCCACCACGCCGACGATCTCGCCGGGCAGCACCGAGAAGCTGACTTCGCCGACGATCTCTGGCCCGTCCTCGATCGCGACAGAAAGGTCGCGCACCTGCAGCAGCGCGTTGACGAAAGGGACGACGCTCATGCCTCATTCTCCCGCTGGCGGCGCTTCTTGCCGCGCATCTGCGTGCGTGCCCGTGACTTGACGCCGCGTCGCACGCCGATGCGGGAACCCGCGCGCGAGATGCTCTCCGCCAGCAGGTTGGTGCCGAGGGCGAACAGGCCGATCATCGCAACCGGGGCGAGTACGGCCCAGGGCTGGATCATCAGGCCCGCGCGGTTCTCGTTGATCATCAGCCCCCAGTCGGCGGCGGGCGGCGCCACGCCGTAGCCGAGGAAACTGAGGCCCGAGAGCACGCCGACCGCCCAGGTCAGCATGATGCCCAGATGGACCAGCAGCGGCGTCGCGATGTTGGGCAGGATTTCCAGCAGCACCACCCGCCACCACGGATAGCCCATGAGCCGCGCCGCCTCGACGTATTCCTGCGAGACGACGCCCAGTGTCACCCCGCGCGCCAGCCGGATCACGCCGGGCACGAAGGATACCGCCACGGTCAGCACGATGAGCCATGGCTCGCGCCCCAGCATCGAGACGACCAGCAGCACCAGGATCAGGTCCGGAAAGGCCAGCAGCACGTCGGTGCCCCAGACGACCGCGTGGTCGATCCAGCGCTTCGACAGCCCCGCCGCGATGCCGATCACCGCCCCCAGCGCCAGCGCGATGGCGCTGGCCGCGAAGCTCATCCACAGCACCGAACGGCCACCCGCCAGCAACCGCGAAAGCACGTCGCGGCCGAGGTAGTCGTAGCCCAGCAGGGCGCCCGGATCACCCGGCAGCCCATACGTCGGCCCGTCCAGCGCCAGCGGCGATTGCGGCGCTATCGCGGGGCCGAGCAGCGCCATCGCCAGCACGCTCCCGGCGAAGACGAGGCCGAGGCGCGCCTGCGGATCGCGGCGCAACGCGGACAGTTTCGAGGTCATACTCCGCCTGCCTTCAGCTTGAGTTTGGCGCGCGTGCCGTTGCGCAGCCGGGGACGGGAGGAGGTACGTAGCTTGGGCGTCACCAGCACTGTCGCCACGTCGGCGAGCAGGTTGATGAGCACCACGCCCACCGCCATCGTCAGGGTGATCGCCTGGATCACCGGCACGTCGCGCACTTCGATCGCGGCGTTCAGCGCATTGCCGATGCCGGGGTAGCTGAACACCACCTCGACGATCAGCCCGCCGCCCAGCAGCAGCCGGCTGGTGAGCGCGATGCCCTGGATCACCGGCACCAGCGCATTGGGCACGGCATGGGCCCAGACGATCCGGCGCTCCGGGATGCCGCGAAGGCGCGCGGCGGCGACATAGTCCGCCTCCAGCGTCTCAATCATCGCCGAGCGCACCAGCCGCAGCAGGAACGGCGCCACGGTGAGGATCAGGGTCAGCGCGGGCAGCACCAGGTACACCGGCTGGAGCAGCGGCGAGACTTCGGGATCGAGCAGCGAGACCGCGGGCAGGATCGGGAACACCGTGGTCGAGAGCAGCAGGATCAACCCGATCGCGAGCACGAAGGCGGGCAGCGCCTTGAACAGGATGATGGCGTTCATCGCCCAGTTGTCGGCCCGGCTGTCACGGCGGATCGCCAGCGCCACACCGCCGAGGAAGGCCAGCGGCACCGCGATCGCGAGCACCACCGCCATCAGCGCCGCCGAGTTGCCGAAGCGATCCGCCACGATCTGCCCGGCCGGAACGCTGGAATCGAGCGAGACGCCGAACTCACCGGTCAGCGCGCGTCCGGCCCACTTCGCGTACTGGACCAGGATCGGCTGATCGAGCCCCAGTTGCGCCTGCAGCGTGCGGATGCTCGCCTCGGTCGCGTCGGGGCCGAGGATCACCCGCGCCGGATCGGACGGCAGGGCCTGCGTCGCGGCGAAGACCAGGATCGAGATGACGAAGGCCGTCGCCAGCCCCGACAGCACGCGCCCGCCGAGCCACGGCAGCCAGGCGGGCAGCCTCAGGCGCGGGCGTTCGGACCGTGCGCCCTCGTCCGCCGCGTTCTCGTCGGTCCACGGAGGGCTGGCCGCCGGGGGTTTCTGCTCGGAATAGATCGTCGCCATCTTGCATCCTTGCCGTTGCAGATTGGGGCTGTTTCGTCATCGCGAGGACCGCAGGTCCGCGGCGATCCAGAGCATAGTGGCCAGAGCGGCGCCGCACCGCGCTGGATTGCTTCGCTTCGCTCGCAATGACGAAATGGGTCGTCAGACCAGCGCGCTCTCCGGCTCTCGCACGGGCGCCTTGCGGGCCTCGCCCACCCGCAGCGAGGGCACGTCGAAACCGTGGTCGAGGTCGAGCAGCGGGAACAGCAGTTCGGCTACGCGGTGCGCTTCGGAGATCAGCGGGAAGCCCGACAGGATGAAGGCGCCCACGCCCTGCTCCGCATATTCGCGGATGCGCGCAGCGACATTCTCGGCCGAACCGACCAGCGTGGTGCCCGCCGACGGCCCCATGATGTCGAAGCCGAACCACGCCGGGCCGACCCAGACGTTGGGATAGACCTCGAGGTCGCGCGCGCTGGGCAGGCGGCCGGACTTGACGGTGTCGATGTTGCGCTGGATCTGCGGGTCCGGGCTGCGATAGCTCTCGATCGTCTCGCCGGGCGGCAGGCGCATCCGGATCGAGCGCTCGGCGTGTTCCACCGAGGAGCGTTCGAGCAGCCAGTCGGCATAGGCCCAGGCCTCCTCCTCGGTCTCGCGCACGATCACCTGCAGGCGGGTGCCGTATTCCAGCGTGCGGCCGATCTTCGCCGCCTCCGCGCCGACGCGGCGGAACTTGTCGCCCAGCAGCGGCGGAGTGTTGGCGAAGCTGAGATAGACGTCGAGCAGCTTCACCGAATGCGCCACGCCCGGCCCCGAAGTGCCCGCGCCCCACAAGGGAACGCCGCCCGGCTGATAAGGCCCGGACCATACGCTCATGGGGGCGCCGCCCTCGCTGCGCGGCGCCAGCTTCACGAAATCGCCTTCGTAGCCGCCACGGTCGCCGCCGTAGACCTTGCGGAAGGCGTCCCAATATTCGAAGCTGAAATCGTAGCGCTCGTCATGCGGGTAATGCACGCCCAGCGCCGCAAGGCCGGCATCGTTGCCGTTGACCACGTTGAACAGCAGCCGCCCGTTCGAGAAATGGTCGAAAGTCTGCGCGTACTTCGCCAGCACCGCCGGCGAAAGCTCGCCGGGGTGCTGCGCGACAAGGAACTTCATCCGCTCGGTCGCCGGGATCATCGCGGCGGCGACGGCGAGGCTCTCGTATGCGCTCGACCCCAGCAGCGCCCCGTAGAAGCCCAGCTTGTCGATGGTGCGGGCAAGCTGTTCGAGGTGGTCGAAGCCAGTCTGCCAGCGCCCTTCCGGCGCCCAGGGATAAGGGCCATCGGGCGCGGTCAGATACCACAGCAGCTTCACGGGACGGGTCATGGTGCGGATGCTCCTAGGATCAGTCGACGTCGGTGACGGGCAGCAGGCCGAGGCCGAGCGCCTCTTCGTAGCGCTTGCTCATCTTCCACTGCTGGCGAAGGACGCCGGGGCCGTAGGTGCGCGAGCCGCCGAGCGCCTGCGCCTTGATCTGGATGTCGGCGCCTTCCTCCAGCAGCAGGATGAACTCGGCGAGGTCGCGCAGGCCCTTCCAGCCCCAGACGGTGGCGCCGCCGTTGGCCTCGATGATCGCCGGGGTGAAGGGATTCTCGGCCAGCTTCTCGTTGATGAACTCGGCCTCGTCCTGGCGGCGGTCGATGTAAACCGGCAGTTCGCGGGCGAGGTGGAAGCGCTGAACGGGGACGTAGCTGATCGGCAGCGTGCGGTGCGTCTGCGCCCAGGCGCCGAGGTTGGGCGAGTGGACGTGGCTGAGCGAGGTGACGGTGGGATTGGCGTTGAACACCTTGAGGTAGCGCCCGTTCGCCCGGCCCTTGAATGCGGTGCCGTCCAGCCCGGTCACGGTGAAGTTCAGCGGCTCGTTGCTGTAGGTGCTGCGGTCGAAGGGGTGCGGCAGGTTGACCGAGACGATCTTGTCCTCGCCGGGCACGCGCTCGATGAAGCCGACGGTGCCGTTGGCGGTGATGGTGCCGGTCTCGCGGTAGGCGCGGAAGATTTCGGCGGACTGGCGCACGACGTCGTTCGCGAAGTCGAGGACGGTGGAATTCAGCTCGGATGTCTGGACTGCGGTAGCCATGGTCGTTCTCCTCAGTTCATTGGGCGGGTGGTTCAGGCGGCGCGGTTCTGCGCACGACGTTCGATGGCGGCTGCCAGCGGGCGGGGATCGATCCAGGCGTCGACATCGACGTCGTGTTCGAGGAAGCCGTGGAGCCACAGGAAATTGGCCTGCCGCCTGAGCAGCGCGATGCGCTCTTCGGACAAGTCGGGATGGAGCGAGCGGTGGAAGTTGTTGCGGTACGCCGCCTCCACCCCGGCCGCGCCGGCATGGGTTTCCGTCTGCAGGATCGCGCGCACGGCGGGCAGGTTGTGCACCGCCCAGTCGGCCGCGCGCAGGGTCTGTTCGAGGAAGCGCACGACGAGGTCGAAGTGGTCGTCGAGCAGGTCCTGGCTCACCGTGATCGGGCGCGGGGTGCCGTTGTTCACGCGGGTATGGCGGCTGGGATAGCCGTCGAGATCGATGCCGACGACCACGCCTGCACGCTTCGCCGCGTCCACCGCCGAGGCGCCCTTGACGTAGACCGCATCGACCGTGCCTGCCACCAGCGCCTCGATCCCCGACCACATGTTGGTGAGGTTGAAGGCGGAATCCTCCGAAGCGGGGGCCAGCGGCACGTCCACGAAAGTCACGTCCTCCAGCGTCAGCCCGGCGATGCCGAGCGCGCCCTTGATCCCCGCCAGCGACATGCCGCGCGCGATGCTGGAGCCGCGCGTCTCGCGCCAGGCGGGCAGCGCCACGCGCAGGCCCCCCAGCTGCGCGGGCGCGATCGGGCCGGTCTCGGGGCGGACCAGCACGGCCTGCCACTCGTCGATCCAGGTCAGGCCGATCACCCGGGTCGGCGCGCCCTTCGCCTTGGTGGCGAGTGCGGGGATGTTGCCGCCCTCGCGGAACAGGCCGGGAAGATCGTGCTCGTTGTGATGCGCGCGCATGGCGCGGGGCTTGTCCTGCAGCGCCTCGACGCGCAGTCCGTCGCGGCCGAACTCCTCGCCCAGCCAGCCCAACGAATGGGCGATGCCCGAGGCGGTCGGCACCGGGCAGCGGGTGAACAGGATGCGGTCCAGCCGCCCTGCCGCCGTCGCCTCGCCGATGGTGTGAATATTGTCGGTCATTGGAACTCCACTATGCCGACGGTGAGAGCAAAGGCCGTGCCAACCGCGCACTTGCGCCGTTTCGGGCGATGGCTGCGGAGCGGGTGCGCAGATTTCACCAGCGCCCTGCCCCGCCGCTGCCCGGTTATGCTCAGTCCTTGTCCGGAAGCTTGCCCCCACATCCCTTCGTCATTGCGAGCGCAGCGAAGCAATCCAGGGCCGTGTAAACCGCCCTGGATTGCTTCGCTGCGCTCGCAATGACGAAATGGGGGCGGCGCGATCACACCCACATCCGGTCGAAGCGCCAGGTCGGGAAGTGCGAGCGCTCCGCCGTGATCCCCCCGACGCGCGGGCCGACGCCGTCGAGCGTATTGGCGAAACCCCAGATCAGCAGGCCGCCCTCGTCGTGCTGAATGCGCTGCATCCGGTGGACCAGTTCCGAGCGCGCGGCGAGATCGGGCTGGGCCAGCGCCTGATCGAACAGCGCGGTGAAGCGCGGGTCGTGGAAGTTGGTCTTGTTCGCCACCGCGCTCGGCGCGTCGATATGCAGCGCGGTGGAAAGCCACGGCACCCCCAGCGTCCCGCCGGTGCTGACCTGCCAGTCGCGCCGCGCCGGTCCCGCGAACGTCGCCGCATCGACCTGCCGCAACCTGACATCGACACCGGCGCGCTTGGCCTGCTCGGCAAGCACCAGCGCGGCGGCGACGTTGGCCGGGCCGACCACCAGTTCGGTGCGCAGCCCCTCCTGCCCGGCCTGCCGCAGCAGGCTTTTCGCCTGATCGAGATCCTGACGGCGCTGGGCGATGCTCCGGTCGAACGTCGGGTCCTGCGGCGCGTAGAGGTCGTTGGCGATGCGCCCTTCGCCCTGCAGCGCGCGGCGCACCAGTTCGTCGCGGTCGACGAGCAGGCGGAAGGCCTGCCGCACCCGCACGTCGGCGAAGGGGCCGTCCTTCGTGTTCATGTCGAAGGACTGCCAGCCGTTGGTCGGCGAGGTGAGAATGCGCGCGCGGCGGTCGCTGCGGATCAGCCCGGCCTGCTCGGGCAGGATCGCGTTGGCAAGGTCGATCTGCCCCGCCAGCAACGCGCCGATGCGGGCGGTCTGGTCCTTGAACTCGAGAATCTCGAGCGCGTCGGGATAAGGGCGGTTCGGCTTGAAGTAATTGTCGAAGCGCGTGAACGTCGCGCGCTGGCCGGGCTCGAACTTGTTGATCTGGTAAGGCCCGGCGCCGACTGGGTTGGTCACCGGATCGTAGTCCACCGGGACGATGCCGCCGAAGTTGGTCCAGGTCTCTGGCAGCGCCACGAAGCCGCGCCCTTCGCGGATCGGAATGCGCACGGTGCGCTCATCGAGCTTGCGCACCCCGTCGCGATCCACCGGCGAAACCAGCGCGCCATAAGGCGAGGCCAGCTTCGGATCGGTGATGCGCCGGATCGAGAACAGCACGTCGTCCGCCGTGATGGTCTTGCCGTTGTGGAATTCCAGCCCGGGCTTCAGGCGGATGTCCCAGGCGCTGGCATTGGCGTTGGGCTCCACCGATTCCGCCAGCGCCAGCTTGGGCTGCATGGTGTCGTCCCACTCCCACAGCTTCGCATACATCGCGAAACCGCGGATGATGCTGCCGGTGCCCAGCGGCTTGTGCGCATCGAGGTTGCCCGAGCGCTCGCCATCGACGATGCCCAGCTTCAGCGTGCCGCCGCGCCGGGGCCTGGCGGGCGCCGTGCTGCCCGCCTCGCCGCTCTTGCCGCAGCCAGAGAGCAGCAGCGCCGCACCGGCCGCGCCGCCGATCAGGCCGCGCCGGGAAAGGTCCGCCACCATCAGCCGTTCCCGCGCGCGGCAAGGCCACCGCCCGAGACGAGCGGCACCGGTTGCTCCTCCTCCACTGCCGCCAGTCGTGGCGCGCGGAAGCGGGGCAGCACATGTTCGCCGAGGCGGTAGATTTCCTCCAGATGCGGGTAGCCGTTGATGAAGAACCACGAGAGGCCGAGGTCGGCGAACTGGCGGATCTTGGCGGCGACGTTCTCGTAGCTGCCGACGAAGGCGAAGCCCGGCGGGATGCCGATGTAGCCGAAGCCGCCCCACAAGTGCGGCTCCACGAACAGGTCGTCGAAGTCGTTGACCGGGCGCCCGTTGTAGCGCTCGAACCGCTCGCGGTTGGTGTCGGACATGTGGGCGGAGCGTTCGGCGGCAGCCTTCACGGTGCCCGCGCGCACGCCTTCGTCGAAAAAGCGCTTGGCCTCGGCATAAGCGAGTTCGTCCGTTTCGCGGGCGATCGCGTCCACCGAGACGCCGAAGCGGATGTGGTCGGCGCGGCCGTACTTCGCCGCGCGCGCCTTCACGTCGGCGATGTTGCGCGCGACATGCTCGGGCGATTCCGCGAGGACGAGATAATAGTCCGAATGCTTCGCGGCCAGTTCCTTGGCGCCTTCGGAAGTGCCCGCCGAGCAGATCGTCGGGATCGGCGCGCGCGCCAGCGGGCCGCGCAAGCCCCCGCCGTCGGCGCGGTAGTATTGGCCCTCGTAATGGAAGCTCTCGTTGCTCCAGAAGCCCTTGACCAGATCGAGGAACTCGATCGCACGGGCATAGCGCTCGTCATGCGGCAGCGGCTCTCCGTTGGCGCGCAGCAAGCCGTCGGAGCCGCCCTGAATGATATTCCAGACGAGGCGCCCGCCGCTGATGCGCTGGAAGCTGGCCGCCATCTGCGTCGCCTGCCAGGGGCTGAAGTGGCCGGGATGAAAGGCATCGACGAAGCGCAGCCGCTTCGTCTCGCGCGCAAGGGCGGCGGAGACGATCCACGGCTCGTCCCCGAACGGCGCATTGACCAGCAGCGCGCCGGAGAACTCGTTGATCTCGGCGGCGCGGGCGACCTGCGAGAGATAGTCGATGTAGGCGAAGTCGCCATCCTCGCCCGACGATACCGCGCCGGTGCTGGCGTGAGGCTGGCGGTTCCAGTCGCCGCGATTGCGGTTGTCTCCGGGGATATACTGGGTTTCGCCATGCAGCGGAAGGCGGGCGAAGAACTCGATGGTCATGGGCGGTGCTCCACAGATGTGGGAACCGCAAAGCAGCATCCGTGCCAATGGGGAAAGCGCGGGAGAAGGCGGGCGCGCGCTCCCGCAAGTGTGGAGAAAACAGCACCGCCGATGAAGGGTTCTGCGCATCCGTGGTCGCGGGGGCTTCGACAGGCCGCGCCTGACCCTTCGACAAGCTCAGGGTGAGCGGAAGTAGCGTAAACCTCTCAACCCCGCTCAGGCTGAGCTTGTCGAAGCCCCTGCGGCGCGCGCCACTTTTGCCTCAGGGGCCCCTCATTCGTCACCCGCGAGCGCAGCGAAGCAACCCAGGGCAGTCTTGAGCCGCCCTGGGTTGCTTCGCTGCGCTCGCGGGTGACGAGGTGGGGTGAGGCCATACGACAATACCCGCTGGCGAGTGCGGGCCTAACGCCGGGGAAAATCAACGCATCCGAGGTAAAATCGGGTCGGCGCCGGGAGCGTCCAAGCTGGGACGCGGGGGTTTGTGTTCCACCTGCTCTGACGAGCGGCCGGGTAGCGGTGGTCAGCCCGGCTCGACCTTGGCATTCCATCGGAGCCGTCCCGTATGACCGACGTTAGGGTTCGCATCGTTGGCGGTCATGGGTCATCCGGGATAGCCTTCGCGTTGTCTGTCCATAAGGACAAAGCGGTTCGAAGGACGTTTCCAGAGCCGAGAGACAGTCCGGGTCTTCGTTGGGCGCGTGGTTTGCACAGCTGCGGCTTGAAACCGCATCCCGGCCCACGACGCCGACCCGATACACCGAAGCAATGTGATCTGCACTGCTGCGGATGCTGGGCCATATAACCCATGTGGTTATAAATGTCAAGATGCCGGCTGCTTCAAATCACACAGCACAGCTGCGAACTGCGCAGCCATCCGGCTTCCCCATGCCCCGCTGTCCCGGAATCGCGCGGTTGGCATGCGCCTTGCTGAACGGCTTGCCCATTCCCGCAAGGAGAGCATGCGTGCCCCAGTCCCACCCCGCCGGCCGATCCGTTTCCGCAAGGACCGCGCGTCATGACTGACCGGTCGCGCCGCGCATTTCTTGCCCGGGGCGCCCTGCTGTCGGGGGGACTGGCGCTGGGGACCGGGCTGCTGTCAGCCTGCGGCAAGGAAGCGCCCGCTACCGCCACCGGCGGCAGGCCGCAGCGCGGCGGCAAGGCCCGCATCGCCATCATCTCGGGCGCACAGACCGGCAATCTCGACGCGCACAAGCCGCTCGGCACCGGCTCGTTCCGGGGCTGGGCGCTCTACAGCAAGCTGTGGGAGTGGAACCGCCAGGCCAACCCCGAACTGGCGCTCGCCGAGTTCGCCGACGTCAATGCCGACGCGACGCAGTGGACCATCCGCCTCAGGAAAGGGCTGGAATTTCACCACGGCAAATCGATCCGCGCCGAGGACGTCATCTACTCCCTGCGCCGCCTGACCGACCCGGCGCTGGCGTCGCCTTACGGCTCCTACATCCCCGGATTGCAGCGCGACGGGATCAGGGCGCTCGATCCGCTGACCGTCACCATCCCGTTCGAACAGGGCCACGGCCTTGCCGCCCTGCCCGAACTGTGGATGAGCTGGGGCGGCATCGTGCCGACCGACTACGATCCGGTGAAGAACCCGGTCGGCGCCGGGCCTTACCGCCTCAAGAGCTTCACGCCCGGCCAGCGTTCGGTCTTCAGCCGGTTCGAGAACTACTACAAGCCGGAACAGCCCTGGCTGGACGAGGTCGAGATCATCGACTTCAAGGACCCGATCGCGCGGCTGCAGGCGATGCAGACCGGGCAGGTGGACGTGGCGCCGACGATCGGCTTCGAGCAACTCGCCTTCTTCAAGTCCTCCGACCAGTTCCAGCTCGTCTCCTCCGAGACCGATGGCTGGCAGGGCTTCGCGATGAACCTGAGCAAAGCGCCATTCGACGATCCGCGCGTGGCGAAGGCCTTCCGTCTGATCGCCGACCGCGAGGAACTGGTGAAGCGCGTGCTGCACGGCCAGGGCCGCGTGGCGAACGACCTCTATTCGCCCAGCGACCCGACGTTCGACCACACCATCCCGCAGCGCCGGCGCGACATCGCCGAAGCGCGCAGCCTGCTGCGCTCGGCTGGACATGGCAGCGGGCTGACGGTGGAACTGGTGACGACGGCAGGTGCGGGCGGCAATGCCGCGATCGTGTTCGCCGAGCAGGCGCGAGAAGCCGGCGTCACGGTGAAGATCAGGCTGGTGGACGATTCCATCTTCGCCGGGCCGGACAAGAACAACTGGACCTTCAGCACGGTATCGGGCGTTTCGCGGCCGTTCCTGCTCACGCTGCAGCAGCATGACGGGCCGCGCTCGGCGGGCAACAAGACGCATTTCAACGATGCGGAGTTCACCCGCCTCGTCACGCAGGCCGCAGGGCAGCCCGATGTCGAGAAGCGCAAGGCCCTCGTCAGCGCGGCGCAGCGTATCCAGCACGACAAGGGCGGTCTGCTGATCTGGGGCTTTTCCAACAACCAGGACGCCGCCGCCAATGCCATCGGCGGCGTCACGCCCGACCGCACCGCCTTTTCCGCCTGGCGCACCGACGCACTTTGGCGGCACGCCTGACCTGACCATCACTCTACGGAGCACTCCACTTTGCCCCTACCCGTCCGTCATTGCGAGCGAAGCGAAGCAATCCAGGGCAGTTGACGCCGCTCTGGATTGCCGCGCGGCTGTGCCGCTCGCAATGACGAAAGGAAGGGACCGAGGCCATCCACTTCAAACACCGACAAGGATACGATCATGAGCGATACGGAAATCCTGTTCACCCGCTGCGGCGGCGCCACTGCCTCCACCATCGCGATCCAGCAGGGCTTCCTGCACGACGAGTTCGGCGATGACGTCACCTTGCGCTCGCTGCAGGAATCGGGCGACGCGGCGGTGCGCGAGAGCCACTTCGACCACTCGATCCCCTCGATGTTCCGCGAAGGCGGCAACATTCCTCCCATCTGGGCCCGCGCGAAGGGGGCGGACACGGTGGTGCTGGCGATCAGCTGGGTGGACGAATTCCAGTCCATCGTCACCCGCGCCGACAGCGACATCCGCACGCTGGCGGACCTCAGGGGCAAGCGGCTGGCGGTGCCGCTTTATGCCGGCATCTCGATCGACTTCCAGCGCGGCGCCAATTTCCACGGCCTTGCCAACGGGTTGGCGGTCGCGGGCCTCACCCGCGACGAAGTAACCTTCGTGGACGTGCCGGTGGAGCGCAACGTCTACGGCGCCACCGGGCGCGGATCGGGCCCCGGATCAGGCGGGGCGGAACTGGACGCGCTGTTCGACGGGCGCGTGGACGCCGTGTTCCTGCGCCAGTCCTCCGGCCTGCGCCTGCTGCGCGAACATGGCACGGCCCTGCACGAACTCGTGCGCCTGACCGACCAGCCCAATCCGCTCCACCGCATCAACAACGGCACCCCGCGTCCGCTGACCGTCCACCGCAGTTTCCTCGAGCAGAACCGCAATCTCGTGGTGCGCTACATCGCCGCGCTGCTGCGCGCAGCCGAATGGGCCGAGGCCAATCCGGAAGCCGCGCTCGATGCCCTGACCGCCGAAGACGGCCGTTCGGACCGCGAGACGATCGCCGCCACCTTCCCGCGCTACGCCACCAGCCTGCACCCGCGCCTGACCGAGGACTATGTGGCGGGCCTCTCGGCGCAGAAGGACTTCCTACGTGACTGGGGCTTTCTGGAGGCCGACTTCGACGTCGCCGCGTGGATCGACCGCGGCCCGCTGATCGAGGCGCGTACCCTGATCGCCGCCGAAAGCCGTGTCGCCGCCGAATAAGGAGCGCAAGCCATGACCGACAGCATCGACATCGAACTGGCCGACTATATCGCCAGGGCCCGCGACGACGCAGCGCACGCCTTCCGGTTCCTCAAGGACAGCGGCACGCTGACCGCCAGCCTGATCTTCAACGTTGCGCACAAGGTGCCCGATCGCGATGTCCTGCTCGCGTTCCGCTTTCCCTCGCCGTGGTCGCGCGACAGCGAGGTGAAGGTCGCCGCATCGCGCTTCTCGGATGCCAGGGATTCCGTGCTGAACGAGACGCGGCTGGGCGCGGATACGCTGATCCACGCCCATACGCCGCACCTTGCCGCATGGTCGCTGGCGCACAAGCCGTTCCCGATCCTCTACGTCGCGGCCCAGCGCCACCTGCTGGCGCGCGAGATTCCCAACCATCTGGAGCGCCGCGTCAGCGTGCTGGAGACGATCCGCGAGCGTCTGGACACCTACCCCGACCTCGCGCCGCCACCGGGTCTGCTGGAAAGCAACGGCGGCGCGAACTTCTGGGGCAAGGGCATCGTCGATACCGCGCAGCTTGTCCTGTTGATCGAGGAATCCGCCCGCCTGCAGGCCATCGCCGCGCAGATCGGCGGGGCGCAGGTCTATACCGAAGGTGCGCTCGACCTGCAGTGGAAGCGCACCGGGCTGCTCGAGAAGGGCCGCTCGTTCACCCGCGAATTCGCACCGGCCTGAGGGGGCAACGGCTGGTGCCCACAGGAAGGGCCGCCGCTTGCGACCCCGGCGGCCCTTCCTGTCGGTTAAAGCACCTGCACCGCATCCTCGAACGACAGCCGCACGCCGCGTTCGGAAATCTGGCTGCGATCGCCGTAGCCAAGGTTCAGCACCAGTAGCGAGCGATAGCGGCCGTCCGGGAAGAACGCGCGGTCCAGCGCCGCCGCGTCGAAGCCGGTCATCGGCCCCACATCCAGCCCCAGCGAGCGCGCCGCCACGATCAGGAAGCCTGCCTGCAGCGCGGTGTTGAACACGCCCGCCGACTCCCGCTTCGCCGGATCGGTGAAGAAGCCGCTGAGATCGCGGCCCGGATGGATCTGCGGCAGGCGTTCGGGAAACGCGCTGTCCCATGCAACGATGGCGTTGAGCGGCGCCGCCAGCGCCTTGTCGCGGTTGCTGCTCGACAGCACCGCGCCCAGCCGCTCGCGCGCCTCGGCCGACCGGATGAAGACGTAGCGCGCGGGCTGCGAATTGAAGCCGGTGGGCGCCAGCTTGGTCAATTCGTAGAGTTCGCGCACCGTCTCCTCCCCCACGGCGCGCGGCTGGTAGCGGTGGTTGCTGCGGGCATTGCCGAAGATCTGGTCGAGCGATGCGACGGGCAAAGTCATGGTGGTCATGCGCTATCTCCTCAGGCGACCGACAGCAGCGGCCGGGTGCGCCGGGCATTGAGCAGCGGCACCTCGAAACCGTGGTCGAGGTCGAGCAGCGGGAACAGCAGGTGCGCCACGCGGTGCGCTTCCTCGATCAGCGGCCAGCCCGAAAGGATGAACGATTTCGCCCCCTGCGCCTCGAACTCGCGGATGCGGGCGGCGACGTTCTCGGCGCTGCCGACCAGCGTGGTGCCCGCGCCCGGGCCGAGGATGCCGAAGCCGTGCAGCGCCGGGCCGGTCCAGATATTCGGATATATCTCGAAGTCGCGGGCCTTGGGCCACCGCCCGCTGCGCAAGGTGTCGAGGTTGCGGTTCACTTGCGGATCGGCGCTGCGGTAGGTCTCCAGCGTCTCGCCCGGCGGCAGGAAGCGCTTGAGGCCCTGGTATGCATAATCGAGCGAGGTCTGGTCGATCAGCCACTGCGCGTAGTCCCAGGCTTCTTCCTCGGTCTCGCGTACGATGATCTGGAGGCGGGTGCCATAATCCAGCGTGCGGCCCAGCTTCGCGGCCTCCGCGCCGACCCGGCGGAACTTGTCGCCGAGGCGCGGCGGGGTGTCGGCGAAGCTCAGGTACGTATCGAGCAGCTGCACCGAATGGGCCACCCCGGGCGCGGACGTGCCCGCGCCCCACAGCGGCACGGACGGACGCTCCGCCCCTTCGTGGGCCGGGCGATAGCCGCGCGCAGGCGGCGGGGTAAGCTGGATATACTTGCCGTGGAAGCCCTCCGGATCGCCCGAATAGGCATGCTTGAAGGCGCGCCAGTACTCGAGGCTGTAGTCGTAGCGCTCGTCATGTTCGAGAAACATGCCATAGGCCTGCTGCGTCGCGTCGTTGCCGTTCACCGCGTTCAGCGCCAGACGTCCGCCCGAGAACTGGTTGATGGTCAGCGCGATCTGCGCGAGCTTGGCGGGCGAGAGCAGGCCCGGATGGATCGCGCCCAGGAACGTCATGCGCTTCGTCACCGAAAGCGTCGCGGCGGCCACGGTCAGGACGTCGTTGCCGCCGTAACCGGTCGCCAGCAGGGCGCCGTAGAAGCCCAGCTTGTCGATCGTCGCGGCCAGTTGCTGAAGGTGGTCGAAGCCGGTGTCCCAGCGCCCCTTCTCCTCCCAGGGGACCACGCCGTCCGGTGCGGTGAGATACCAGAGTAGCTTGACTGCCATATGCCTCGACCTTTCGCTGTTGTGCGAAAATCGTAAGCAAGTCCTGGGCCATCACGGATTATCACTATATTTCAAATCGATGCGATGGTCGCCTCGCCGCGACATGCTGCGAAATCACCATGCGTTGCGAACTGTTCAACGCGCCGCCGCAATGCGCAGATTCCACCAGCCACCGCTCCGAACATATCATTGAATTAAAACAACAAACCCCTCTGGCACGCGCTTTGCTTAACAGCCTGCAAGGGTGGAGCGGCCGCACCGGGGGGTCCGCATGAGGGTTTCGGCTCCGCCTTGAAGACACCGGCCGCAAGAGACCGAATTGCCGGGTCGAAGCAGGAGCATCCCATGCGCGTCACCAAGTACCTTATCGCCGCCAGCGCCCTGTCGCTGGCGTTCACCGCCACCGCCCATGCCGAGACCGCCGAGGAGGGGGCTGCCGAAACCGCCGACAGGGACGGGGACGCGATCACCGTCAACGGCGAGCGGCTGAACAAGGAAACGTCGATCCTCTCGAGCCGCGCGCCGACCTCGATCTACGGCACCGGCGAGACGCTGCTGAACACGCCGCGCTCGGTCACCCAGATCAATACCGAGCAGCTCACCAAGGACATCATCACCAGCTCCGACGATCTCGCCAAGTACGCGCCGGGCATCACGCGCGGCGGCGGGCAGAACGCAGGGATCGTTCCGACCTTGCGCGCACAGGGCTCCGAAGTGTTCCAGGACGGCCAGCGCGGCTATGCCGTACGCCACCCGGCAAACTTCAACGCCTACGAAGGCGCGGACATCGTCGCCGGTCCCTCCTCGGTGATCTTCGGTTCGGTGACGGGCAGCGGCGGCTATATCAACTACCTGACCAAGAAGCCGGACTTCGACCAGCGCCGCTCCAGCCTGACGACGCGCATCGGCTCGATCATTCCGGACGGCAAGTCGAAGTTCGGCTTCACCGTGACCGGCGACGACACCGCGCCGATCAGCGACACCCTGGCCTACCGCACCAGCATCACGGTGCAGAAGCAGGACGACTACTACGACAACGTGAAGAACAACTTCTACGCCTTCTACGGCGCGCTGGCATGGAAACCGGCGAGCAACTTCCGCGCCGACCTCAACGCCTCCTACGACAACTACTACGACTGGAACGTCACGCACGGCTGGAACCGCGCGACGCAGTCGCTGGTGGACGACGGCCTCTACTACGCGGGGCGGGCGACGCCGATCATCCAGAACGGCTCGACTTACTGGTCGCCGGTCTTCGCCTCGGGTGACGCGAATTCCGCCACCACCGGCTGGGTGCAGCGCGCGCGCAATTCCGCGGGCCAGTACGTGGTCGTGCCCGGCACCTTCCAGACCGCCTCGCCCAACACCCAGACGAGCCCCGGCACCGTACGCGGCTGGGTCTACGACCCGACGCTGGAAGGCAACGAACTGACCAAGATCTCCCGCCAGCGCTCACAGCGCGCGGAGGACCAGAACACCTCCAGGCGCTTCACCGCGCAGCTCAAGCTGAACTGGGACGTCGGCGAGCACACCAGCGTGGTCAACAGCACCTTCTACGAGCGCTCCAGCGACACCACCGACGCCACCGGATCGTTCCAGGTGCAGTCGCGCGACCGCATCTTCGACAACCGCCTCGAGGTGCGCCACAGCTTCGACTTCGGCGGCGGCATTGTCGACGACAGCAATACCGGCGTGATCTACCGGCGCGAGACCAACCGCTCGATCGCGGCGAACAACAGCTTCGGCACGAGCATCTACGCCTATGACCTGACGCTCGATCCCTCGACCAAGAACCCGGGCGACCTGCTGGGCATCACCACCGCCAATCCCAACGGTGGCAACGCGGCGTGGATCGGCACGGCGGGCCAGCCGCAGTATTCCAACTACTTCGGCTGGCTGAGCCTGCCGCCGATGTATTACGCGGGCAACGGTCTCTACGCGGAATCGGTCGCCGCCTATACCTCGCAGACGGCCTGGACGACGATCACCGCCTTCACCCAGCACAACCTCAAGTTCGGCGACTTCGCGGGGCTGAACGTGGGCGGCAGCCGCAGCTGGGTCGATGCCTCGATCAGGAACCCCTTCCCGCTGCCCGGCGCCAGCGAGCGCAAGGACGACGGCGACTTCAAGCTCTACTCGGTCCAGGTCAGCCCTTACGTCAAGCCGACCGCAAGCTCGACGATCTACTTCACGTACGACCGCTCGATCGCGATCAACACCGGCCTGTTCTCCAACGGCCTCACCTGGGGCAGCGGCGCGGCGGCGAACCTGCTCAACCCGCTGCAGTTCAAGAGCCTGAGCGAGCTTTACGAAGTCGGCATCAAGGCCGAGCCGATCGCGGGCCAGCTGTTCGTGACCCTCTCCGGCTTCAAGCAGGCCCGCGACCAGAGCCCCGACCAGTTCAACAACATCGCCCGCCTCAAGGTGAAGGGCATCGAGACCACCCTGCGCTACCAGCCGAGCGAAGCCTGGCGCACCGGGCTGAACTTCAACTACCTGTCCGCCTACAACGAGTACACCTCGCAGGCCGGTTTCGCCCCGCGCGGCTTCGTGGCGGACAACGGAACGGTGTTCAGCGACAGCAACGTGCTCAACCAGCTGCCGGCGGGCCGCTTCGACGCGGTGCAGATCCCCAAGTACAACCTCAGCGGCTACCTCGACTGGCGCCACCCTTCGGGCTTCGGCGCGGAACTGTCGGGCTGGCTGACAAGCCCGTGGTATCTGAACCTCAGCAAGACGGTGCGCATCCCCACCAGCTACAACCTCGACCTTGGCCTGTTCTACCGCCAGCCGCGCTGGAACGCGCAGATCCAGGTGCAGAACCTGACCGACCAGCTGAACTTCGTGAGCGGCCTGACAGGCTCGACCAACACCTTCCTGCAGCCCACGCGCGGGCGCTCGATCACGGCGCAGTTCGGCTTCAACTTCTGACGGCGAAACGCCCCGTCCCGGTAGCGGGACGGGCGTGATACCAAGCGATACAAATTACTTTTAAGATATATCTTGATTGACGCTTATCCATCCTTATCCTGAGACGGCAAGGCACTCACCGAGTCCCCGGACATGAAACGGGACGCCGTCGATCAAGGACAGGACATGGACGATAAAGTCAGCGCGGTGCTGGAAGGCTATCACGCCCGCATCGCGCACGAACGCACGCAGCCCTTCACGCCCGGGTCCAGGGACGACCGGCTTCTCGCCGTCGGGCCGGACACGGGGCGGCTCATCAACCTGATCGCGCGCAGCCTCGATGCGCCCACGATCCTGGAGATCGGCACCTCCTACGGCTATTCCGGCATCTGGCTGGCCGAGGCCGCGCGCGCTTCGGGCGGCAAGGTCATCACGCTGGAACTGCAGGACTACAAGTCCGCCCACGCCCGCGAACAGGCGGCGGCGGCGGGACTTGCCGAATACATCGACTTCCGCGTCGGCGACGCGCTGCAACTGATCGCGGCGATCGACGAGCCGATCGACTTCGTCCTGCTCGACTTGTGGAAAGACCTCTACGTCCCCGCGCTCGACGCCTTCTATCCCAGACTGGCGCCCGGCGCGGTGATCGTTGCCGACAACATCATCCGGCCCGGCGGCGAGAACGCCCGCGCCTATGTCGAGGCCGTGCGCGCCAAGCCCGGCGTGACGAGCATCCTGCTGCCCGTGGGCACCGGGATCGAAGTCAGCCGCTATGCGCCCGCCTGAATCCAGGAGCTATCCCGATGAAGCATGAAATCACCCGCCACCGCCACGAAACGCGTCGCCGCCACCTTGCCGTGCGCGACAAGACAAGCATCACGCCGAACATGATCCGCATCGTCGTGGAAGGCGACGACCTTGCCGATTTCGTCAGCCTCGGCGCAGACGACCATGTCAAGCTGTTCCTCCCTGCCGGAGACGGCGGCGAGCAGCGGCGCGACTATACCCCGCGCGCCTACGACCGCGAGGAACGCACCCTCACGCTCGATTTCGCCGTCCACGACGCCGGCCCGGCAACCCGCTGGGCGATCGACGCGGAACCGGGCGATGCCCTCGAAATCGGCGGCCCGCGCGGTTCGGCGGTGATCTCTCCCACTTTCGACTGGTGGCTTCTCGTCGGCGACGAGACGGCGCTTCCGGCCATCGGCCGCCGGATCGAGGAACTTCCCGAAGGCGCGCACGTCATCAGCGTCGTCGCGGTGACCGGCCCCGAGGAGGAACAGCACTTCGAGACCGCCGCCCGGCTTGTGCCGATCTGGGCTCACCGTCCCGCACGAAGCGCCGACGATCCCGCTGCGCTGCTCGCCGTGCTGCGCAACATCGCGCTGCCGGAGGGCGACGGCTTCGTGTGGATCGCCGGGGAAACCACCGTGGCGCGCGCGGTGCGCGACCACCTCGTCACCGAACGCGGCCACCCGCGCGAATGGTCCAAGGCCGCCGGCTACTGGCGCAAGGGCGAAGCGGACTCGCACGGCCGGATCGAGGATTGAGCGATGCGTTCCGCCGCACCCGCGCAGACTTGCGCGGGTGCGGGCTTGCTTCTGCCCCGCAGAAGCAGCGGCCGGTGCCGTATCCACGTCAGTCGATTAAACTTTCAGTGCCCGGCCGCTTTTGAAAACAGGTTGATGACGAGCGTGCCGGCCAGGATCAGCGCGATGCCCGCCAGTGCCGGTGCGTCCAGCTGCTGGCGATAGACAACCAGCCCGATCAGCGAGA
Source organism: Novosphingobium sp. fls2-241-R2A-195 (assembly GCF_030209485.1). Taxonomy (NCBI): domain Bacteria; kingdom Pseudomonadati; phylum Pseudomonadota; class Alphaproteobacteria; order Sphingomonadales; family Sphingomonadaceae; genus Novosphingobium; species Novosphingobium sp. fls2-241-R2A-195. Next base: position 147,862 of record NZ_JARVRY010000017.1, read on the forward strand.
TCGCGACGATCCCCACGCCCGACCAGATCGCATAAGCCACCCCCATCGGGATCGTGCGCAAGGCCACCGAAAGGCAGAAGAACGCCGCGACGTAGCACGCCACCGTCACGGCGGTGGGCACCACGCGGGTGAAGCCGTCCGTAGCCTTGAGCGCGGACGTGGCGATGATCTCGAAGCCGATGGCGCCGACAAGGTAGAGCCAGTTCATGCCTGCGGGCCTATGCCTCCCGGCGCGCGCTGGCAACCTGATTGCCCGCCTCTGGCGGTTTCGATGCAGCCACTGCGCAGATTTCGACAGCGCCGCCCCGCTCTTTCCATCCGGTCCGCCCGCACAGTCGGTTTGCGGTGTCTGGCATGGACCTTGCTGAATTGGCCCGGAAGTGACCAAGCGCCGCACCGGCACCGGGAGTACCTTTCGCAGTGCACAGACCAAGTCCAGGGAAAGCCGCAATCAGACTGGCGCCGGTGCTCGCCCTGCTGGTTCTATGGGAAATCGCCGCGTCGACCGGCATCTGGCCCAGGCAAGTGCTCGTCCCGCTCGAACAGATCGGCGCCACCCTGCTGGCGATGGCATCCAGCGGCGAGCTGGAACGCCACCTTTCGGCCAGCCTCTACCGCCTCGCCTGCGGGTTCCTGGCGGGCAGTCTCGTCGGCGTCTCCACCGGCGTTGCGATGGCGCTTTCGCGCAATGTGCACCGGCTGCTCTGGCCGACGTTCACCTGCATTCGGCAGGTGCCGACGATCGCCTTCATCCCGCTGCTGATCCTGTTCTTCGACGTGGAGGACAGCTTCAAGATCGTCATCGTTTCGGTCGCAAGCTTCTTCCCCTCCGCCCTCGCCACGCATGACGCGGTGCGCGACATCCCCGCCAGCCACCGCGAAGTCGCCCGGCTCTACCGCATGCCGCTGGCCCCCTTCCTCGCCCGGGTGATCCTGCCCGCGACGGTGCCACAAGTGCTGACCGGACTGCGGCTGGGCCTGACGCGCGGCTGGCTTTCGCTGGTCGCCGCCGAACTGCTCGCGGCCGACAGCGGGCTCGGCCAGATGATGGAGATGGGCCGCCAGCTGTTCCAGATCGACGTCGTGCTTTGCGGCGTCATCGTCGCCGGGCTGATCGGCTTTCTGCTCGACGCTTCGATGGTCCGGCTCGAACGCCACCTGAGCCGCTGGAGGACCGCGACATGAGCCTGCGCCTGCGATCCGTTTCGCTCGCCCTGCTGTTTCCGGCGCTGGTGCTCGGCTGGTGGGAGTGGGAATCGCGGCAGGGCGCGGGCCATGCTTATGCCTTCGCACCGCTGGAACAGGTCGCGCGCAGCTTGGTGGAGATGCTGCTCGACGGGCGGTTGCTGCTTCACGCCGGGGCCAGCCTCCAGCGCGCGCTGACGGCGCTGCTGATCGGCGGCTCGATCGGCATCGCCACCGGGATAGCCATGGGCCTGTGGCGGCCGTTCGACCGCACCGCCGGGCCGATCGTGACTACCTTGCGGCAGGTGCCGATCCTCGGCTGGCTGCCGCTGGTGGCGCTGTGGTTCGGCAACGGCGACGGTGCCAAGTTGCTGCTCGTCTCGCTCTCGGCCTTCTACCCGACTGTCCTCAACACCCAGAAGGGCATGCAGGCGGTCGAGGGCAAGCTGGCCGAAGTGGGCCGCCTCTACGGCTTCAACCGCCTGCAGTCGCTGCGCCTGATCGCCTGGCCCAGCGCGCTGCCACTGATCTTCACCGGCATTTCGCAGGCGCTCGCCTTCGCGTGGATCGCCACGATCGGCGTCGAGCTGCTGTTCAGCGCCACCGCCGGCCTCGGCACCGAGATGATGGCCGCGCAGGTCGCCGCGCGGACCGACGTGGTGCTCGTCTGCGTCGCCTGCGTCGGCGTGATGGGCTTTGCCCTCAACCAGCTGTTCGCCCTGCTGCGCGCCCGCCTGCTGCGCTGGCAGCCCGCCCCCGGAAACTAGGACAAGCCATGACCGACCCTCGACACTTGCGCGAACCTGCCGGGACCACCGGACCATCCCGCACCGGCGCCGTGCGCATCGCCGGCCTGTCCAAGCGCTACGCGATGTCAGGCAAATCGATGACCGTGCTGGACGACATCAACCTGTCGATCCGGCCCGGCGAGTTCGTCAGCATCGTCGGCCCCTCCGGCTGCGGCAAGTCCACGCTGCTGCGGCTGATCGTGGGCCTCGACACCGACTACGACGGCGAGATTCGGCTGGACGACACCCGCGTCGCGGGCACCGGGCTGGAACGCGGCCTCGTGTTCCAGGATCACCGCCTGTTCCCGTGGATGACGGTGGCGCAGAACGTCGAGGTGGCGCTGCTCAACCAGAAACCGCCGAAGGAACGGCGCGAACGCCTGATCGCCGAGCACCTCGCGCTGGTCGGCCTGTCCGACTTCGGCGAGGCCTATCCGCACCAGCTTTCGGGCGGCATGGCCCAGCGCGCCGCGATCGCCCGCGCGCTGGTCAACGAACCCAGGGTGCTGGCGCTGGACGAGCCGCTGGGCGCGCTCGATGCACTCACCCGCGTCAAGGTCCAGGCCGAACTCCAGCGCATCTGGATGGAAGCGGGCACCACCATGATCATGGTAACGCACGACGTCGACGAGGCGCTGTTCCTCGGCGACCGGGTGGTCGTCATGTCGCCGCGCCCGGGCCGCATCGCCCGCGTGGTGGACGTGGACCTGCCCCACCCGCGCGACCGCGCCTCGCCCCTGCTGCACCGCCTCAAGGACGAGATCCTCGGCGAACTCACCCGCGAACCGCGCGAGGAGGACGGCACGCTCGTCTCGTTTCCGGCGCGAACCCGTAGCTGATGGCCATTGGGCTTCGACAAGCTCAGCCTGAGCGGAATTGGGAAGTTTACCCCACCTCCGCTCATCCTGAGCTTGTCGAAGGATCCCGCACCACCTTGACCCGGAGTTATCCATGACCAAAGGCCGCACGTTCCTGGCCCTGCTGCTGCCCGCCCTCGCATTGCTGGGCGCCTGCTCTTCCGAAAGCGGCGAGCCGGCGGAAAAAGTCGTCGACATCGCCGGAATCGTCTCGCCGAAGAACGGGGCGAACGAGTTCATCGGCGGCCTCGCCCGGATACAGAAGGACGGCTGGCTCGACGCCGAACTGGCGAAGAAGGGCTGGAAGGCCCGCTGGGTGCCGGTGCCGCCTTCCGTCGGCGGGCCGGTGGTGAACGAGGGCTTCGCCGCGAAGACCATCGACATGGCGGCCTATGGCGACCTGCCCTCGGTGATCGCGATGGCGGGCGGCGTGAACCTCAAGCTGGTGGTCCCCAGCCGCGCGGGTTCGAACATCTACCTCGCGGTGGGCCGGGAATCGCCCGCGCGCACCTTGCGTGACCTCAAGGGCAAGCGCATCGCGCTCCATCGCGGACGGCCGTGGGAGGCGGGATTCGCGCGCTACGTCCAGTCGCAGGGCATGACGCTGGATGACTTCAAGATCATCAACGTCAATGCCGTCGCCGGACAGGCCGCGCTGACCGGCGGCAAAGTCGATGCCATCGTGCTGATCCAGGCCGAGCCCTACGTGCTGGAGGAAAAGGGCCTCGCCCGCGTCCTGTGGTCCACCAAGGATGCACCGGAAAGCTGGAAGATGGTCGCCGGAACGTTCGCGCGAAAGGACTTCATCGACGCGCACCCCGACATCGTCCAGATCGTCGTCGATGCCTTCGTACGGCAGGCGCGTTGGTCGAGCGAGGAGAAGCACCGCGACACCGTGCTGTCGTGGGGAACGCTGGGCGGCACACCGCTCAAAGCGGTCATCCGGGACGCCGAAAACAACCAGCTTCCGTGGCGCCAGCGCTATTCCCCGCTGCCGGGCCGCGAAATACAGGATCACTTCGACTTCGTGGCGGACTACGCCGCGCAGACCGGGCTGACGCGCAGCAAGGTGGACGTCTCGCACCTGATCGACCGCAGCTATGTCGACAAGGCGATCCGCGACCTGAAACTCGAAGGCTGGTGGACCGAGCCGCGCTGAGCCCCGTTCGTCATTGCGAGCGAAGCGAAGCAATCCAAGGCAGCATTAAACCGCCCTGGATTGCTTCGCTCGCAATGACGAGGGTGACAGACAACAAGGCCCGGCGAAAATCGCCGGGCTCTTTTTCGCCTACTCCGCCGCCTCCAGCCGCTGCACCGCCCGGTGCCCCAGCAACGGCAGCACTTCCTCGCCCACCCGGTAAGCCTCTTCCAGATGCGGCGTGGCGGCGAGGATGAAGGAATCCGCGCCCAGCCCGATCAGTTCGTCCAGCCGCGCCGCGACGTTCTCGTAACTGCCGACGATGCCCAGCGCCGGACCGGGGCGCAGCAGGCTGAACCCGCCCCAGACATTGGGCGAGACGATAAGGTCGCGCCAGTCCCGCGCGTCGGCCACGCCCAGCCCGGCCAGGCGCTGCACGCCCACCGAGTCCCCGCGCCGCTCGCCGAACTCGTTACGGCTGGCGGCCTTTACATTGGCGAAGCCCAGTTCGATCTCGCGCCAGGCTTCCTCTTCGGTGGGCCGGGCGACGACTTCGACGCGGATCGCGCACTTGATGGCGCGGCCGAGTTCGGCGGTGCGCGCCTTCACCTGATCGAACTTCTGCGCCAGTTGCCCGAACGGCTCCAGCCACGAGAGGTAATAATCGGCGTGGCGCGCGGCCGACTGCAACGCCGCCTCGGACGAGCCGGAGAAGTAGATCGTCGGCAGATCCTCCTGCGCCAGCGCCGGCGGCAGGGCGCCGTTGTCGACCTCGTAGAAGCGGCCCTTGTGCGTATAGGGGCCGTCCTTCCACACGCCCTTCATCACGTCGAGGAACTCGGTGGTGCGGCCGTAGCGATCGTCGTGGTCGAAGGGGTCGCCCCACCAGCGCTGCGCCGGACCGCCGCCACCGGTGATGATGTTGTAGACCACCCGCCCGTTGGTCGCCCGTTGCAGGCTGGCGGACATGCGCGCGGCGCGCACGGGGCTGAGGAATCCCGGCTGGAACGCGATCATGAAGCGGAAGGCCTTGGTCGCCCGCGCAAGCGCGGCGGAGATCACCCAGGGGTCGTCGGTCATCGGGAACGAGGGCAGCAGCCCGCCGACGAAACCGGAAATCTCCGCCGCGCGCGCGATCTCGGCCATGTGGTCGAGGTAGCTGGTCCCGTCGGGCCCGCCGTCCACCAGCCCCGGCGTCTGGTTGCCGGGGGCCAGCGGCGACCAGTCTCCCCGGTTGAAGCTGCGCTCGCGGATCGAGCTGCTGCATCCATGCGTGGGGATGCGCCAGTAGAAATCGATGCTCATGTCGTTGCCCTTTCCTTCAGGCGGCGATCGCCGCTGCGCGCACGCGGCCGATGACCTGCTCGCCCGCGACGTGGACTTCGTGAATCTGGTTGGTGGCCGACAGCACGGCGATATCGAGGCCCGCCCGTTCGAGGTCCGCGAGCGTCGCGGCGACCTCATCGTACGTGCCGACCAGCGTATCGGCCGAGGGCGCCGTCCGCCCGCGCTCCACCGCGACGTCGGCCGCTTCGGCGCGGGCGAGCAGCGGTATCCGCGCGGCGATGCGCAAATCCGGGTAGGCATCACGCGCGCCCGACACGAAATCGCCGAGTGCCTCGATCGACAGGCCGGTATCGAGCAGCAACACTTCGGCATGGGCGAGCAGGTCCGCATCGGGCGCCTGCGAGGCGCGCAGCCACACCGGCGGACGGCGGCGCCCCCGTACGAGATCGCCGAAGCCGCCCTTCTCGACGACGAAGTGGCGGCCCTCCTGATCGAACGGACCGTCGCCCCAGACGCCGTCCAGCAGCGTCAACAGTTCGCCGGTGCGCGCGGGCACTTCGGCCTCGTCGATGGCGTCCCCGGCTTCCGGCCCCTGGCGCGGGTCGATCAGCCAGCCCTGCCGGTCGCCCGAGAAGCGCTGCACGCTCGCCGCCATCTTGGCGTGGTAGACGCCCGAAGCCGACCCCGGCGCGACGGCCGTGACCAGCTGCACCCGCCGCGTCTCGCGCAGCAGGGTGCCGGTGACGATCCACGGCTCCTCGCCCTCAGGCTCGTCGGGTATCACGATACCGTCGAAGCCGGTCAGCTCGGCCGCGCGCGCAACCTGCGTGAGGTAGTCGTAGTGGTTGATCTGGAGGCGGCGGCTGCCGGCATCACGGGCCGGAACCCAGGGCCGGTCACCATCGCCCCATTCGGCGCGGCGCCGGTCGGCCGCCGCAGTGCTCGACAAGTGCCAGTAGAAACGCAGTGCCATCGGTGGCTCCCTTCGATCGAGATATTGCGGTTTCTCCGAAGCATGGACCGTGCCATGCTCGGCAAACCACGGCGCTTCCCGCGCCTCGGTTCCTGCGTGCCGCCCTGCTGCGCAATTCTGCGCAGCGCAGCGTCGCGATCTGGACACGCGAGCGGCCGGAACCGCTCAATCGCGCCATGGCCCGGCGCTGGCACGGCCTTTGCTTTCAGGCCGGCGAACGAACGGAGATGCGGTGCGGTGAGCGTGACTGGGACTGGGGAACTCGATCGGATCTGGCTGGTACGCTCGCCGGTGCCCGCCGCATCGAGCATCGCCTGGTCGCTGGGCTGGCTCGACGCCGATTTCGGACGGGACGGCATCGCCGTGAACTGGCTGCGCGAGGACCGTCTGCGCGTGGTCGAGCATGACCATCACGACATGACGCGGGCGCTGTTTCGCGAGGGCGGCAACATCCCCGCCCTCGCGGCGCGGGCGCTGGGCGCGGAAACCCGCGTGATCGGCCTGACCTGGATCGACGAGCGGCAGGCGATCATGGTGCGCCCCGGCGAACAGGTGCTCGATCCCGCGCACCTCAAGGGGCTGCGCTTCGCCCTGCCGGGCTACGTCTCGACGCGGGGCGCCTCGGTCGTGCGCGGCATGTCGCTGCACGGGATCAAGAACGCGCTGCGGCTGGCCGGACTCGAACTGGAGGACGTGACGCTGGTGGACGTGCCGACGCCGCAAGTGGACTTCTCCGAACCGCAGATGATGCAGCGCATGTGGTCGGGCCTTCAGGCGCTGGCCGAAGGGCGGGTGGACGCGGTCTACGTCAAGGGCGCCGCCGCCGCCGAAGCCGCGATGGCGCTAGGGCTCGAAGTGGGCATCGACCTCGACGCCTATCCCAGCCGCATGACGCGGGTGAACAACGGCACCCCGCGTCCGATCGTCACCCATCGCCACATGATCGATGCGCATTTCGACCTCGTCGTGCGCTTCCTTCACCAGACCCTGCGCGCCGCCGACTGGGCCGCCGGGCATCCGGTGGAACTGAAGCACATCCTGGAGCGCGAGACTTTCGCGGGGCCGGTCGGCGTCGAGGCCGCCTATCGCGACGGCTTCCACCGCGCGCTTCACCCCGACCTTTCCGCCGAGCGGATCGACATGCTGCGCGTGCAGGAGCGCTTCCTGCGACTGCACGGCTTCCTCGAAAAGTCAGTGGACGTCGATGCCTGGGTGGACGCCCGCCCGCTCGCCGCCGCACTGGCGCTGAGGGCGCTCGACCGCGCCGCCTGAAGGTAACGCTTGCCAGTCGGCTATATTCTCTACTATTCCTATAGACAATGAGTCGATGGCACAGTGCGCGGCGAGGAGGCACGAACCATGGCGTTAGCGAAACACCGGTCGGAAGCTCTGGCAGGGCGAGGCAGCGGCAGGACGATCCTGTCGCTCGACCCTACAAATCCCGCGATTCCGGCGATCCGCGCACGGGCCTTCGTGTTTTCCGATCCTCGCTCGCGGGCGATGGTGCCGCTGATCGAGCGCACCGCGCCCAGCGAGGCCACCGTGCTCGTCACCGGGGAAACCGGCACCGGCAAGGAATTGGTCGCCCGCTACGTCCACGCGCTGAGCGATCGCCGCAGCGGCCCTTTCATCGCCGTCAATTGCGGCGCCTTCTCCGAAAGCCTGATCGAATCGGAACTGTTCGGGCATGAACGCGGCGCCTTCACCGGCGCCATGGACGCCCGCCCCGGCTGGTTCGAGGCGGCGAACGGCGGCACCCTGTTCCTCGACGAAGTGGGCGACCTGCCGCAGTCTCTGCAGGTCAAGCTGCTGCGCATCCTGCAGGAGCGCGAGGTGGTCCGGCTCGGCGCGCGCAAACCCGTCGCGCTCGACGTGCGGCTGATCGCGGCGACCAACCTGGACCTCGCCCGGGCCGTCTCCGGAGGCCGTTTCCGCGAAGACCTGTTCTATCGCCTCAACGTCGTCGCCCTGCCGATCCTGCCCTTGCGTGAGCGGCGTGCGGACATCCTGCCGCTGGCCCGGCACTTCCTCGAACTGTACGGGACGAAGATCGGGGCGGGGCGACTGGAACTCACTGCGGGGGCGGAAGAAGCGCTGTTCTCCCACCCCTGGCCCGGCAACATCCGCGAACTGGAAAACGCGATCCTGCGCGCGACCCTGACCTGCATCGACGGCCAGATCACCGCCAACGACCTCGCGCTCCATGCGCTCGATGCCCGGCCGCAAACGATCCGCCCCGCCCCTGAGGAACCGTCCGCAGAATTGCCTGCAGCGGCGGCCGACCAGGCCATCATGGAAGATCGCCTTACCCCGCTGGTCGCGCGCTTTCTCGAGGAGAAACAGGGCGCCCTGCTCGACCGCACGATCGAGAACGTCGTGCGCACCGCCTTCTCGCGGTACGAGGGCAACCAGATCCGCACCGCCGCCGCACTGGGCGTGACTCGCAGCGTGCTGCGCACGCACCTGAAGAACTTCGGCCTCATCTGACACCTGCGCCCAATGGCGCATTCCCGCATCGAAATTCGCGCAGCCGGTGCGTCGATCTGAACATCGGCTGCCGTCCGGCCGTATCAAACCCCTGACAGAACGGCATTTTGCGTCCTTGGCACGCCGTTTGCTCTGCCTGTCCGCGAACACATCGTTTCCGGTTCGCAGACAAGGACAATACACGCCATGGCATCCAGGGGCCTCAAGACCTTCACTTTCCCGCGCGGCACCGGCAGCGCCGGTGCATCGGCCCTTGCCCTCTCGCTGGCCCTGTCGCTTTCCGGCGCGGCCCATGCCGAGGAAGCGGACGCGGGCGAGTCCGGCAGCGACGTCATCCTCGTCACCGCGCAGAAGCGCAGCCAGAGCGTGCAGGACGTGCCCGCATCGGTGGTGGCACTGGGCGGCGATGCCCTGCGCGACCGGCTCATCACCCGCGCCAGCGACATCTCGCGCTTCGTGCCCAGCTTCAGTGCGGACACCTCGGTCGGCAACCTGACGCCGCGCTGGTATCTGCGCGGCATCGGCAATTCGGTGCCCGGAAACGGCCAGACCAGCCCGGTCGGTATCTATCAGGACGAAGTCTACGTCGGTGTTCCCGTCGCGCAGGCCTTCCCGATCTTCGACCTCGAGCGCGTAGAGGTGCTGAGCGGCCCGCAAGGCACGCTATGGGGCAAGAACACCACGGCAGGCGCGGTCAACTTCATCTCGCGCAAGCCCGCCTTCGACGCCAGCGGCTATGCCCGCGCCGAATATGGCAGCTATGGCTCCACGCTGCTCGAAGGGGCATGGGGCGGTCCGCTCAGCGACAAGGTGGCGGTGCGTTTCGCCGGTCACTTCCGCGATGACGACGGCTTCGCGAAGAACCGGCACGACGGCACCCCGATGGGCAAGAACCGCGAGGCCGCGGCCCGTTTCTCCGTGCTCGCCAAGCCGACCGATACGTTCGAGGCCCTGTTGCGCGTGCAGTACCGCGACTACAAGAACGTCGGCGACATCATCTACCAGGGCCTCGGCACCACCGACCCTGCCGGTTTCCCAATCGCGCAGGGCTACAGGAACAATTCCTCGTTCGGGAACAGTGGGCAGGATCTGCGCCAGCGCGGCACCCAGCTCAACCTCGACTGGGACGTGGGCGATCTGCACCTGACCTCGATCACCGGCTACAACGAATTCAAGCACCGCTCCGAACTCGGCACGCAGGTGCCGCACGAAGGCACACACACCTACAGCAGCCTGAACGCGAAGATCTTCAATCAGGAACTGCGCCTTGCTTCACCGGACGAGGGCCGCCTGAAGTGGATCGTCGGCGCCCACTACTATTACGAGAAGTTGGATTCCGAGGCGGTCACCGCAGTGCTGCCCAACACCGTCGGCCTCGCCCCGGCCTGGACGAACACGCAGTTCACCCAGAGCAACAACAGCTACGGCCTCTTCGCCAATGTCACGTACGAGCCGCTCGACAACCTCGAGATCATCCTGGGCGGCCGCTACACGTGGGAGGACAAGGCGATCGATCTCGACACCATCGGCACCGCGACCGGCGGCACCGGCACGCTGACCTTCCTCGACACCGTGGCGTTCTGGTCGCGCAATTCGGTGACCGGCACCCGCATCGCCACCCGCGCGGCGCAGGACGAGAAGCGCAACTGGCGCGCGTTCACGTATGACGCAACGGCGAAGTACAACTTCACGCCGGGCCTCAATGTCTATGCCCGTTACGCCAAGGGTTTCCGCTCGGGCGGGTTCAACCCGGGCGCGACGCTGCAGACGCAGGTGGCCACGGTAAACCCCGAATACGTCAAGAGCTATGAGGTCGGCGTGAAGTCCGAATGGCTGGGCGGCCGTCTGACCGCCAACCTCGCGGCGTTCTACAACGACTACAGCAACATCCAGGTCACGGTGATCCAGTTGCCGCTCAGCCAGTTGTCGAACGCGGGCAAGGGCTGGTCGAAGGGCGCCGAAGCGGTCCTGACCGCGCGGCCTTTCGATGCGCTGCGCCTGTCCGGCACGCTCGGCCTGCTCGACACCAAGTACACCGAATTCCCGAACTGCAAGGCGGGCGTCGATTGTTCTGGCAACCAGTTCGTCCGCGCGCCGCACGTGACCGCCAGCGTCAGCGGCGAATACACCTTCGATGTAGGCGGCGGCCATAGGATCGTCGCGGAGACCAACTGGTCCTATCGCTCGCACCTCTACTTCAACGCCGGCACGCAGGCCGCGCCGCTGGAGCAGGATCCCAAGTGGCTGGGAAATGCCTCGCTGGCCTGGCAGCTGCCGAGCGACATCAGGGTCTCCGTCTTCGCGCGCAACGTGACCAACAGCCACGCCGCCTCGACGATCATCCCTTCGGCGAACTTTGGCTACATCAAATACATCATCGAGCCCCGCGTGTGGGGCGGCGCCGTTTCGGTGACCTTCTGATCCCGCGCTCCCATAAAAAGGAAACCGACATGGCCACGCAGACTGCTACGCATGCATCCACCGCGCCCGATGAAATCTGGTTCACCCGCTGCCCGGTGCCGACAGCGACCGGGCTCGCCTACAAGCTGGGCTGGCTGACCGAGGAATTCGCAAGCGAAGGCATCCCGGTGCGCACGCTTCAGGAATCGACGCCCGAGATCGCGCTGCGGCACTACGACCACCGCCTGCCCACGCTGATCCGCGAGGGCGGCAACATCCTCGCTTTCGCCGCACGCGCACAGGGCGAGCCGACCAAGCTCGTCGGCCTGACCTGGATCGAGGAAAGCCAGGTCATCCTCGTCCGCCCCGATTCCGGCATCACCCAGCCCGCGCACCTCAAGGGCAAGCGCCTTGCCCTGCCCAGCTGGACCGACCACGAGATTCCCAGCCACTTGCGCGGCACCAGCATCGGGCGAGGCATGTCGCTGCTCGGCTACAAGGGCGCGCTGCACGCGGGCGGCCTGACTTTCGACGACGTCGATCTCATCGAAGTGGACGGCACCATCCGCAACATCGGCGGCGCGGGGCGTGACAGGCAACCCGGAAGGGGCACGATCAACAGGCTCTGGGCCATCGATGCGCTGGCGAACGGTGATGTGGACGCGGTCTATGTCAAGGGCGCCTCGGCTCTGGACGGCGCGCGCGAGGCGGGCGTCGTCATCGGCATCGATCTCGATGCGCTGCCGAACAAGGCCTCGCGCGTGAACAACGGCACGCCGCGCCCGATCACCGTCCACCAGAGCCTGATCGACGATCACTTCGACCATCTCGTCCGCTTCCTCGAAGTGACTCTGCGCGCCGCCGACTGGGCCGCGCAGAATGTCGCGAAAGTGCACGAGATCCTGCAGTTCGAAACGCGCGGCAGCGTGGAAGCGGTGACGCAGGCTTATGGCGCGGACTTCCACAAGACGCTGCATCCCACGCTGGATGCCGAGCGCCTTGCCCTGTTCGATCAGCAGAAGAAGGCGCTGGGCCTGTTCGGCTTCCTGGAACGCGATTTCCCGCTGGCCGACTGGGTCGATCCGCGCCCGCTCGCGGCCGCTTACGAGCGGTTGGGGCGCGGCTGACCGGCTCGTCCTTGCAATTCCCGCCACCTTTTCGAGGTGGCGGGAAACCAGCCGTTACTTGCGCCCCCGCGGCAGGCTGCTGCGCGCGTAATCCAGCGGCGGCTTGCGATTGCCAACCAGCGGTTCGTACTTGAACCCCGCGCCCTGGCTGCGCTGCAGTTCGGCCTTGGCGTCCCGCAGCTTGTCGGGCTGGAGGAACAGTTGCGCGCCGGACAGCGCCAGCGTCTTGGCTGCCACTTCCGCGCCCTCGACACCGATCGAGGTGCCGCTGGCGGCCGCCGCCTGCCAGCTGTGCGGCGCGGTGCCGGGCACCCAGGTCGCGGTGCCGAGGCTGGCGGTCGGCACGACCCAGCTGATGTCGCCGACGTCCGACGACGCCGAACCCTTGCGCCCGAAATCATAGGTACCGATCGCCGAAGGCCCGCCCTTGGCAGCACCCTTGGGCAGCGTCCTGGCGATCTCGTCGGCGAAGCGCTGCTGCTCGGGCGTGTAGCTGTAACCGCCGACCTTGCGCAGGCTGGCGTCCACCACCCGGCCAAGCGTGTCGTTCGGCAGCGTGCCGAAGCTGCCGCCGATGATCTCGTATTCGAACTTGGTGCCGGTCGCGAGCGCGGCGCCCTCGCCCGCCTTGACCACACGGTCGAACACGTCGCGCACGACTTCGGGATCGTAGTGGCGCACGTAGTAGAAGCTCTCCGCATGCGCGGGCACGATGTTGGGCTGGTCGCCGCCGTCGGTGATCGTGTAATGCACCCGCGCATCGGAAGGGATATGCTCGCGCAAGTAGTTCACCGCGACGTTCTGGATCTCCACGCCATCGAGCGCCGACCGCCCCCGCTCGGGCGCCGCTGCCGCGTGCGAGGCGATGCCGGTAAAGCGGAACTTGGCCGTCACCATCGACAAAAGTTGCCCCTGGGAAGCGCCGTTGGAACTGCTCGGGTGCCAGCTCAGCACCGCGTCCACGTCCTTGAAGAACCCGTCGCGCACGAGATAGGCCTTGGCGAATCCGCCCTCCTCGGCCGGCGTGCCGTAAAGGCGCACGGTGCCCGGGGTGCCGCTCGCCTTCAGCCACTTCGCCAGTGCGATCGCCGCCTCGACCGAGGCGGCGCCGAGCAGGTTGTGCCCGCAGGCGTGCCCGGCAAGGCCGCCGCGCGACTGTTCGACCGGCTGGTCCACCTGCGACAGGCCGGGCAGCGCATCGTATTCGGACAGCAGCGCGATGACCGGGCCGGAACTGCCATACGTCGCGGTGAAGGCGGTGGGGATGCCGTCGGTGCCGGCCTCCACGCGGAAACCGGCGGCCTTGAGCTGCTGCTGGAGCAGCGCCGAACTCTGGTCCTCGTGGAAGCCGACCTCGGCCCACTCCCAGATCTTGCGCGCGTTGGCGGCGAGCTGGCCCTTGTGCGCGTCGATCCCCGCGAGGATCGCGGCGCTGTCCTTGTCCGACAACGTCTGTGCCCATGCCGAGGTGGCGGAGAGGCCGAGTGCGAGCACGCCGAAAGCGGCGCATATCAGGTGCTTGTGCTTCATGGGAACTCCTTTCATGCGGCTCAGAACGAGCCGGTCAGGTTGATGCCGTAAGTGCGCGGCGGCAGCGTGGTGACGGTCTCGGTGGTGCCGCCCAGCGTGTTGCCGGCGGACTGGCGGGCGATCGTGTTGCCCAGGTTGTTCACGTAGAAGTAGATGCCGTAGCGATCGTTCTTCACGCCGATCCGCGCATTGGCGAGCGTGTAATCGCCCACCTTGCGATAGCCCGACGCATTGGGCCGGAAGTCCGCGCGCGATCCGCCGACGTAGCCGAGATCGCCACGCAACAGCGCGCTCCACCCGCCCGAACCGAGCGCCCATTCGTACTGCCCCGCAATGCCGATGGTCTGCGGCGCGATGAACGGGATCTTGTCGCCCTTGCGCGCCGTCGTGGCGAGCGGGGTCACCCCGTCCGGCACCTGATCCTGGGTCAGCTTTGCATCGGTGAAGGCGGCGTTGACGGTGAAGGTCAGGCCGCGCGCCGGGTTGAGCGTGGCTTCGGCCTCCACACCCTTGATCCGCGCCGCGCCCGCATTGCCGAGATAGACGAAGCTGCCGCTGTTGATGCTGACCTGCATGTCGGACCAGTCGGTGATGTAGCCGCCCAGATTGAGGATCAACGCATCGCCGCCGAACGAGGTCTTGATGCCGCCTTCGTAAGTCGTCAGCTTGTCCGGGCTATAGGCGAGCGCCTGCGCCAGTCCGAGCACCTGATTGACGCCGCCCGGACGGTAGCCGGTCGCCACCTGCCCGTAGACGAGCACGTTGTCGGCCGCCTTCCAACTGACATTGGCCTTGTAGAGCCAGCCGGTGTTCTTCGTCTTGTACAGCGCCCAGGGCGTGACGCGCGTGCGCAGGATGTCGAGACCGATGGTGGTGTCGCCGCCCACGGTCTTGTCGTAGCTGTAGTAGCGCAGGCCACCGGTGACCGTCAGCCCCTCGACCGGGGTGACGGCGATCTCGCCGAAGGCTGCCTTCTGCTTGAGGTAATCGACCACGTGGCGCTGCAGCAGCGGCGTCGCGCCGACGACCTGCGACCCGTCGGAGGCATTGGTGCGGCGCGCTTCCGAAAGCACCTTGGCATCGCGGTCCTCGTAGAAACCGCCGACGGTCCACTGGAACCACGACGAATTGTTCGACTGCAGACGCAGTTCGCTGGTCCAGTCCGTCACCGACTGCGGCTGGTAGTAGATCACCGGCGTAAGGCTATCGACATAGCTGTTGTAGGCCGCGAACCCCGCGGGCGTGGCGCAAGTCGCTGCGGTGAAGTGCGTCGCGCAGCCGGAGGCGGTGCGGAAGCTGTTGAACAGCGGGGTCGGATCGCGCGTCACCAGCGTGTCGCGGTCCTGATAGCTGGTCGTCGCGACAAGGTCGGCAAAGCCCAGTTCGGCGTGGGCGGACAGGCTGTAGAGCCGCTGCTTGTCCTCGTAGGGCACCTGCGAGGCGTTGACGGCATTGTATTTGCCCGCGCTCGGCGACCAGGTGCTGGCTCCGCCCTCGGTGTAGAGGAAGTGCGCCGCCCCATCGATCGTGAGCCACGACGCCGGAATGAAGCGCACCAGGATGCGCCCACCGTCGCTGCGTTCGGAATTGATGCCGGTCAGCCCGAGTCCCGGATTGTCCACCCAGCCGTCGTTCTGCCGCCGGAAGTAGACGCCGCGCACGGCCAGCACGTCCTTCACGATCGGCACGTTCACGGCGGCGTTGATCTGGTAGCCCTCGCCGCCGCCCTCGGTGGTGGTGGCTCCGACGTCGATCCGGCCGCCGAACTCGAAATCGGGCTTGCGGGTGACGAGGCGGATGGTCCCGCCGACCGCGCCCGCGCCATAGAGCGTACCCTGCGGCCCGCGCAGCACCTCGACGCGCTCGAGGTCGAACAGCTTGAAATCGGACTGGCTGCCGCCCGGATCGCTGGTGGTTCCCGGCGGCCCGGCTACCGGCGTCTCGTCATAATAGATGCCGACTTGCGCATCCCCGGCACTGCGGATGCCGCGCAAGGTGATGCGCCGCTGGCCCGGCCCGGCATCGGTAATCGTCAGGCTGGGCACCGCGCGCGCAAGGTCGTTGGCGGAATCGAGGCTCGCCGCACGCAGCGTATCGTCCGAGATCGAGGTGATGCTGGCCGGTGCATCCTGCAACCGGACTTCGCGCTTGAGCGAAGTGACGACGATCTCGGACCCGGAAGCCGTATCGGCAGCGGCATCGTCCGCCGCAAGAGCAGGCGCCGCGAAACCGGGAACGAGAAAGCTGCCCAGCGTGACAGCGGCTACGGCACTCAGAAACTTGGTCATTGATCCCCCTGCAGGTTGCTCGGGGAAATCCATTAACAAGAACCGTGCCAGTACGATTTCTTCTTGGAATTCCGTGATTTGCGGAGAAATTCTGCTTATACTCAACCATGGAACCTGCGCAGAAATCGATAGGCTGCTGCCATTGCAGCATCGGGGAAAGCACCCCCTTCATGTTGCGCCGAGGACACCGTATTCACCGCGAAGACGATCTTCACTGCCGAGCATGTTTTCTTGGCCGCCGCCGCCGCGGCACACCTTGACCCCGTTTATCTACAATTTTAGTTGAGATTATCCGCGAGAGGCATCCTGCTCGCGAAAGCGTTCTTCATCCGGAGAGCGTGGCAGTTACCGGGCAAGTATCCTCATGACCACAGAGCCGACCTCTTCCACGAACCTCGCTGCAGTCGGCAATGCCGCCGACTTCTGGGATGTGGCCGGCGTGGTGCAGGAACTCGCGCAGATCCGGCACAACTGGCGGCAGACGAATACGCACCATGCCGAATACGGCGTGGAGAGCTTCCCCTCCCGGGTCCGCATGGCCAAAGTGATGGACGAATTGTGCGGCGCGCTGTTCCCCTTGCGCCTTGGCCCGGACTTCGTGCGCCTGCACAACGAGAACGTCTTCGTCACGCAGACGCTTCAGATCGCGCTGAGCCGCCTTCACGCGCAGCTGCGGCTGGAACTGACCTATACTCTCGAACCGAGTGACGGACAGGCCATCGACGACGGCGCCACCCGCATCGTCCTTGCGCTCTCGCACCAGTTGCCGGAAATCCGCCGGCTGCTGGATATCGACATCGAAGCTGCATTCAGCGGCGACCCGTCCGCGCGCAGCCTGGATGAAGTGCTGATCTGCTATCCCGGGCTGCTGGCCATTATCCATCACCGGCTGGCCCATACGCTGCATCTGGAAGGCGCCCCGCTGATCGCGCGTATCATCTCGGAAATCTCGCATAGCCGCACCGGGATCGACATCCACCCCGGTGCACAGGTCGGCCGAGGCTTCTTCATTGACCACGGCACCGGCGTCGTGATCGGCGAAACCGCGATCATCGGCGACAACGTGCGGCTCTACCAAGGCGTCACGCTCGGAGCGAAGAACTTTCCGGTGGGGGATACGGGAATGCTCATCAAGGCCATCCCGCGCCATCCGATCATCGAGAACGACGTGGTGATCTATGCAGGAGCCACGATCCTGGGCCGGGTCACGGTCGGCACGGGATCGGAAATCGGCGGCAACGTCTGGCTGACCCACGACGTGCCACCGTTCAGCCGCGTGTTCCAGGCACGCGAACAGAACCTGGTCATCAGCCCCCAGAACAATTGAACGGGAGGAAGCGCAATCGGCATTCTATGTTTGAATGCCAACATGGTCGTGGCTCGGCTCAATCACCATCCAGCCAGAGATTATTCATCAGCGAACGCCACGTTTCAGGACGGCGATTGGAGCTTCCGAGCGGCTGAAATGGGCGCGTGGCGGTTGCCGAAAGGTTCTCTCCACGCTGTCACCGCGAGACAGCCAGCTTCAGGTTTCCGTGCCTTTGCCAATCTCGTCGCCAGTTAACGATTGATGCCGGTTGTGGCATCGGATCGCAATCATTGACCTAAACCACTGTTTCCGCGCATCTCCAGCAGGAACACTGTGCTGACGGAGGACGAGGACTTGGATCGGTGGCAAGCCATGAGGATTTTCGTCCGGGTGGCAGAGACCGGGAGCTTCACCGAGACGGCAAGGCAAATGCACCTCAGTCCACCGGCCGTCACACGCGCGATATCCTATCTGGAAGACGAGATCGGCGTGCGGCTCCTTGCTCGCACCACCCGGTCGGTGAAGATGACCGAGGCCGGGCAGCGCTATTTCGACGACTGCAGGCGCATCCTGGCCGATATCGCGGAGGCCGAGGCTTCGGCGGCGGGATCGCACGGCAACCCCGCAGGCACGCTCGTCGTCACCGCGCCGGTCATGTTCGGGCAGATGCACGTGCTTCCCATCCTGCTGGAATATCTCGATCTCTACCCGCGCGTGACCGGTCGAAGCCTGTTCCTCGACCGCAGCGTGAACATCATCGAGGAAGGAATCGATGTGGCGGTCAGGATCGGCAATCTGCCGCCGTCAGGCCTGACCGCCACCCGCGTGGGCTGGGTGCGCCGCGTGATCTGCGGCGCGCCTTCCTATTTTGCCGAGCATGGCGTCCCCCGGTCCCCTGCCGATCTTGCGGAGCACCGCGTCATCATGCCGACCGGCGCCTGGGTTTCGCCCGAGTGGCATTTCGGCCCGGATTCGCGCAGCAGCGTCACCGTTCACCCGCGCCTGCTGTGCAACACCAACCAGGCCGCCATAGCCGCAGCCGAACAGGGCTGGGGCATCACCCGCGTACTGTCCTACCAGATCGATCCGGCGCTGGCACAGGGCCGCCTCCAGTCCGTTCTCGACGATCATGCGGAAAGCCCGATGCCGATACACGTGGTCCATGGCGAGGGCCGACGCGCGACCGCCAAAGTGCGCGCGTTCGTCGATCTCGCCGTTGAAACGCTGCGACACAATCCCCTTCTTCAATAGCGGCCATCGCGCGATAATTCCAATTATCGGAACAATGACTTTCAAAATTGCCGAATTATCGCTTCGATCAGTAAGAATTATACCTCCCTCCAGAAGCTGACGCAGATCGCTCAGCGGTTTCGACGAGGGTGGAAAATGACCAAGCAACTGATCCTGTCCCTGATGCTCGCGGGCGCGGCCATCGCCGCTCCGACCGGCGCGATGGCGGCGCCCGCGCAGCAGATCACCGCGTCCAGCGCGGCATCGGCGACCGTTCACTACCGCACCGCGACCATCGAGGGCGTGAAGATGGCCTACCGCGAAGCCGGTCCGGCCGATGGCCCGGTGGTGCTGTTGCTGCACGGCTTTCCCACATCCTCGCACATGTTCCGCAACCTGATCCCGCTGCTGGCAGATCGCTATCACGTGATCGCGCCGGACTATCCCGGCTTCGGCGAGAGCGACGCGCCCGATCACAAGCAGTTCGCTTACAGCTTCGCGCACTATGCCGACATGGTCGATGCGCTGATGGGCCAGATCGGTGCCCAGCGCTATGCGATGTACGTCATGGATTACGGCGCGCCCGTGGGCTACCGGCTGGCGCTCAAGCACCCCGAGCGGGTGAGCGGGCTGATCGTCCAGAACGGCAACGCCTATGACGAAGGGCTCGGCGCGTTCTGGGACCCGATCAAGACCTACTGGAAGAGCGGATCGGCCAAGGACCGGGCAGCGCAGGCCTGGCTGGTGACGCCAAAGGCGACCAAGTTCCAGTACACCGACGGCGTCCGTGACGTATCGCGGATCAGCCCGGACAACTGGGTCCACGACCAGGCGCTGCTCGACCGGCCGGGCAACAGCGAGATCCAGCTCGACCTGTTCTACGACTATCGCACCAATGTGCCGCTCTACCCGCAGTTCCAGCAGTTCTTCCGCGAGCGCAAGCCGCCGACGATCATCCTGTGGGGCAAGAACGACACGATCTTCCCCGAGCCCGGCGCGCACCCGTACCTGCGGGATCTGCCCGAGGCCGAACTCCACATCCTCGATACCGGGCATTTCGCGCTCGAGGACAAGCTGGACGAGATGGCGCCGCTGATCCGGGATTTCCTCGATCGCAAGGTCGCGCCGCGCTGAACGAGGGCGGGGGCAGTCGCGAACTGCCCCCGCCTCAAATCGGAAGATACGCTATGTCTTACGGATTTCTCGATATCGCCATGACCCCCAGCGTCCGCGCGGCGCAGGCGGAGATGGGCGCGGACAGGCAGTGGGCCCATTTCGAGGGGGACCGCGCATTCGACCGGTTCACCGCGAACGAGGCCGCCTTCATCGCCGCGCGCGACAGCTTCTACATGGGGTCCGTCTCGGAAGACGGCTGGCCTTATGTCCAGCACCGCGGCGGCCCCGCCGGGTTCCTCAAGATGGTCGACGAGCGCACGCTGGCCTTCGCCGACTATCGCGGCAACCGCCAGTACATCAGCACCGGCAATCTGGCCGCGAACGACCGGGCCTCGCTGTTCCTGATGGACTATCCGCGTCGCATGCGGCTCAAGATCTATGCCCATGTCGACAAGCTGCCGCTTGACGAGGACCCGGCACTGACCGAACGCGTCATGGACAAGGGCTACAAGGCGCGGCCCGAGCGCATCTTCCGGTTCCGGTTGAAGGCGTTCGACTGGAACTGCCCCCAGCACATCACCCCCCGCTTCACCGAGCGGGAGATCGAACAGGCGGTGCGTCCGCTGCACGAACGAATGGCCGAACTGGAAGCGGAGAACGCAGCCCTGCGCCTCCGACTCGAAAAACGAGGAGAAGCATGATGGAAAGTCCGCGCCCGCCTTTGCCGCCCTTCACGCTGGAGACGGCGGCCGAGAAGGTCCGCCTTGCCGAGGATGGCTGGAACAGCCGCGATCCCGAGAAGGTCGCGCTGGCTTATACGCCGGACAGCCAGTGGCGCAATCGCGGCGAATTCCTGAACGGCCGCCCCGCCATCATCGCGTTCCTGACGCGCAAGTGGCAGCGGGAACTGGATTACCGGCTGATCAAGGAACTGTGGGCCTTTCGGGACAACCGCATCGCCGTGCGCTTCGCATACGAATGGCATGACGACAGCGGCAACTGGTTCCGCTCCTATGGCAACGAGAACTGGGAGTTCGACGAGAACGGACTGATGCAAAGGCGCCTCGCCTCGATCAACGACACGCCGATCGCGGTGGAAGACCGGCGCTTTCACTGGCCGCTCGGCCGGCGTCCCGACGAGCATACGGGCCTGGGCGACCTCGGATTCTAGGCGGCGTGGACGAATTGGTCGACGTAGGGCGTACCGGTTGATCCAAAGCTGCCCTTTGAAGGCAGGTTGGCGCCGAGGTGATCTGAGCGAAGCGGAATGACGTATTCTGATCAACCGCCGCGTAAAGATTGAACATGACCGTACGCTCTACAGGCAACGCAACTGCATCGAGCGCATGGTTAGCCGTTTAAAAATCAACCGGGCCAGCGCCGCCCGCTATGATCAGCTTGCAAGCAACTTCATGAGCATGGTCCATATCGCCACCGTCAGATACCGGCTCAAATTCGTCCACGGCGCTTAGCAACCACCAGCTCCCTGCCACCGTTACACCTTGGCCAAAACGTCGGCAGAACGGAAAAGAGGCCATCATGTTGAGATCGTTCCCTTCACAGCCGGATGGAACAAAAACGCTATGGCTCGATCTATGTTCGCCCGATGACGCCGAAAAGGCAACGATCGAGAAGCGCTATGGCCTGCACATTCCCGATATCGACGCCCTGCGCGAGATTGAGACGTCAAGCCGGCTGCGCATGGATGGAAACGTGCTTTATATGAGCGCTCCCTTGATTACCGGTGCCGGCACTGATCGTTGGCGATTTTCGCCGACCGGCTTCATTCTTACGCCGGACGTGCTCCTTACGGTGCGATATACCGAAATCGCGTCCTTCGAGGCTGTCGCTGGCACCTTTACCAACCCGGCGCAAATGACACCCGTTTCCGTGCTCGCAACTTTACTTGAAGACGTCGTGGACCGCGCGGCGGATCACCTCGAGCATGCCTCGGAAATCGTTGCCGGAGCTTCCCAATCACTGTTCTTCGAAGAGACATCCCGGCCGGGACTTAATACGGAAACCCGCAAGATCCGCGAGATCATGCGGAATATGGGCCAGGCAAGCGACCGGGCGTCGCGCGTGCGCTACACGTTCCTGAGTATCGGGCGGCTGGTGAACTTCATCCTCGATCGGTGCACGCCCAAGCTGGATCAGGAGATGCAGGACAGACTGGAAGCCGTCCGCCACGACATCACGTCACTCGACGAATTCGAGACCAGCCTCGAAGGACGCATTCAACTTCTCCAGGACGCGGCAAGCGCGTTCCTCAACATCGAACAGAACGACGTCGTGAAAGTGCTCACCGTAGCGTCGGTGGTCGGCATCCCGCCTGTACTTGTGGTCGGCGTGTACGGAATGAACTTCCACGTCATGCCCGAACTGAATTGGCCTTTTGGCTACCCGCTGGCCCTTGGCCTATGCGTCTTGTCCGGGGTCCTACCCTACCTCTGGTTCAAGAAGCGAGGCTGGATCTAGGTCTCTTCGGGCACATCGCGCATCGCTGCCAGGATTGGCAGAACGCAAAGCGCCACCACAGCGATCATGATGCCGGGAGCCGTTTCCGCGCCGGTCCTCGCAATCAAGACCTGTGCCAGCCACGGGGTGAGGCCGCCAAACAGCGCTGTGGCGGTGGTAGCGCCCAACGCCAGGCCGCTGAGACGCCCCTCGGCAGGCACCTGCTCAGCAGTGGCGACGGCCCCCACTGCACTTACGCCGCCTGCCAGCACAGCCAACAGCACCGCAGCCATCATGGCCTCGCTTCGCGACGCTCCGGCGAGAAGACCGAAGAGGAAATAAGGCACCGTCGCGCCCAGTATTGCGAGCGGCACCAGTACCGCGCGGCGTCCAAAGCGATCCGAGACAAGGCCAACGAAAGGAGTCACCACGATGACCGCTAGCGCGGCGATCGTCGCCAGTTGCAGAGACTGGGCTTCGCTGAGCCGTCCGGACGAAGTCAGGAATACCGGCACATAGGTTATGCCGACATAATATGTGATCGAACCCAGCGCCGAGATTGCGAAACCACGCAGCACACCCGCCCGATGGTGCGTCAACGCGTGAACGAGGGGTCGGCGCGGCAAGGTTCCGGCATCGCGGTTCGCGGCGAATTCAGGCGATTCCGCCATGGCCGAGCGGGCCAGAAGGATCAGTCCGGCCAGCGCCGCGCCGACAAAGAACGGAATGCGCCAGCCCCAGCCGTCCAGCTGCGCTGCTGGTAGCAGGCTGACCGTCAGCGCCGCGACACCGGCTGCCAGCAGCCCGCCAACCTCGCTCGTCGCGGCAGCGAGCGAAGTGACCAGACCACGCCGATGCCTTGGCGCGCCCTCCAGAAGATAGGCGACGACCCCGGTATATTCGCCGCCGACAGCGAACCCCATGACGCAGCGGAGACCCAGCAGCGCCGCGCCAGCCAGCGGCCCGGCCTGCGCGGCAGTGGGCAGCATGGCGGTCAGCAGCATTGCCCCGGTCATCAGGCCCATGGAGGCGAGCAATGTCGCGCGGCGCCCATGGCGATCCCCGAAATGGCCGAATACCAGCGCACCAGCCGGCCGCATGAGATATGCTACGGCAAAGCCCAGAAGCGCAGTAAGAATCGCCGCGTCAGGTGTCTCGCCCGGAAAGAACACGCGCGAAAGCACTGTTGCCATGTAGAGGAACAAGGTGAAATCATACCATTCGACTACGGTGGACAGCGCCGCGAGGGCGAGCGAACGACGATCCAGCGGATGCATTCTCACGATTACTACGACGCCACCGCGCGCAGGGACTTTTCGATCTCGCCCCCGCAATAGGCATCCCCGTATCTGGTGCGTGACACTTGCGCCAATAGTGCCAGACCGGGTGTCGCCTGCATTCGCCTGACAAGCGCGTCGACTTGCGGCGCAGTCTCGGCCAAAACCGTAGCAATCACGGCAAAGCGTTCGCTTATCGTACACCAGAGAGTGGCGGTCACGATATCTGCCAAGCCCGGATCCCGGGTGCCGAACAAGGTGCCCCCATCAGACACGAGGCCACCGGCGCGACCAGTCGCCTCCCATATTTCCATCCACCGTCTCAGACGTGGCATGAACGCGCGCCATTTTTCACCGGTCCACATTTCCCGGCCGCCGTCGAAGGTGATTTCGTCGAGAACGTCGTTGGCATCGTTGACGACCTTCATAGTCTGCGCTCGCGCTTCGAGCGACTGCGGCAGAAGGTCGAGTTTTTCACCCAGATACCATGCTATCGCAGGCATCTGCGCGATGGAAAAGCCGTTGGCATTATCGACGAGTACCGGCGGCCGCATGAAGGGAATAGGCTGACCCGATGGACGCCGCCCCATGATCTCCCCGATCTCGTCACTGCCATGCTCTGCCCAATTCGCGCCCGCATAGGCAAGGATACCGCGAAGGAACTGCCCCCGGAACGGAACCGGCCAGTAATACAAATCGAAATCGGCCATCGCGCATTCCTGACAGGGATAATATCAGCATCAATGCACGCTGCAGCGCTTCGTTTCGCACTATCTTGCAATTCGGCCCGGTCGGACGCGAACCTGGCCAGCGCACCGAGATGAACTCCTGACCCGTTCGCGGGTTGTGGACAGTCAAAGGAGCCGCGCGATGACCTTTCCCGATGCCCATGCTGCCGACGCAAAGCTGGATACCGCGCGCGGGGGAGAGACCATCGATGACGAGACCGAAGAGCAGCCGGACAAAGCGCTCGACACCGCCGAAGTGCAGGAGGTGGAGGAGCGGCGGGCAGGTTCTTCCAAGATCGTGCACGAGGTCGTGCGCCTGCAGGGCGAGGAGGAACTGCGGCGCCCCGCCCTTGCCCTGACCCTGTCCGGCATCGCGGCCGGGCTGGCGATCGCGCTATCGCTGCTGTGCGAGCTGTTCCTGCGCAGTCACCTCCCCGACACAGACTGGGCACCCCTCGTCTATTTCCTAGGCTATCCCATCGGTTACCTGATCGTCGTCATGGGCCGCCTTCAGCTCTTCACCGAAAGTACGGTAACTGCAGTGCTGCCCGTCGCGACTTCTCCTTCCCTCCACAGCTTCAGGCGGCTGGCCCGCCTATGGGCATGCGTCCTTGTGGGAAACCTTGTCGGCGTCACGCTCGTCAGTGCGCTGATGGCGGGCGAGATCATCATTACGCACGAGCAACGGATGGTCGCGCTCGACATTCTGGGCAAACTAGAACTCCAGCACTGGACGCGCACGCTGACGCTCGGGATTCCAGCCGGATTCATCATGGCAGCCATCGCCTGGGTCCTCCCGAATGCACGCGGCAGCGAATTCTGGGTGATCTTCGCCCTTACCTACGTCATTGCACTGGGCGGCTTCGCGCATGTCGTCACCGGATCGTCGCAGGCGAGCTTTCTATGGCTGAGCGGCTCCATCGGTTTCGGCGAAGCCTGGATCGAATTCACGCTTCCAGCGCTGGTTGGCAACATCATAGGCGGCACCGGCCTGTTCGCGGTACTCGCGCATGGCCAGATGCGCAGCGACCTTGGCGCTGACGAACCGTAAGGCATACGCATCCCGGGTAATTGCCTGGACGCCGTCAGGATCATGCGCTTCGCCCATGCGTTGATCTCGCGGAGAAGGAACCTGATGATGTCGTTTGTCACTGCCGCCCGCCGCGAAGTCCTGACGCGCCCTGTGCTGTCGCTCGTGCAGTCCGCGCTGCCAGCATTATCCGCCACCGAGAACGAAGCGATAGATGCGGGTAACACCTGGTGGGATGCCGCCCTGTTCACCGGCAATCCCGATTGGGAAGCTTTGCTCGCATTCCCGCCTGCCACGCTCAATGCGGAAGAGCAGGCCTTCATGACAGGGCCGGTCGAGACGTTGTGCGAGATGATCGATGATTGGCGCATGACCTGGGAAACCCACGACCTGTCGCCCGAAGCATGGGCGTACCTCAAGTCCGAGAAATTCTTCGGCATCATCATTCCGAAGGAACATGGCGGCCTCGGCTTCTCGAATTTCGCGCATAGCGAGATCGTGAGGAAGATCGCCACCCGCTCGGTCTCCGGGGCGGTGACGGCAATGGTGCCCAACTCGTTGGGACCGGGCGAACTGATCCTGCGCTTCGGCACCGAGACGCAGCAGGAGCAGTGGCTCCCCCGCCTCGCCGACGGGCGCGAGATTCCCGCCTTCGGCCTCACCAGCCCCGAGGCGGGATCGGATGCCGCCGCAATGATCGATGAAGGCGTGGTTTGCCGGGGCGATTGGAAGGGCGAAGACGTGCTCGGCATCCGCCTCAACTGGCACAAGCGGTACATCACGCTAGGCCCTGTCGCGACAATCCTCGGCCTCGCGTTCAAGCTGCGCGATCCCGAGCACCTGCTTGGAGGGCAGGAGGAAATCGGCATTACCCTGGCGCTGGTGCCCACCGATCTGCCCGGCGTTACCATCGGGCGGCGACATATTCCCTCGATGCAGACCTTCCAGAACGGTCCCAACGAAGGCAAGGATGTCTTCATCCCGCTCGATAACGTAATCGGCGGCCCCGAGCGTGTCGGCCAGGGCTGGAAGATGCTGATGAGCGCGCTGGCTGCCGGACGCGGCATCTCTCTGCCTTCGCTCTCTGCGGCGGCAGGCGCCTTCGCCGCGCACACGACCGGCGCCTATGCGCGGGTGCGCTCGCAGTTCAACCTGCCGATCGGCAAGTTCGAAGGCATCCAGGAACGCCTCGCCCGGATAGCGGGCAACGCCTACCTGCTCGACGGAGCGCGGCGGCTGACATGCGCGGGGCTCGACCAGGGCAACCATCCCGCCGTGATCTCCTCCATCCTCAAGCTGCACGCAACGGAGCGGATGCGCGTGGTCATCAACGATGCGATGGACGTCCACGGCGGCAAGGCGGTAATCGATGGGCCGCGCAACTACATGGCCAGCCATTATCGCGCGATCCCGGTCGGCATCACCGTCGAAGGCGCGAACATCCTGACGCGCAGCCTGATGGTCTTCGGGCAAGGCGCGATCCGCTCGCATCCCTACCTGCTCGACGAGATCCGCGCGGTGGGCGGCACCGATCGCACGCAGGCGCTGGCAGATTTCGACAAAGTGCTATGGAAGCATGTCGGCCACGCGCTCAAGACCGCGATCCGCGCCTTCGTGCGAAGTTGGAGTGGCGGCGTCTTCGCGCCTGCGCCCAAGGCGGGGAAAGCCACGCGATACTACCGCCAGATGAGCCGCTACGCCGCCGCCTTCGCGTTTTGCTCGGACATCGCGTTCCTGACGCTGGGCGGCGAACTCAAGCGGCGTGAACTGCTCTCGGCGCGGCTCGGTGACGTCCTGTCCGAACTCTACATGCTCTCGGGCGCACTCAAGCGCTGGGAGGACGAAGGCCGGCAGGACGACGATCTGCCTCTCCTCGACTGGTGCGTGCAGAGCGGTTTCGCAAGCATTGAGCAGAGTTTCGCGCAAATCATCGAGAATTTCCCTGTGCGTCCAGTCGGCTGGATGCTGCGCCTGTTCATCATGCCTTATGGTAGACGCCGCAACGGTCCCACCGATCGCACCGTCCGCCGTGCTGCCGCGATCCTGCTCGAGCCTTGCCCCGCGCGCGACCGACTGGTCGAAAATGTCTATCTCGGCGGCGAGGACGAAGCGGTTGCCCGGCTGACCGAAGCATTCCGCAAGACCGTAACCACCCAGCCGATTCATGACCGGATGAAACAGGCCCATGTCCTCAACGCCGACGAGGCGCTGACGGCGGGGCTGATCTCCGCCGAAGAACGCAAGCAGTTGCGCGAGGCCGATGCTGCCGTGGCCGAAGTAATCGCCGTGGACGACTTCGCGCCCGAAGAACTGGCAAGGAGGGCGGAAGCTCCGCTACGCGAGGCCGCCGAATGAGCGGTCAACCTTTCCGCCGGGAAGTTCTCTCCCGCTCCCCGGCTTATTCCACGCATACTTGGGCGCGGGACAAGATTCAGGTTTCTTGCTTCTCCCAATACGCAGGCGTCCCAATCTCCGCCCGCAGCCATTCCGTCAGTGCCGCCAGCTTCGCCGAGGCGCTGCGGTTGCGCGTATAGGCGATGTAGAGTTCCGCTCCCTCTGCTTGCGCCCCCACGTCGATTTGCCGCAGCGTGCCATCTTCCAGTTGTCGATACGTGAAAAACGTAGGGAGCAGTGCGATGCCGAGACCCGCGAGTGCGGCGTCGCGCATCACGATGCCGTTATTGACGCGCAGGCAGGCGCGCGGCCGCAGGATGGTTTCGCGTTCACCGGCATTGAACCGCCAGTCTGCGGAGCGGTTGGAGTAGAGGATCGCGCGGGCCCGATCCAGTTCCTCCAGCGAGGCGGGCATACCGTGCTTTTCCAGATAGGATGGTGCGGCGACCAGGAGGCGTCTGCTTGAGGCCAGGCGCTTTGCGATCAGGCGCGTGTCCTGGATCGGACCGTGACGGATCACCGCGTCATACCCGTCGGCGGCGACGTCCACGAACTTGTCGTCGAGATCGATGCTGAGGTCGATGTCCGGATGTACGGCCAGGAATGCATTCAGTATTCGCCCGAGGTGCAGCGTACCGAACCCGATCGGCCCGGCCAGGCGCAGTGGTCCGGACAGGGAGCCTCGCCTCTCCGCTATCTCCGCCTGTGCCTCGACCGTTTCGCGGATGATCCGGCGCGCCCGTTCAAGAAACATTTCACCCTCGCCGGTGAGGGACAACTTGCGGGTCGTGCGCTGCATCAGGCTGGCCCCCAACAGTCTTTCGAGTTCCGCGACGCGCTCGCTCACGACCGATTTGGCGAGGCCCATGCGTCGCGCCGCCTCACTTATCGATCCTGCTTCGGCCACGGCAACGAACGCGGCCACTCCTTCAAGTTTCATCATCGTTCGGCATTCCCGAAAGCCTATTCCGGAATTTGGCGGCTAGTGCGCACGATGGCCTGAATTCATCTTGCGGTCGACAGCCCGCAGCGTGCGGGAGGAAGCAAGCGGCAGATGCCTGTTCGAACTATCGGAAGCAGGCAAGTCCGACACAAGACGGAGCAGTACAAATGACCGACTTCTCAGCCAAAACAGCACTCGTCATCGGCGGCAGCCGGGGCATCGGCGCCGCGATCGTCCGGCGCCTGGCCGCCGGCGGGGCCGCCGTGACCTTCTCCTACGCCGGAGCAGCGGAGGCCGCCCAGGCACTTGCGGCCGAAACCGGCGGAAAGGCAGTCCGGTCGGACGCGGCAGACCGCGATGCGGTGATCGATCTCGTCGCGGAGGCAGGACCGCTCGACATCCTTGTCGTCAACGCCGGCGTTCTCGTGCTCGGCGATCCGCTGGAACAGGATGCGGATGCCGTCGACCGCATGTTGGACGTGAATATCCGTGCGCCCTACCATGCCGCGGTGGAAGCAGCCCGGCGCATGCCGGACAACGGCCGGATCATCTTCATCGGATCGACCAACGGAGATCGCATTCCGTTCGCGGGCGGCGCGGCCTATGCGCTCACCAAGTCCGCGATCCAGGGGCTGACGCGCGGCCTGGCCCGTGACTTCGGCGCGAGGGGCATCACCGTCAACGCCGTCCAGCCTGGCCCAACCGATACGGACATGAACCCCGGCGACGGCCCCATGAAGGATTTCATGCACACGTTCATGGCCATCAAGCGCCACGCCCGGCCCGAAGAAATCGCCGGCATGGTCGCCTATCTGGCCGGCCCCGAAGCAGGTGTCGTCACCGGCGCGCTCCATACCATAGACGGCGGGTTCGGCGCCTGAAGGAACCCGCGGCAACGAACGATGCAGCGGCAGATACCAGGTTCATCCAAACTCCGCATAGGCGATCAATACCGTCACGCAAAGCCTGAGCTCTGGACGTGAAGCCCGGCTATCCGGGCTTTCCGGTCCATATCCGCCTTGGACCAGGGCGCTTCGGCGCCCTGATTGGCCACATTGGTCAAGTCGCGGCGGGGCTTTTGCGGCATTGAACCGGGGTTGGAAGAGACGATCCGGTCGATCACGTCGGCCTCTTCCGTGATACTTGGCAACCAAGGGCCGCAAAGGCTCGCCGGAAGGGAACGAGGATGGAGCAGGCTTTGCGCGAGATGATCGACCGGGAGGCGATCCGAACCTGCGTGGCGCGGTTGGCGCGCGGCGAGGACCGGCGCAGCGCGGAACTGATCCGTTCATGCTGGTGGCCCGACGCGCGCTTCGACTACGGCGTGCACAACGGCTCCTTCGACGCCTACCTGGCATGGGTGGTGCCTGGTGCCGACGCGATCAAGGACACCCAACATATGCTCGGCCAGTCGCACATCGAATTGGCGGGGGCGACGGCACGGGCTGAGACCCATGTGTTCTCGTACCACCGGATCGACATGGGCGAAGGCGATCGCGACACCTGCATCGGCGGTCGTTACCTCGACACCTTCGAGAAGCGGCCCGGCGCATCGGGCGAGCCCGAGTGGCGCATTGCCGACCGCGTGATGCTCTATGACTGGGAACAGGACTGGGGCGCCGCTGCGGACTGGTCCAGGGGCGTGATGGGCTACCCCTTCACTGCCGACCATTTCCCCGGCCGCGCAAAAGCCGACTACAGCGAAGGCTGGTTCGCGGGAACTGCAGCATGAGCGCCCCGCTTGCGGGCAAGGTCGCGCTGGTCACCGGCGCCAGCCGGGGCATCGGCAAGGGCATAGCGCTCGTGCTCGCCGAGCAGGGCGCCACGGTCTACGTCACCGGCCGCACCGTCAACGAGGGTGACTACTACCTGCCCGGCACGGTCGGCGGGACCGCCGCCGAATGCGACGCGCGCGGACGCAAGAGCAGCGGCGGCGGCATAGCCGTCGCCTGCGACCATGGCGACGACGAGGCCGTGGCCGCGCTGTTCGCCCGGATCGCATCGGAACAGGGCCGCCTCGACATTCTGGTCAACAACGCCTTCACGCTTTCCGACGACCTGCTGGAGCCCAAGGGCTTCTGGGAAAAGCCGCTCTCCAATCTGGAGATGTGGGATGTCGGGGTGAAGTCGAACTACGTAGCGGCCTGGCACGCGGCGAAGATCATGACGCCGCAGAAGTCGGGGCTCATCGTCGCGATCTCGGGCTTTGCGGCGGTGACTTATACATATGGCGTGATCTTCGGCACCTCCAAGTCCGCAGTGGACCGCATGGCGCGTGACATGGCGATCGAACTGGAACCCCACGGCGTCGCCTCGCTGACCCTGTGGCAAGGGCTGACCCTGACCGAGAAGGCGCGGGACAACCTCGCAAAGATGGGGGACAGGATGACCACGTCCATCACTTCGATGCAGGGCAGTTCCGTCGAGCATCCGGGGCGCGTGGTCGCCGCGCTCGCCGCCGATCCCGAGGTCATGAAGCGCTCCGGGGGCGAATTCATCACCGCAGAGCTGGCGCAGGAATACGGCCTGACCGACGTGGACGGCAGCGTCATCGCATCGGCGCGCGCGACCCGGGGATCGCCGATATGGAAGCCCATCTCGGAGGTTGACTATCGTGGCAAATGATCGTGACGGGCGCATCGCCGCGATGCTCGACAAGCACGAGATCCGCGAATGCCTGGAGCGCTTCTCCCGGGGCATGGACCGGTTCGACCGCGCCATCTACCTGTCGGCCTTCTGGGACGATGCCGAAACGGCGGCGGGGCCTTTCGTGGGCAGCGCCGCAGACTGCTGGGACTGGGCGATCCCGATGCACGAGGCTGGGCAGATCGTCACGCACCATGCGCTGCTGCAATCCAACATCGATCTCGATGGCGACATCGCCCATGCCGAGACCTACTACCAGTTCGTCGGCCGCAACCGCGATGAAAGCCTTTGGGTCGCGGGCGGGCGCTATGTCGACCGGCTGGAACGGCGGGACGGCGAATGGAGGATCGCCCTGCGCACGAACGTGATCGAGTGGGGCTTCATGCCGCCGCCGATGCCAATCCCCTTCGCCGACGTGCCCGACATTGCGCTAAACGGCGTATCAGCCCGCAACGGCAGCGATCCGTCCTATCGCCGTCCACTCGTCAACCTGCGCCAGCCGGCCAATCCCGCCAAATCGTCATGAGCGGGCTTTCGGGCAAGGTCGCACTCGTCACCGGGGCCACGCGCGGCATCGGCAAGGGCGTGGCCTGCGCGCTCGCGGAGCAAGGGGCGACGGTCTACGTTACTGGCCGTACCCGATCCGCCGGGGGGCACGCCTTGCCCGGTTCGCTGGAGGAAACGGTCGCCGAAGTGAACGCGCGCGGCGGACGCGGCGTCGCTCTCGCGCTGGACTTGCTCGATGATGCGCAGATCCGCACGGTGTTCGAACAGGTCGCGCGCGACGAAGGGCGCCTCGACCTGCTGGTGAACAACGCCATGGCCATTCCCGAGAGCATGACCCAACACACCGGATTCTGGGACAAGCCGCTCGATGAGGAATGGCAGATCTGGAACACCGGACTGCGTGCCGCCTACGTCGCGGCATGGCATGCGGCACGAATCATGGTGCCGCAGGGCTCCGGGCTGATCGCCGCGCTATCCGGCTACGTAGGCGTGACCTACACGTACGACGTGGTCTTCGGGACGACCAAGACCGCGACCGACCGGATGATGCGCGACATGGCCCACGAGCTTCGCGACACGGGCGTCAGCGCGATCTCCCTCTGGCAGGGATTCACCTATACCGAGCGCGCCACCGAGAACCTCAAGTCGGTTCCGGGCATGGCGAACCAGCTCAACAGCGCGGTCGGCTCCTCCCCCGAGTTCCCGGGACGGGTGATTGCGGCACTGGCGATGGATCCGGCGAGCAGGTCGAAATCGGGCGGAACTTTCATAAATGCCGAACTTGCCGCCGAATATGGCGTGACCGATAGGGACGGGCGGACGATCCCCTCGCTGCGCGAAAGCCGCGGCGCGCCGTTGTGGAGGCCGGGCGATACATCGTGAAGCAACCGTTAATCAGCGTTGCTTCTCCAGCGCCGGCGTCCTTTGGCCTGTTCACTGTAGTCAGTGATTGCCAATCGACATCGTGACTGGAGCGTGCCCTGCGAGAGCGGGCGCTTCGCGTAACGAACGGGAAATTGCTCGAACGCCGACCTTGCTTCCCTCTACAGAGCGGCACTGCCCGCATTGGATGCTGCGACGGCGGTGATCTACCGAGACATCGATAGCTCAAGAGCGCGGGGAAGTATCTGGCCCTGACGCCCATGGATCGCTACATCCTCCACCCCGATCTTCGATTGGGAGAACCTCCCGGCGAAGATCTGCAGGGGCTGTCCTGAGTAGGAAAAGAGATGGATACCGACCACCTGACCGCACCGGAGCAGACCACTGCGCCGACTGGCATGACCTGGATCGCGGGCGGTGCCTTTACGATGGGCTCCGACCGTTTCTACCCAGAAGAAGCCCCGTCGCGCCGGGTCTCTGTGCATGGCTTCTGGATCGACACCACGCCTGTGACCAACCGCCAGTTCGCCGCCTTCATCGAGGCGACCGGATACACGACCGTCGCCGAAATCGCGCCTGACCCCAAGGACTATCCCGGAATGCTGCCGGGCATGGACCGCGCCGGATCGCTCGTGTTCCACAAGACCGCGACGCCGGTGGACACCGCCAACCCCGGCAACTGGTGGCGCTTCGAATTCGGTGCCGACTGGCGCCATCCGCTCGGCCCCGACAGTGATGTCGACAGGCTCGGCCTATGGGATCACCCTGTCGTGCAGGTCGCCTATGCGGACGTCGAGGCCTATGCGAAGTGGGCGGGCAAGGACCTCCCGACCGAAGCCGAGTTCGAGTTTGCCGCACGCGGCGGGCTGGACGACGCCGACTATGCCTGGGGCGACGAACTGGCCCCCGGCGGAGCGATGATGGCGAACTACTGGCAAGGGCTGTTTCCTTTCGCCAACCAGATGCTCGACGGGTGGGAACGCACTTCTCCGGTCGGCACTTATCCCTCCAACGGCTACGGCGTGTTCGACATGATCGGCAACACGTGGGAATGGACCTCCGACTGGTGGAGCGACAACCCCGGTGCTTCGAAGAAGAAAGCGGGCCAGTCATGCTGCACCGTCAGCAATCCTCGCGGCGGCAGATTGAAGGACAGTTTCGACCCCGATCAGCCACGGGTCCGGATCGGTCGCAAGGTTCTGAAAGGTGGATCACACCTGTGCGCGGCCAATTACTGCCAGCGCTATCGTCCAGCAGCACGTCACCCCGAGATGATAGACACCGCAACCTCGCACATCGGCTTTCGCTGTGTGCTGCGCCCGACAGTATAAACATAAGCGGGCACGACCGACCTGCAAGCTGAGGTAAGCGGTTGCTCTCGCCTCAGGCTATATCACCGAACATCGCCGCGATTTTACATAAATTTCGCCGATTAAATTAGCAAACAGAATAATATATCGCACCACCATTTGTTAAATATTCACTATGAATGCAAGCTATTTCAACAATTTAGCATTAAATTACGCGAAATCTCTTGAAGTGGAATTTCCTTTTTGCAAAGGGAGCTTGAGCATAAATCTTGTCCCCCGTCCAAGCTCGCTATAGCATTCGATTTGCCCGTGATGACGAATCATCACTGTATGGACGAAGCTCAGTCCGAGACCGGCACCGTTGGTCCTCGGCCCCAGGCCGACCGGCCCACGGTGAAAGCGCTCGAAGATCGCCTGCTTCAAAGTCGGCTCGATTCCCGGTCCCTGGTCCTCGATCGCGCACACGGCCCACATCGAGCCATCACCTCGCGGCTCGCTGGAAAGCGCGCACGTAATGGTCGTCCCTTGCATGCTGTATTTGATGGCATTGCCGATCACGTTGACCAGCGCCCTGGTCAGCAAGGACCGCTCCACCATGACCAGTAGCCGCTCGTCCCCGCGGGTCACGATGTCGATGTATTTGGCCTTAGACTGCGGCCAGAGATCATCGATCGCGTCCATCAGCATGTCGCCGAGATCGACTTCCTCCAAGGCATACTCGAGATTTTCCGCGCGGGCCAGTTGGACGAACCCGTCGGCGAGTTGCAGAGTACGCTCCGCATAGTGCCGGATGATACCGGATTCCCTGGGTGAAATACGATCGGAAGGCGCGGTTTCGAGTACCGCAAGGATCGATGCCTGGGGTGAGCGCATGTCATGGGTGAGCAATTGCACAACGTCGTCGCGTTGCTTTTGCGCGGCCCTGGCTTCGCTGACGTCGACAAAACGGATAACCCAGCCGACACATCCTCCCTCTGCCGAGGTCTGTCCGGCCATTCCGACAAGAAAGAAACGCCCCTGATCGAGTTGTACCTCGCAGGCGATCGGCTCCTCGATCGCAGGAGGAAAGCGAACCGCCTCACCGCTGCCCGCGAGGCGGCATCGGCTCATGATCGATGCCGCGCTGCTCCCCTCTTGCAGTCCCCCGACCTCGGCAGCGAAAAGCTTGCGCGCCGCCACATTCGCCAGCAGGATGGCGCCATTCAGATCTGACACGATCGTTGCGTCCGGCAACTGGTCGAGCCGGTCGGCGACGAAATGGCGCATCTCGCGGTGACGGGTGATCGCGGCGTTCAATAATGCGATCGTGTATTCGACGCCCCTCTCGGCATGAACGACGTCGCTTTGCGGAACCAGCATAGGCTGTTCCTGCAGGCGCTCGAGTTGTGCGCGCATGAACCGTTCGGTCGCCGCCAACTGCCTCCATCCCCAGATGGGATAGGCCAATGCAAGACCGGTCAGCGCTGCAGAAGGGGGCAGCCATATGCGCAGCAGCATCAGTGCACAGATCGATAGGCCCAGCACCAGTGCCGAGCACAATGCCAGGCAGGCCAGCGCCGGCATCCGCCTGAAAGGCCCCAGCCCCAACATCAAGATCCACAGCGGCAGCAATCCCGCGACGAGGCAGGAAGACAGGCTGGCCTGCATCATCATCGTGCCGGCACGCAGCCCCTGAAGCAGATAGGCCTGAATTTCGAGCCCGGACAACACGCCGCCGGCGGGCGTTGCGTATCGGCTGCCGAGCCCGGACGCAGTTACGCCGACGAGGACGATCTTGCCCTTTACGAACTCGGCGGGCACCTCCCCTGCCAGAACCGCTGCGGCCGGGATCTCGGGCCAGCGCCCTGCGCCACCGCCGAACGGGATCAGCCTGCCCTGCAAGGAGACTTTCCTGCCTCCTGCGAGGGACTGCGCCATGACGCGCATCAGCAGCTGGGACCGGCCGGGCCCTTGATCCGAACGCGGTGCCGCGCGCACGACACCGTCCGGGTCCGGCGCGATGGTGGCGCCGCCGATCCCGGCGGCGGCGTTACGAAACAGGTCGATCGGAAGGATCGCCGCGGCGCCGCTGCCCGATGAAAGGCCCGGGAGAACCGGCAGGTAGACCGGAGCACCACCTGCCATCGAGCGCGCCAGCGCATCATCGTTGCCCGCATCGGTTGGCTCGGTGAAAAGCACATCGTAGCCGATCGCCTTCGCCCCCGCCGCATTGAGCCGGTCGATTAGCGCTGCATGGGTCGCGCGGTTCCATGGCCAGCGACCGATCCTTCGAACGCTGTCGTCATCGATCTCAACCAGCAGGATCGTATCGGATGACGGCGACGGAGCGAGTTGCAGCAGGTGATCGTAGATGCCGTTGTCGAACCGCTCCATCGTGCGGTCCATCGTCATGAGCATGACCAGCAGGCTGGTGACGATGACGATCAGCCACCACTGGGTACGCAGCTTGAGATGCCGCCGTACCCTCACCAGTTCCCCTCGACCCTCAACTCGCCGTAATCCGACCATTCGGTACTGACCTTACCGTCGACGAGCCGGCTGGTCTGCACGCGCCAGCGATAGCGGCCGCGCGGCAGATCGATCACCGGCTGGGACGTGTTCGAGAGTTCGGGCAGGTCGACCAGCGGTCTTGCCTCCTTGCCTGCCTTGGCAAGCTGGAAGCGGAACCGTGCGCCCGACCAATCGCGCGCGTTCCACCAGAACAGGTATTGGCGATACGGCCCCGCCCAACCCATCTCGATGCCCATGCGCAGCCCTTCGAGGCGGCGCTGGAAGGAGGATGTCGCGGGCGCGCCCTCCAACTCGTTACGGTCGATAGCGGTTGCCCGCACGAAGTAGGCGCCATCGGGCAGCGACGCGAACCGCAACTCCGGAGACTTGCTGGTCGCCTCGTCCAGAACCTCGAGGAACCTGGCGTCGGCGGCGATCTGCACATGGTAGGCCGTGGCGCCGGGCAACGGCTTCAGGATGAAATGTAGGCCTTCGCCGGTCTGGGCCGCATCCG
The DNA here is from genome assembly GCF_030209485.1 of Novosphingobium sp. fls2-241-R2A-195. Classification (NCBI taxonomy): domain Bacteria; kingdom Pseudomonadati; phylum Pseudomonadota; class Alphaproteobacteria; order Sphingomonadales; family Sphingomonadaceae; genus Novosphingobium; species Novosphingobium sp. fls2-241-R2A-195. The sequence continues at coordinate 184,755 of NZ_JARVRY010000017.1, forward strand.
GCTCAAGCAGTTCGGGAGCAGGCAGCAGGGCGACCGGCTCCGACAGTTCACTTGTCGTTCCGAAGCCTGCGGGCAGCGTCTGTGTCTCGTGCGCCTCGGCATCGAAACCGACCTTGCCTTCCAGCACTTCGCTCGTCGCCAGCCCGGCATCCGCATCATAGGCCATCCGGAACTTCGTGCCCCGCACCGAGGTAATGGCCCGGGGGGTGGAGAACCGGAAATCGCTTTGCGGGTCGGTCATCGGCGTGACGGTGGCGCTCGCGCCGCCCCGCTCGATGCCGAACAGCCGCTCGACGTGGCTGTCGAACACCAGGCGCCGCAGGCGCTGCACGCGCACCGTCGACTGCGACGGCAGGGCGATGGTCGTCGCGTCGGGCAACGCGAGCGTGACGAACGACTTCTGCCCGGTCTCGATGAGCATGCCCTCGCCCACGGTCATGCCGACGGCAGCCGACTTTCCGCCGATCCGCACCGCGCCGCGAACGCTGTGCACGGTCCCTCTCACCGGCTCGTGCCGCAGCAGCGCGCGCGGGATGACGAGCACCATGCCGACCGGCAACCGCAGCGGATCCGCCACCCGGTTGAGCCGTTGGACGATGCGATAGTCTTCGGTGCGGATGAAGTAGTTGGCGGCCAGCCGAAAGAGATTGTCTCCGGGCCGGACTACGTAACGCACATCAGGGCGCGCCGGCTCCACCACCGCGGTGCCGTCGGGCCTCGCGACGGCCATCCCGCCGGGAACTGCCGCCAGCAGCAGGAGGGCGGCGCTTGCCGATACGCGGGTTCTACGATGCCAGGGCTTCAAGTCGATATCCATACGAGTAGATCGGGACCAGCTTGACGCCGTTATCCGGGCGAAGATGCAGCTTGGTCCTGACGTTTGAGATGTGCACGTCGAGGGTTCTCGTGGGGAGGTTCGGGTTGCGTCCCCATACGGCTTCGAAAATGTAGGCGCGCGCCAGAGCGCGGTGCATGTTCCTGAACAGGAGCAGCGCCAACGCGAATTCCTTCGCGGTCAGGGCGATCGGCTCACCGGAGAGTTCGACCGTTTCGGCCCGCGTGTCGAAGCAGTAGCTGCCATAGTGTTCGAAACCCGACAGCGCTGCGGGATAGGCCCGGCGCGCCAAGGCGTTGATCCTGGCCTTGAGCACGACCGGTGCGACCGGTTTGATCACATAGTCATCGGCGCCGGCAGTCAGCCCGGCGACGATATCCTCTTCCGCGGACCTGCTGGTGAGCATCAGCGAAGGCGGTGCGATCTCCAGATTGTCTCGCACCCACGATATGACCTCAAGGCCGGACAGCCCCGGCACGTTCCAGTCGAGAATGAGGAGATCGTAGGTTGATCGGTGTAATGCCCGCACGAGAACCTGACCCTCGCCGAACACTTCGCAGGAATGGCCAGCCTCTGCGAGCGTCATCTCCACAAGCCCAGCCAGGGCCACATCGTCCTCAAGTATCGCTATCCGCACGGCCGCCCTTTTTTGCCCCTGCACAGGGCTGAGACTCCGCCATAGCAGCGCCGATGCCGATTGCGAGGCGGGGCGGCCGGGCTTTGCAATGTTTTACAGGTGGTGTCTCGAAGAAGGGCAGGTCCGATTTTGCACTCCTTTACATGACAGTCCCAAACCACGCCGCTTATGGCGCGACTCAAGCTAACTAGGGAAAGTCCCTAGAGAACAAGGCGATGGTTGACGGGAGCCTCACAGGCGGCTGCGACCTTTCCATTGCGAGCGCCGTTGGAGGATCGTGGAACACCTGTTCGGATCGATGTCGCTGGCAGCCTGCATGTTCGATCGCAATCTTACAATCGGCAAGGCCAGCAAAGCGGCGGCCACGATGTTCGGCCTTCCGACGCTGTTGGGGCGGCAAGCTGACGACCTGGTCCCCGGGGCCGCGCCGGTGCTGCACCGGTGCTTTGAGTTGGCCGACCTCGGCCTGCCTCTCCCTGATCACCGGTTCATCATGGGCGGACGCGATTACGCCGTCACATTTCATCCCTTGCGACACGCAGGCCTCGCCATCACCGCGCTGCTGGCCGTAGCCATGGACGTTACCCGCAGTCTCCGGATCGAACGTGTACTTCGCGCTTCGCGTCGACGCCTTCTGATGGCATCCCGCCAGGACCACCTCACCGGACTGCTGAACCGGCGCGGGTTCGATGCCGCGCTCCACCGTGAAGTCAGACGGGCAAGGCGATCGGCGACCCCTCTCTCGCTTCTGATCATAGATATTGACTGGTTCAAGGCCTACAATGACAATCTTGGGCACCAGGAAGGCGATCGATGCCTTGGTCTCGTCGCCGACGCTCTCGGTACATGCTTGCGGCGGGCAAGCGATCTCGCCTGTCGCTATGGCGGTGAGGAGTTCGTGCTGATCCTTCCCGAAACCGATGCCAAGGGTGCAGTGGCCGTAGCGGCCAATTGCCAGCAGGCGATACACACTCTTGCGATCGCGCATCCCGCCAGCGCATACGGGCGGCTCACGACCAGCATCGGCATCGTTGCAGCGCAAGCCTTATCGATTCCCGTCGATCCGACAGGGCTTTTCGCACAGGCCGATACTGCGTTGTACAGGGCAAAGAACAACGGTCGAAACCGCTGGGAGATCAATGACTGTTCGGCAGCAGAGCGTTCGCTGCGGTAGCTTCCTGAAAAGTCACAGTCGCTTTCGCTCTTTACCGGCCTCGCACCGAGCGATGTGCAGCCCCGCCAGCTTTCCTGCAGAGAACATAATTCCGCCCAGACCGAAGACGATACTATGCCTTGAGTATCAGTCCCTTACGGTCGAGCGTCCAGCCAACGCTCCAGCAAACCATAGTGTATGTCAAAGCGCATAGCAGCGAGCCGATCGCGTCTGGTGCGATGCGCTGGAAGATGGCGATGCCGATCCAGTCATACAGTCCGCCATAGCCGGCGACGCGCACGAGATTAAGCGTAACCACGAAGAGTTCGGAGAACAGGTAGATCGCCAGCGGATTGCGCCCGAGGATCGTGAAGAAGCGCCTGCCCCCGTGCAGCCCCTTGACCTCGAACAGCCAACTGGCGATCGCCAACAGGATCATGGCCAGTCCCACGGTGAGCAGCACGAACGGGCCGGTCCACAGCTTCTTGGCTATCGGGAACCACGGACTCCAGGCTAGAGCAGCCACGGTAAGCACCAGCCCCCCCAGCGCAAGCGCCCGCAACGTCCTTTCGAGCGAACCCGCGTGCAGGATGGCGAGGCTGGCAAGATAGCCGGCAATCACGTTGACCGTGGCGGGAAGCGTGCCGAGGAAGCCCTCCGGGTCGAAGCCGCCGTCCTTCTTGTAGAGGTGCTCCCTGGGCAGAAGGTACAGGTCCAGCAGGGTCCCGGCGTTGCCGGTCTTGGAATAAGCCTCGCCGGGCAGGCTGAACGCGAGCAGAATCGCCCAGTAGCCCAGCAACAGGGCGATGCAGGCAAGCACCAGCTTTTTCCAGTCCAGCCAGCGGACCAGAAGTCCGGCGAGAACGTAGCACAGAGCCAGACGCTGCAGCACGCCGGGGACCCGGGTAAGCGCGAAGGGCGCAAGGCTCCAGCCGTCGGCGTCATGCCGGACGAAGGGAAACCAGTACATCAGGAAGCCGAGCGCGAAGATGATCATCCCGCGCCTTGCGAGGTTCGCGAGGTACGGTCCGGTGGCGATCGGCTTGCGCATGGCGAAGCTCATCGCGTTGCCCATCGCGAACAGGAAACTCGGGAACACGAGGTCGGCCAGCGTGAAGCCGATCCACTTGGCATGGACCAGCTGGGCGAACGCGGGCGCGCCCGGACCTGCCGTATTGACGAGGATCATCAGGAAGATGGTGACGCCCCGGAACACGTCGAGCGAGGCGAAGCGCTGCGGCTTGGCGGCGGCGGTCACGGGCGGGTCTCTTCGAGGATTTCGCGGACGAGCATGATCGGGTCCTTGGGGGCCTTGCGCTTCCACTGGCGTCCGTCGGCGATCCACTGCTGCTCCCATGCGCGGATGGCGCCGAGGGTGGCAGGCTCGTCGAGCGGCTTTCCAGCGGCTGCCGCAGCGCGCTGGGCGGTGAGGAAGCTCTCCCAGCGCGGCAGGTAGTAGCCGGAATAGAGGCCCTGCCATGCACGCGAGGCGTAGTCGGACAAGTGGCCTTCGCCGCCCCAGACGGTGACGATGGCCTTGGCCTCCTCCTCGAAGCGGGCCTTCTCGGCCGGGGTATCGCCATAAGCGCGCGCATCGGCGATCCACGAGCCGAGCGTTTCCTGCTGGTTGCCCGCGAGGAGGTCGACCCGCCGTGCCAGCGTGCCCATTCGGAGGCGTGTCCGGTCGCCTTCGGCCAGCTTGCCGTCCCGGTACGCCGCCAGCGTCGCCTTGAGCAGATGGTCGAGTTCGATGCTGGCGTAATGCCGGGTCAGATCGACGATGTCGTAAGTGAGCAGCTTTGACGGCTTGCCGGGCGCGGCGGCCAGCAGTGCGGTGATCCCATCGCGCAGCTTGGTGGGATCGCCGGGCGCTTCGGGATAGTCCGCGCCTTCCGCCATGGGGCGCTTGAAGAACAGGTAGGCGCCCGCGTGCTGCTGCCACCAGCGGGGCTCCCAGTACCGGGTGCGATAGGCGCCCGCAGCCGCCTGTTCCCAGGCCTTCGCCAGCGCCGGGGAAACCTCGCCATAGCGGGCCTTCAGGTGCTCGCCCAGCCAGTCGGCAAGCGGGCGGTCGGGCTCGCCCCAGGCGAGGTCGTAGGCGTAGTCGTAGACCACCGAATTGCTGTGCAGTCCCTCTGGGAACAGGCCGAAGCCGGTCAGGCGGCCCTTGCGCGGATCGGTGTGAAGCGCGGCCATGTCGCGGCGGTAGAATTCGAGGTCGCCGTAGACGGGGTTGCTGCCGCCGTAATTGTGGACGTATCCATAAGTCCACGCCTTGCCGTCGAAGGCGTCGGTCTTCTGCCAGATGCCGGGGTAGCGGTCGTTGCCGATGTCGAGGATCAGCATGCGGTCGTCGGGTACGCGGCTGAGGAAGGCGGCGATCGCCTCGGGCGTCCAGAACGCCTTGTCGGCGCCGAACAGCCAGCCCTGCATGACCCATGTGGCCTTGGGCGCGGCGGCGGTGATCGAGCCGTAAAGCCGCTCGCCATACGCAGCAAGGCGCGCATCGCGCACCGCAGGCGGCAATGCCGCCGCGCGGGTGGCGGCGGTGTTGGCGATGGAGTCCCCGTACTCGGCGGCAGCGGCGTCGCTGCCGTCCTCGGCGATCGGGGGGATCATCTCGTTGAAGGCATCGGCAAGGTAGTATTCACCCTCGCCATACGTGCGGTTGTAAAGCGTCACGAACCGGGCCGCCAACTGCGTGAACAGCGGGTCGGACGGGTCGAGCCAATAGGTCGGCGGGAAGCCCTCCCACGCGCGCATCTTGTAGATGCGGGCCCTGGGGTGGGCCTTGGCGAATGCCTCGGGCACGTATCCGGCGAAAGCGGGCAGCACCGGCTTCATGCCGAGCGCACGCATGCGCGCGAGGATGCGCAGCTGGAGCTGGTGCTTCTTCTCGATCCAGCCCGACGACAGCGGCGCGCGGTAGCCCGCAAGGTTGCCCATGCGCTGCCACGGCAGGAACGGCGCGGCGGAGAGGCTCTCGGCGATCGCGGTCTCGCTCAGGCCGCTTTCGCGCCAGAGTTCGCGCCAGACGTATTCCTGGCCTTCCATCGCCAGCGGCGTATCGACGCCGTGCGCGGCCATCCAGTCGATCTCCTGCTCCCAGCGATCCCAGCCCCACCATGGGGTGGTGTAGCCGTACGTGCAGGTGTTCAGGTAGGCGCGCAGCGCGAAGGGTGAGGCGACTTCGCCGGTATCCATCTCCGGCAGGGCGTCCAGCGCGCCGAGGCGGCGGCCTTCCCAGCTGACGTGCAGGCGTCCCAGCTTTTCCAGCGTGGTGGCGACACCGCGCACCAGCGCGACGGGGGAGGTGCCTTCGGCCTCGATATGTCCGCCGCGGATGCGCACGCGGTAGTGCGCCGCCCCGGCATCCGGCTTCAGGCTGAGGGAGAGCCTGTCGGCCGGAATGCCGAAGCGGGCCAGCGCGGCGGCGGCGGAATCGACGCCGGGCTGTTCACCGGCCGGAGGAGAGTTGACCGATGAAGCCGGGGAAGGATTGTCTTTCGCAGCGACCGCGAAAGGCTGCGCGGCGGTGGCCAGCAGCAGGGCGGTGCCCGCCCATCGCAGGCTCCCCTTCTTGAACGGACGCGGGATGCGGATCGCGGTCATCGGGGGTAGTCCTTGCAACAGTCTTGAACAGGTTGGTACGTGCCCGGCACAGGCCCGGGCACGCACCTTGTCGTCATGGCGATGTCAGAGTTTAAGCGTCGCCGAAAGGTAGAAGCTGCGGCCGTAGAAGCTGCTCTCCTGCCAGATCGAGGAGTCGGTATAGTACGCTTCCTCGCGGCTGTTGTTGAGGTTGATGACACCGGCGGAGAAGCTCAGCCATTCGTTGGGCGAATAGCCGCCGCTGATGTCGACCTGCGTGCGCGCCTTCACGACGTGGCCGGCATAGGCGAAGAAGCTGTCGGCGCTGTTTTGCTCGTAGCCGCTGCGGTGGTTGATCGCCGCGCGGATGTTGAAGTGCTCGTTCTCCCAGTAGGGCACGAGGTTCCAGGTCACCTTCGACAGGTTGCGGATGGTGTAGCCGGTGCCGATCGCGACCTTTTGCGGGTAGACGCGCGTGAAGTTCGCCATGATGCCGAAGCCGTCCAACGGCAGGAAGCGGTCGAACGACTGCGTCCAGCTGACCTCGAAGCCCTTCACGCGGATCGTGCTGGGATCGTTGAGCGTCTGGGTGATGTCGTAGATGTTGCCCGAGGTATCGACGCACTCACCGCCCGCGTTGCTCGACAGCGCCGTGCCGTCGAACGAGGTCGGGCAGACCAGCGACGAATACGTACCGTTCTTGATCCACTTGTAGAAGCCGTTGATCGAGAGCGCGTTGCCGTGGTCATAGTACCACTCGACGCCCAGATCGAGCTGCTTGGCGGTCAGCGGCTTGAGGCCGGCCTGGCCGAGATCGACGGTGACCGTATTGGTGCCGACCGGATCGGTGTTCGCCGAAGTCGAGGTCGTCTGCGCCATCGAGGTGCGCGAGTCCATGAACGGACGCACCAGGACCTTGGCGGCGGCGAAGCGGACCTGCAGGTCGTTGGCCGGCTCGGCCACAAGGCTCAGGCTGGGCAGGAAGTTGCCGTACTTCTGGGTGAGCGTGTACTCGCCGATCTTCTGCTGGACTTCCTCGTAGCCGTCGGTGCGTGGCTCGGTGACGTTGCCGAGCACCTTCTGTTTGGTGTGCTCGTAACGCAGGCCGACGTTGCCGCGCAGCGGCATGCCCGCGATGGTCGTGTCGATGTCCGCCATCGCGTAGACCGAGGGCATGTAGCGATCGACGTTGTAGCTCGCTTCCGGCGCGAAGATGTCGGGGACGACGATCCCGGCGGCGGCGAGCGCCTTTTCGTAGGCGTTGAGATCCGGCCCGATCCACGAGGTCGGGATGCCCGAGGCGCCGTTGAGGAAGCCGGAGACCGGGTAGTAGGTCGTCGTCATGTCCGGGAAGACGCTGCTGGTCGCGCTCGGGGCATTGGCCAGAGCGACCATGTCGTGACGCGAGACGTAGCGGCTGAAGGTTTCGTGGCGGTACTTCACGCCGGTGCTGAGCTTCGAGATCGGTCCGAAGGTGACTTCGCGGCTGAGGTCGAACTGCGCGGACTTCTCCGACGAGTTCATGCGGCGGGTGGCGCCGTTGGGATACTCGTTACGCGTCAGCGTGCTGCGCTGATACAGGCTCGGATCGGTAAGGTCGGTGCCGACGGTGAAGTTCACGTCGTTCGGATCGGAGAAGTCGATCGAGGCGCTGGGGATGTTGACGCCGACGATCGCCGCCTTTTCATCCTGATAGGTCGTGCCCTTGGTGTAGTTCAGCGTAGTGCTGGCGACCCAGCCGGTGCCGTCGTTCCACTTGGCGCCAAGGGTGTAGCCCTGGCTGGTGAGGTTCCGGTCCTCGTGCTGGCGGTTGTTTTCCATGGTGAAGTTCGTGGCGGTCACGTTGGTGGCGACGCCGTTGTTCACTTCGTTCACGGTGATGCGCGAGGTGTCGAACAGGAAGACCTGCTGGTTGAGGTCGTAATCGGTCTTGTCGCGGGCGTAGATCGCCGTCGCGTTCATCTCGAAGCGGTCGGACGGCTTCCACTGCAGGCCGCCGCTGGCCATCAGCCGCTCGGTGTCGCGGTCGATGCGGCGGTAGCGCGGACGGCGCGGGAGCTGCACGGTCTCGCCATCGACGGTGGTGGTGGCCCAGCGGTCCATCCACATGTAGTCGGCGCGGTCGCGCAGCTTCTGGTAGCCGAGGTTGGCGTAGACGCCGATGGTGCCGTCGGCGAACTGGTCGACGTAGCTGCCGCTGATCTTGGGCGTGATCTTGCCGCCCGCGTATTCCGAGTTCTGGCCCTTCACCGACAGGATGATCTGGCGGTCCTTGTAGTCCAGCGGCTTGGGCGTGGAGATGTTGACGGTGCCCGAAAGACCGCCGGTGTCCATCGCAGCCGTGGGCGACTTGATGACCTCGATCGCATTGGCGAGTTCGGTCTGGATGATATCGTAGCGGAAACCGTCGGTGAAGTCGGCGCTCTTGAAGGTCTGGCCGTTGATCGTGGTCATCGCATACTGCGGGCCAAGGCCGCGGATGCTGATCGTCGCGCCGCGTCCGTTGATGTTGGACATCTGGACGCCGGAGATGCGCTGAATTGCCTCGGTAATGTTCTCGGCGGGGAACTTGCCGATGTCCTCGGCGGAGATGCCGTCGGTCACGCGCACGTCGTTGCGCTTGGCGTCGAGGGCGTTGGCAAGGCTGCTGCGGAAGCCGGTGACGACGATGTCGGCGGCATCGCCCTCTGCGGGCGCGGCGGCTTCCTGGGCCATGGCCGGGCCGCTCGGCACCAGCAGTGCCGGTGCGCAGCAGGAAAGGAGCAGGGCGGCCTTGGCGAGGCGCCGTGCAATCGGATCGATAACGCGTTCTGAACTTGTCATGACTACCCCCTGAGACGTGTTTCTGGGAACGGAAAAGCCCGGTGGACCCTCCGCACCTCCTGCGAACGTTTTTTGATTTGTTATCCAATGATGTCACAAAGACCTGAAAGCAAGTCAAGTCCATTTGAAGACGAAAGTGAATATTTTGGTATTGCTTCCACCTGCAATCATTGGCAGCCTTTGGATCGGGCGCTTGCCTGCACCGTGTCATCGCGATCAACCTTCGCAAGTTCCTGAATTACCCTGAATTCAGCTACTCTCACCGGGTTATGCGCGGTGGAGTGCTGTGGAGATACTAGCCGGTCGCCGAAGGCAAGCGATCCATCTTATCACCTATTTAGATACCTTTAAAATACCATTGTGTTATGAATTTTACGCCATATGATGCCAATGTCCTGGTGACATTCTCTCGCAATATTCCCCGATTCGCATCAGCGCTCGCCAACGAGGAAACATCGAACGTGACAGCAGACGCCACCCTTGGTTCCCAGACGGAATCGCCCGAAGTTCAGGGCGGCGAATCCTGCGTCACGCTCATGCACGCCGAGGCGGCCGAAGCGGGGGCTGCGGTGTCGCGCTTCCTTTCGCATAATCGTGTGGCGCTCGGGCTGCTGGGCGAGAGCCTGCGCGCCGCCCCGCCTGCACTGCTGGTAACGTGCGCACGCGGTTCCTCCGACCACGCCGCGACTTATGCGAAGTACCTCGTGGAGACTCTGCTCGGCGTGCCGACCGTATCTGCTGCGTTCTCCACCGTATCTCTCTATGATGCGCAGGTCATGCCGTCGGCGGGACGGACACTCTGTCTCGCAATCTCGCAGTCGGGCCGCAGTCCGGACATGCTGGCGACCGTCGAGCGTCAGCAGGCGGCGGACGCGCTCGTGGTGGCGCTGGTCAACGACGAGGATTCGCCGCTGGCGGCGATGGCGGACGTCGTCCTGCCGTTGTGCGCTGGCCCCGAGCGTTCGGTTGCGGCAACCAAGTCCTATATCACTTCGCTCGCGGGCATTGCCGCGATCGTCGCAGCCTGGCGTGGCGATACGGCGTTCGAGGCGGATCTCGCAGCGCTTCCCTCCGCGCTGGACGAGGCTTTCGCGCTGGACTGGTCCGCTTTGGGAGAAGGCCTGCGCGATGCCGCGAATCTCTTCGTGATCGGGCGCGGCTACGGCCTCGCCGTCGCGCAGGAGGCGGCGCTCAAGTTCAAGGAAACGTCCGGCCTCCACGCCGAGGCGTTCAGCTCGGCCGAAGTGCGTCACGGACCGATGGCCGTCGTGCGCGAGGGCTTTCCGGTGATCGCTTTCGCCGGCCCCGACAGCGCCGGAGATGACGTTCGCACGCTCTGCGGCGAATTCGCGGCGCGCGGCGCCCGCGTCTGGCTGGCATCTGCACGGGATGAAGGGCAGGAAGGCGTTCATCATCTTCCGGCTCTGACGCTGCGCGCGGAGCTTGCGCCGCTCGCGACGATCGCGTCTTTCTATCGCATGGCCAATGCCTTGTCCCTCGCGCGCGGGAAAAATCCCGACTGCCCACCCTATCTTGCCAAGGTGACGCGCACGCGATGACCGTCCTTCATGTCTTCAATGGCTACATCCCGACGGCCGACGCGGTACTTTCCGAAGCGCGCATCACCATGGAGGGCGAGCGCATCGGCTCAATTGCCGCCTTCGGTCAGGAGCGGGCGGACGAGAGCATCGACCTTGCCGGGGGCTGGATGCTCCCCGGCTTCATCGACGTGCAAGTCAACGGCGGTGGCGGCGTTCTGTTCAACGACACACCGACGCTGGAAGGCATCGCCGCGATCGGCGCAGCGCATGCGCGCTACGGCACGACGGCGTTTCTGCCCACGCTGATCAGTGCCGACCCTTCCGTAATTGCCCGAGGCCTCGACGCGGTGGATGAGGCGATCGTAGCGGGTGTCCCCGGTGTGGTCGGCATTCATGTCGAAGGGCCCTTCATCAATCCGCGTCGCAAGGGAATCCACGCCGAAGAGCGGCTGATCCCGCTCGACGACAAAACGATGGCGCTGCTCACCCGACCTCGCCGGGGCCGGGTAATGGTGACGCTCGCCCCAGAACTGGCCGATCCCGCCGATCTGACCAAGCTTGTAGCGGCAGGGGTCATCCTCAGCGCTGGCCACTCAGACGCAACTTCGGAACAGGCGGCCAACGGTTTCGCGCACGGCATCACCGGCGTTACGCATCTGTTCAATGCGATGGCGCCGTTGCACCATCGCGCGCCGGGTTTGGTCGGCGCGGCCTTCGACAACGATGAGGTCTGGTGCGGTCTTATCGCCGATGGCGTCCATGTCGTCCCCTCCATCCTGCGTCTAACGCTGAAGGCGAAGTCGCCAGAGCGGATCATGCTTGTCACCGATGCGATGCCCGGCGTCGGCAACAATGGTGCGCCGTTCCACCTCGACGGCCACGAGATCTTCGTGCGCGACGGTATCTGCACCGACGCCGCCGGAACGCTTGCCGGTTCGGGGCTAGACATGGCGAGCGCTGTTCGCAACGTCGTTGCGATGACGGGGATCGCCGTGCCGGTAGCCGCCCGTATGGCCGCCGCGACGCCCGCCGCTTTCCTCGGCCTCGCCGGAGACTACGGCGCGTTTCAGCCGGGGTATCGTGCCGATTTTGCACTGCTCGACAGTGAGTTGAAGCCGATGCAGACCTGGATAGGCGGCCGTCGCTTCGCCTGAATTCCCTTTTTTCTACCGTCCAATTGCCGGGAACCGAGATGCCGTCCATTTCCCTCAGCGCACCGCTCTCCGGCTGGCTCTGCCCGCTGGACGAAGTTCCCGATCCGGTCTTCGCCGGAGGCATGCTGGGAGAAGGCGTGGCCATCGACCCGCTCGGCGAAGTGCTGCACGCACCGGCTGCGGGAGAAGTCATCGGCTTTCACGAAGCTGGGCATGCCGTTACGTTGCGTCTGCGTGAAGGCGTGGAATTGCTCCTCCATTTCGGCCTGGACACGGTGCGCCTGGGCGGAGCCGGGTTCACACCGCTGGTATACATCGGCGCGCATGTCGATGAAGGACAGCCGCTCTTGCGCGTCGCCCTCGACGAAGTCGTCGGCAAGGCGCGCAGTCTCGTCACGCCTTTGCTGGTTACCGAACCGGCCGGATATGCGATCGAGTGGATTGCGCCTTTCGGCACGATCGAAGTAGGCGAGCCGCTGGCCCGTCTCGTTCGCGACGAGGCCACATCGTCGGATCAGCCCCTCGATACGGGCCGAGCGCCGGAAGCCAGGCTGCAGCGTAAGGTTCGAATTCCCCTTGCCCATGGGCTACACGCCCGTCCGTGCGCAAGACTGGCCGAAATAGTGCGTGCTGCTGCTGCGGTGAAGGTTCACGTTGCTGTCGGAGGCCGCGAAGCGTCTCTGGCCAGCCCGACCGCGATGCTGCGCCTCGCTGTGCGTCATGGAGACACAGTCGCTTTGTTGGCGAGTGGTCCCGACGCAGAGCCGGTGCTCGACCAGCTTGTACAGATGATCGAGAGCGGCATGGGAGAAGGCGCACCTTTTCCTGCCGAATCTGCCGTCAGAGCACCGATCACCTCGGTATCAGGCGCCGAATTTTCCGTCCCGGCTGCAGGAGCAGCCCTGCCGGGCGTAGCGGCGTCGCCGGGGATAGCGGTCGGCCCCGTCTGGCGCCCGGTTCAAACCGAACCCGTGATCGATGAAATCAGTGCGGGTCCCGAGGTCGAGACGACGCGCCTGCGTGACGCGCTGATCGCGGTCCGAACCGCGCTCTGCAGTCCGGCGGGCGCGCATGCCGAAGAAGAAGCGATCCTCGGCGCCCATCTCGCACTGCTCGACGATCCGGAACTGACGGGAGCGGCGGAGGCGCTAATCGCTGATGGCGTGAGCGCGGGAGAGGCCTGGCGGCGCGTCCTCCATGCCGAGGCAGCGGGGCTGCGTGCGACCGGCGATGCCCGTTTCGCCGAGCGCGCTGCGGATTTCATCGACCTCGACCTGCGCGTGCAATGGTGCCTCGCAGGCGACGAGCCTCCGGTGATGGTGCCGCCTGCGGGTGCGATCCTGATCGCGGACGACCTGCTACCCTCGCAAGTGGCGGCGCTCTCTCCGGGAGGCGTCGCCGGGATCGCGACCGCTCGTGGCGGGCCGACATCGCATGTCGCAATCATTGCCGCAAGCCGGGGTCTACCCGCACTGGTGGCACTGGGCAGCGCGGTGCTGGAGATCGCGGACGGGACCATGGTCGTGCTCGATACGGTGACGGGGACGCTCGAAGTCGATCCGCCTGCCGAACGGCTGAGCGCAGCGCGAGCCGCCGCCTCCATGCGCGAAACGCGCCGTGCTGCCGCGCTCGCGGCGGCGGGGCGTGACGGTGCGACTGCAGATGGTAAACGGATCGAGGTCTTCGCGAATCTGGGCAAGCTCGACGATGTCGCGCCCGCTCTGGCGCAAGGCGCAGAAGGCTGCGGGTTGCTGAGGACCGAGTTCCTGTTCCTCGACCGCGCCACAGCACCGGATGAGGACGAACAGATGGCGTGCTACGCCGCAATCGCACAGGCGCTGGAAGGGCGCCCGCTCATCGTGCGACTGCTGGACATCGGTGGCGACAAGCCCGCGCCTTATCTCCCGATCGCGGCGGAGGAAAACCCGGCGCTTGGCCTGCGAGGCATTCGCGTAGGGCTCGCGCGGCCAGAAGTGCTGTCAACGCAGCTGCGCGCCATCCTGCGCGCGACGCCTTCGGGCGACATACGGATCATGGCGCCGATGATCGCCCGGATCGAGGAATTGCGCGCGGTGCGAGAGGTGCTGCTCGCCGAGGCTCGGGCGCTGGGCGTCGCCGTTCCGCAACTGGGCGTAATGGTGGAGACACCGGCGGCCGCCGTGATGGCCGACCGCCTGGCTGCCGAATGTGATTTCCTGTCGGTCGGCACTAATGACCTGACACAGTACACTCTAGCGATGGATCGCGGGAACCCTGCGGTAGCCGGAGGGCTCGACGGGCTGGATCCGGCAGTGCTGCGTCTGATCGCGCAGACCTGCACGGGCGCAGAGCGCTTCGGGAAATGGGTCGGTGTATGCGGGGGCCTTGCCTCCGATCCGCTGGCGGCAGGGCTGCTAGTCGGACTGGGCGTCGGCGAACTGTCTGCGGCGCCGGGCCAGGTGGCTGAGGTCAAGGCGTCGCTCGCGGCGGTGACGGACGCGCAATGCAAGGCGCTGGCGCGCAAGGCTCTCGACGCCGCCAGCGCAACGGAAGTCCGCGCGCTTGCGACGGAAATGCTCAGAGAGGTGGGACTGTGACGGGTTGGATGAGATCGCTGGGGCAGAGGCTGCAGGGCCTTGGCCGCGCCCTGATGCTGCCGATCGCGGTGCTGCCGGTGGCAGCGCTATTGTTGCGCCTCGGCCAGCCCGACCTTCTGGGACTCGAGTTCGTCAGCGCGGCGGGCAATGCCATGTTCGCGAACCTCGGTCTGCTGTTCGCTATCGGAGTAGCCACCGGCTTTGCACGAGACGGTAACGGCGCCGCACCGCTTGCGGGAGCAGTCTGCTTCCTGGTCGCTAGCGAAGGCGCGCGGGCGTTGCTCGCAATCCCTCCGGAAGTCACGGCGGGCGTCGCAAGCGATGCCGCCAACGTCAAGGCGGCACTGGCGAGCGCATGGAGCCAGTCACAGATCGCACGGCTCTCAGTGCCGATCGGAATCGTCTCGGGGATGATTGGGGGCAGCGCCTACAACCGCTTCCACAACTTCCGCGCGCCCGAATACCTGGCGTTCTTCGGCGGGCGACGCTTCGTGCCGATCGTCAGCGGGACGGTGGGCATTGTCATCGCCGGGATCATCGGAGCAGCGTTCCCGGCCGTCAACGGCGGGATCGACGGCATGAGCCGCCTTGCTCTGGCAAGCGGCGAATGGGGCCTGTTCGTCTACGGGCTACTCAATCGGCTGCTGCTGGTCACCGGCCTGCACCACATCATCAACAATGTCGCATGGTTCGTCCTCGGCGACTACCATGGCGTGACCGGAGACCTGCGCCGCTTCTTCGCGGGCGATCCGGGCGCGGGTGCGTTCATGACAGGCTTCTTCCCGGTAATGATGTTCGGCCTGCCGGCTGCATGCCTCGCCATGTATCGCTCGGCCCTGCCGGAGCGACGCAAAGCGACCGGCGGCATGCTGCTGAGCCTTGCGGCAACCTCGTTCCTGACTGGGGTTACCGAGCCTATCGAATTCAGCTTCATGTTCCTCGCACCGGTGCTCTTCGTGGTTCATGCGGTGTTGACAGGTGTGTCCATGGCGCTGATGTCGGCGCTGGACGTCCATCTCGGCTTCGGGTTCTCGGCGGGACTGTTCGACTACATCCTCAACCTGGGCAAGGCACAGAAGCCCTTGCTGTTGCTGCCGGTGGGGCTGGCCTACTTCGCTGTCTATTACGCCGTGTTCCGCTGGGCGATTCTGCGCTTCGACCTCAAGACGCCGGGCCGCGAGGATCTTGCAGATTCTTCGGACAGGCGCGAGCGACCAGCCGCCGAGCGGGGTCTTGCCTTCCTCGTTGCCCTTGGCGGAGCCGGAAATCTGCGCGAGATCGGGGCGTGCACGACGCGCCTTCGTCTGGTGGTGGCCGAACAGGGGCTTATCGACGAGGCCGAACTGCGCGCGTTGGGCGCCAAGGGAGTCATCAGGCCTTCGGCCCATGGCGTGCAGGTCGTGCTTGGCCCGATCGCGGATGCCGTGGCAGATGAAATCCGCGATGCCTCGCGCAGCGGACCAAGCGTTGCGGCGACCGCCCTGCCCCCGCCGAAAGCGCAGGCTGGCCCCTGCCCGCTCGATCCACTGCGACTGCCCGCAGGGGTGCGAAATGCGCTAGGCGAGAATGCGGCCGTCTGGATGTCGCACGGTCGCCTGCTGGTCGAAGCCATGGCAAGGCCCGACCTTGATGCACTCGCAGCTCACGGCTTACGCCGTGGCGCGCTGGTGGGATCGCGATGGCACCTCCTTTTCGAACCTGAAGCGATGAAGGCCTGGCACAGCGAAAGTTGATATGCCGATGCTAACGGGTAGCTTTTTAATACCAATGCGATACTAATCACTATCGCGTTGTCCCGATCCCATCCCGGCGTATCGCAGGCGCATAGAGGAGACCTATGGCAGCCGTGGACAAGATTGGCCCTCTTCGCGATGGCGACACCGGGCCGCGTTACATGCGGCTCCAACGTCTCATCCGCGAAGCCATCGAGAAGCACCGGATCGCGACGGGATCCGCCCTGCCGACCGAACGCGAACTCGTCGAGGAATATGGCGTGTCGCGCGTCACCGTGCGCAAAGCGATCGATGGCCTCGTCGATGAGGGCATGCTCGAAAGAAGACAGGGTGCGGGCACCTTCGTCGCGGCGCTTCGCCAGCCCGAGCAGGGCACGCGGGTGGAAAAGAGCTTTTCCATCATGACCTCCTTTTCCGAGGATATGGTGACGCGCGGACGCAAACCTAGCAACATATGGATTGACCGCCTTGAGGGCGTAGTTACGCCGGACGAGGCGATGCTGCTTGGCCTATCGCCAGGTTCGCGGATACTCCGCTTCAATCGCATCCGCTGCGCTGATGGCGAGACGATGGCGATCGAACATGCCGTTGTCCCGGGCTGGGCACTACCATCACCCGATGTCGTCGACGACTCGCTATACGCTGCGCTTGACGCAGAGGGAAACCGTCCGGTACGCGCGCTGCAGCGCTTGCGATCGGTGGGGTTTAGCCCGGAACATGCCGAGATGCTTGGCATTTCCGCGGGCGATCCCTGCCTGGCCATCGAGCGCCGCGCATTTCTGCCCGACGGCCGTCTGGTCGAGGTCACGAACTGTTACTATCGCGGTGACGCCTATGATCTGGTCGTCGAGCAGGGAAGCCCCTGATTCCCCCGCCACGATCGCATCGTGATCCCCAATACGGTCGCCAACCGCGACGGCAGCACATTCAAGGCACCCGAGACGATCGATCTGGACCGCAAGATGAACAACCACGTGACTTTCGGCCTCAGCCCACACCGCTGACTCGGATCGCACTTCACCAAGTGCGAAATCATGATCTAGCTGCAGCAATGGCTGCGTCGAATTTCCGACTTCGAACTGGACGAAAAAGAGTAGCCCTCCACATCGGCGGGCCGATCATCGAGGTCGAGCCCCTGAAACCCAAGTCGCGGTTGCAGGAGGAAACTGACGGTCACAACACCGCCGTCGAACAGGCCGTGCGCGTTGCCGGGCGCGACCAGAATGGGTCGTTCGTTCGAGTCCTGATTTCCGATCTGCCATGGTCGGACAAGTCCGACATGGCGACGATATTGTGCGACTATGCCTGAGCCCAACGAAAGATCGCACCGATATCGCCAGACAAGGTCAAAAAATCGTCGCGTCGTGCGGACGCACAGCAAGTGCCGCTGGGACATGACGGGCCTTGGCGCTCGTGGCGGTCGATCCGCGTCCTTACCAGCGCCAGTGGCACTGTTCGGCAACGACATGGCCACCGCCCGGCCGACCGTGCCGCCAGACGGCGGCCAAGCGAACTTCGACTGAGCGCACGAAGCAGCGATGCTATACGCCGGTGCGGATCAGGGTCAGGCCATCCGCATCGTCCTGTAGGCGCAGGCCCGGTCGTGCCGCGACTATATCCCTGAAGCTGGCGAACCGAGGCGGCTTGAGCAGGTAACCCGCCGCGCCCAGTTCGGCCGATCGTCGCTGATCAGGCTCATGATCGGAACCGCTGCACATGATGACCATGACATCACGCAGGGTATCTTCGCCGCGCAGATTCTCCAGAAGGCAGAAACCATCTACGTCGGGCATGTTGATGTCGAGCAGGATCAGATCGACGCCGTTACCCGGCGTCGAGAGGATCTGTTGTGCCGCGCGTCCGTCGCGCACGCTGCGCACGTGGCAGCGCAGTTTCGGCCGCCTGAACAGCGCCAGTTCCGTCAATTCGAGGTCCGCCTCCCGATCATCGACGATCAGGACATTTGCAACCTCTGGGGCTACATCGGCGGACATGGCAATGTCCATATCGGAATTCTTGTCATCCATCTCCGGGGCTCCGGCCTGCTGTGCCGCAGGCATCGTGAAGTGAAACGTTGCACCTGCCCCGTGTGGGGAGACGCAACCTATCCGGCCGCCATACAGGGTGACGATCCGCCGACAGATCGCCAGTCCCAAACCGGATGCATCATTGCGATGAACAAGACGCTGGAAAGGCTGGAATATCTGCTCGCATTGCGCTTCCGGAATACCGACACCATCATCCGCGACGAAGAAGCCGGGTTGTTCGTCGACCAAGCATTCGCCAATCGTCACCGTCACGCCAGGTTCATTGTGCAGCACCGCATTGGCGATGAGGTTCTGGAACAGTTGGCGAAGGTGGACCGGATCGGCGACCAGCCCCGGCAACAAACCGTAGACGATCGTGGCTTTGCGATCCTCGATGATGCGGGTAAGGCTCTGGCACACTTCGCCGATCACATCCGGCACGCTGCACAACAAATGGTCCGCTACACCCGGCGCGTCGAGTCGGGTGTAGCGGCCGACGGAATCGATCAGCGCCTGCATGCGAGACGCGGACTCGCCGATGTAGCGCAGATAGGCCGCCTGTCGGCTCTCTTCCTGCCCGCTTTCCTCCATTTCGGGGCGCAGCAGGTCGGAAAAGGCGATCAGCGTGCGCACCGGCTCGCGCAGGTCGTGCGCCAGGGCACGGGTGAACACGCCGAGGCTTGCATGCTGCTCGCTGATACGTGCCTGCTGCTCCTGCAAGGTGCAGACCATTCCTTGCAACCGTCCATAGAGATCTGCGTTTTCAAGCGCCACTGACGTCGTGTCTGCCAACGCCTGCAGGATCGCCACTTCCTCGGCCGAAGGCGCATGGCGGCTGGACCAGTAGTTGCCGATGGCCCCGATTGGTGCGCTTCGACGAATGGGCACCATCGCGAGACTTTTAACGAAAGTGGGGCGATAGGCCTCAACCGGCACGCGCGGGTCATCGTAGATATCCTCGATGACGATACTCTGCGCGTTCAGCATCACCCAGCCGCTGACACAGATGTCCATCGGAAAGCGCCGCCCTTTCCACAAGGGCGCGATGGCGTTTTCCTCGGCGTAATAGCACTGGTCGCCGTCACGCAGTACGAATGTGGCGCCGTCCGCGCCGGTGAGATTGCGCGCCGCTTCGCGCACCACTGCCGTCACGGCATCGACATCGCGCGCCCGTGACAAATCCTGAACCGCGCCTACCAGCCTCTCCATGGCCGAAACGTAAGCCGTCGTCGTGCGGATAGTGTTGGCGTCCATCGCGTTCGCTCTTGTTATCGGCGGGAATTATCCATCCATCGACGATAGAGGCGGTATATTGCCTTGTATTTAACCACAGATACGTGACTGTACGTATCGATCGGCGCAAACTATACGTTTCTGCGCCCGTGATAACGGTGAATAAATACTATTTACTGGATACTCGATTACCCTCAACCGAAGATACGTGCTGTTCAACCTGTGCGTCGGCTCGAAGGTTCGAGCTGCGGCGCCTTACTGCTGCGGTTTGCCAATTCTTCCCTATCGAACTGCGAACCGCGATCGAAGTCCGCTTTGCCGAAAGGGCGATCAAGGAACAGGTAACCGTAGTAGAATTCATGCAGGCGGTGGTATCCAGCCGCGCGACACCTTCTTACATTGCCGCTTACCCGACAAGCTGACGTACCATGAAGGCGCGAAGCCGGCGAGGACCTCGTACATCATTCAGCCGGGCATTCATGCCGATGATCGTACATCACACCGCGGCGGGTACATATGGCGCGCCATCGCGCTGCCCCACAAACAAGGCGCGAACCCAACCTGATCGTTATCGGACCAATCACTGAAGTATTTCGTCGTTAATGAACGGTTTTTCCTTTGAAGACCGGCTCGTCGATAGGCCAGATTGCCGGCCGAACAATGATCACCGCTTCGGAGGGCCCATGCCGCAAATGAAGAATGCCCTTCCGATCCTGCCTCTTCCGGCCGTCAGCGCCTGCCGCGGAAGGCGCGCAGACGGCTCGCTTCACGCAGAAGCCCACCTTCGCGCGAAGCGAGAAAATAGCTTCAACAATGTCGTGCTGGAGGCCAGAACACCAACGAACCGCTACCTGCACTTTACAAGAAGCGCAGGGCCTGGCCTGATCATGATCGTCTTTCTCTTGATACTTCGTCCGCCAGGACATCGGCCAGAAACGGCAGAACCGTCGCCAGCCGCAATACGACAGCAAAACGCTACCCGTCCTGTGACGGCGTCTCTCCCCGTCGCTCCAGCCACGTCCAAGCACATAATGCCTCGTGACGCCCTGTTTCAGAACCGCGCCATACCGTTCGTTCCGCTTGGCACCGACCGCCCTAAGGCATTTTATCTCGACAAGACGAGCGAGGGCTACGCCCGCGCTTTGGACTGTCTGGCCAGCGCTCTGCTTTTCGAGGCGGGTGACAGCAGGACGGGCCAAGCCGCTGTCGCACAAGTGGTCCTGAACCGTCTGCGCCATCCTGCTTTTCCGCATTCGGTATGCGGGGTTGTCTATCAAGGCTCCGAACGCGCGAGTGGATGCCAGTTCACTTTCACCTGCGATGGCGCGCTCACGCGTCGGCCCACCCCTGCAAAATGGCGCCGGGCGCAAGCGACAGCCGCTTCGTTTCTTGCCGGCGAGATCGATCCTACCGTCGGCATGGCCACGCATTATCATACCGATTGGGTTCTCCCGTACTGGAGTTCCGAACTCGACAAGATCGCTCAGGTCGATACGCACCTGTTCTTTCGCTGGCGCGGAAGCTGGGGCCGCAAACCCGCATTTGACGCACCCTACAGCGGCGCGGAAATCTATCAGCATAAGCTTTCGTCCATTTCCGAAGCACACCATGAAATCGAGGAAGCAAGTGCGCTCCTCACGGGGACGACCGAGAATTCCGCCGAAACTAACTTGTCAAACAGCGCCATCCTGACGCAGCAGGAAGGCGATCATTTCATCCTGATCGATGGCGGCGGAGACGGAACGAGGCTCGCAATACAGGGCTTGAAAGAATGCCGTGGCCAGACATCTTGCAAAGTCGTCGGATGGGACCGCCATTCCACGACTTACGGCTCGCCGACTAAGCCGATCATTCGCACCGTTGCGTTTCTCTACGTCAGCGACAAGCGTGCGGGCGTAGAAGTCGTCCTGTGGGATTGCACGCGCTTTAATCGCCCCTCCGACAATCAATGCCTTTCGAAGCAGAACCGGCGCTGGATCACCTTCAAGGGCGATTTTTCCCGTGCATCTTAAAATCTGGCCGTGTTCAAGCGTCGCAAATCACCCGAAACTACGGGCCAGTCCGGAGGACGAAGGCAGGACCATATTCACCATGTAACGGCAGGACAGGTCACTGGAGATGAGCGAACCAACCATGCGATCCTTCCTGTGCCGGCAGTGCTGGCCCTTGCTGAGCGCAGCAGCGGCGATCGCTGCGACGCCCCCGGTCTCGGCCGAAACTCTGGAGAGCGCGGTTGCGGACGCCTACCGGCATAACCCGGGCGTGGAGGCAAGCCGCGCCGGCACGCGCGCCGCCAGAGAACGGGTGCTTCAGGCAAAAGCCCAGTTCGGCCCCAGCATCTCCGCCGATGCCAGCTACGCATATGCCTGGAGGCGTGTCACTCAAAACGGCATTACCGCCTTGAAGCAGTCGGGTTTCACGCCTCAACTGTCGGCGTCGATCGACCAGCCACTGTTCACCTTCGGCCGGCTGACAGCGCAGCGACGGATCGCCGAAGCCGGATACAGCGCATCGATCGCAGGCATGCGTGCAGCCGAGCAGGACATGCTGGCAAACGTCGTGATCGCCTATGCCGCGGTTCTGCGCGACGAGAAACTCGTAGAGATTGCCCGTACGAATCTCGCGCAACTGACCGAGCAACTCAATCAGATCAACGCGCGATATTCGGCCCGCTATGCCACCGAGACGGATCTGCAGCAGACGCGCAACCGCATCTTCAGCGGCCAGGCGCAGCTTGAACTGGCCCAAGGCAGCCTGCTCGCCAGCCGCAATAGTTTTCGCAACGTGGTGGGACATTATCCGAATACACTGGCGCCGCTTCCCCAACTCCCGCCATTGCCTTCCACTGTGGAGGATGCTCAAGCCTTGGGTGCGACGTCGAGTCCCTTGTTGGAATCCGCTCGCTTCGACCTCTCCGCCGCGCAGGGGCGCATCGCGCAGGCACGCGGCAATGCTCGTCCCTACGTCGGCCTGCAAGCGAGCCTGGCGCGCGCTCCCATCACGATCGAAAGTGACGACCCGCGTGAACTGAACGCTCAGGTTCAATTGGGACTGACGGTTCCTTTCTACTCATCAGGCCTTCTCTCGGCCCGTATTCGCGAGGCTCGGCAACTTGCGGACGCGGCAGCCCTGCAACTGGAACAGACTTCTCGCGATGTGCGGGAAAACATCGCGAGCTACTGGGATCAGTTGGCGGCCGCGCGACGCGCCTTGCCCGCCTACAATCGCGCCGTGACGGCCGCAGAAAGTGCACTCGACGGCGCGACGCAGCAACAACTCGCCGGACAGGTCACTTCGCTGGATGTGCTGGACACCGCGCGCGACCTGCTGGTATCTCGTCAGGCGCAAGCACAATCGGAAGCACAGATTTATGTGCACCACGCACTGCTGCTCGGTGCGATGGGCCAGTTGCGCGCCGACACCTTCGCCCCCGGAACGCCCGCATTCGATCCATCGGTCTACCGACCCGCAGCATGGACCGGCCTGCCGACCGCTCCGCTGATCCAAACGATCGACGCCGCCGGCTACGACCAGCATTTCACGCCTGCTCCGGTCAGCGTCGAAAGCGATACCGAGCCCGGGCACGACATGGCGCCGGGTGCGCAATGAGCCGACGTCTTCCACTCGATATTTTGAGAAAACCACGGCCGAGACACGCCGCTAGAGGACAATCCGCATGAACCCGGCGCTTAACACATTCTTCGGTGAAGTGCGCGGCATGCTTCGAGCGACCCTGCCCGTGCTCTGGCCGATCGTGATCTTCAGCGCTGTATTCAACGTGCTGCTCCTGTCCGGCTCATTCTTCATGCTGCTAGTCTACGACGACGTGCTTGCCAGCCGCAGCGGCGCCACGCTCGCAGGCCTGCTGCTGATGGTCACGGTCGCCTACGTGTTCCAAGGCGCAGTCGATGTGATCCGGTCGCGCGTGCTTCTGCATTCCGGCGCGCAGGCCGACCAGAAGCTCTGTGACCGGCTCTACGAGATTATCAGTCGCTACGAACAGGAGATAGGTCCGATGCCATCGGGAGCGGCGCCCGTCAGGGATCTCGACGTCGTGCGCGGCTATATTACCAGCCCAGGGCCGCTTGCCCTGCTCGACTTGCCTTATGTCGTCATGTTTCTGATCATCCTTACGCTGTTTCACTGGACGCTCGGACTGGCAACGCTGGCGGGAGTGCTGATCATGATCGTCCTGATGGTCCTGGGAGATCGCCGTACCCGTGGACCGGCTTTACAGGCCGCCACCGTCGCCGCCGCACGGTTTACGATGGCCGAGGACATCCGTCGCAACAGCGAAGTCCTGCGCGTTCTCGGAATGGGCGCCAGGCAGCGTGCAAGCTGGGACGCGGTCAGCCTGAACCTGATCGCCGCTCAGGACGAACTGGCCGGCGTCTCCGGTCGGACGCAGGTGATCGGCAAGGCCTTCCGCCTCTTCCTACAGTCATTCGTACTCGCGATAGGCGCGTTCTTGGTAATCGATAACGATGCGACAGGCGGAGTCATCATTGCCGGATCGATCCTGAGTGCACGTGCTTTGATGCCCGTCGAACAGACCATCGGCCAATGGAAGCCAATGACGGAAGCGGGACAGGCTTGGCGTCGTCTGACCGCCCTGCTCGACCGCGTGCCGCCGGTCGAGCAGCCGATGTCACTCCCAAGGCCGCATGTCGGAATCGAGGTCCAAGGCGTGGTCTGCGGTCCGCCGGGGCGTCAAAAGATAACCGTCGCCAACGTCTCCTTCCGTCTGACCGCCGGCGAGGCTCTGGCAGTCATCGGTCACAGCGGGTCCGGGAAATCTTCGCTGATGCGCGCCATCACCGGCGCGTGGCCATTGCTCAGAGGGGCCGTTCGCCTTGACGGGGCATCGCTGGATCAATGGGATCCGGTGCAGATCGGACGCGACATCGGCTACGTGCCGCAGACGATCGAGTTGTTGGAAGGCAGCATCGCGCAGAACATCGCCCGCTTCGATCCCCACGCAACTCCCGATTCGATCATTGCAGCAGCGCGCGCGGCCGATGTGCATGACATGATTATCGCCCTGCCCGGGGGCTATGAATATCCTATCGGCGGCCCTTCCGGCGGCGCGCTGTCCGGCGGGCAAAGGCAGAGGATCGCGCTCGCCCGCGCGCTTTACGGCGAACCATTCCTGATCGTCCTCGACGAACCAAACTCCAATCTCGACGCGGCGGGCGAAGATGCTCTCCTCGCCGCGATCGCCGCCGCGAAACAGCGAGGAGCGCTCGTCATCATCGTTGGGCATCGACCCACCGTGTTCGCCGAGGTCGACCACATCATGATCATGGCGGATGGCCAAGTCCTTCAGATAGGTAAACGGGCGGAGATGCTCAAGCGTATCAACTTCAGCCCGGCATCGTCGCCCACTCCCACCCCCCCTGTCGAGTAGAGCCGTGTCCATCGAGACTATCCCCCCCCCCGTCACCCTGCTCGCTACGTCAACCGGCCAGGTCTACGAACCAGCACGCAGCCTGCGCAGTGAAGTGCGCACAGGGTTGATGCTATGCGGCGCCCTTGTTTTTGGCTTGGGCGGACTTGCAACATTCCTGCCGATGACCGGCGCGGTAATCGGCCCCGGCGAAGTAACCGTATCGAGCTACGTCAAGGAAATCGGGCACCCGTCCGGCGGCGTGGTCACCGATATTATGGTTCGTGACGGAGATCACGTATCCAAAGGGCAGCCGCTGATGTACCTTGATTCAAGAGTGAATGGCGCCACTGCAAGGTATACCGGGGAGAACGTCGATCAGCTGCTGGCTCGCGCTGCGCGGCTAACGGCGGAGCGCGACAACAGCGCGGACGTAGCCTTTCCTGCGGACCTCAAGGGGCGCGCCCGCGAGCCCAGCGTCGCGGCGCTGATGGAGCAGGAGCGCAGGACCTTCATCCTGCGACGCGATGCCCGCCGCTCGATGACTGCACAACTAGGCCAGCGGATCAACCAGACTAAAGCTGATATGGCCAGTTCTCGCACCAAGGCGCAGAGTTATGCCGAGCAGGCATCGCTCATCAAAGATGAACTGGATGCCACGCGCAGACTCTACGAGAAGCGCTATACGACACTCGACCGGCTGAACGCCCTCGAACGGTCGGCATCGGGGCTCACTGCCGAAGCGCAGGGCGCTCGCGAATCTGCCGTTTCCGGCGCCGCCCGGATCGACGAACTGCGCCTCCAGATGGGCTCCATCCAAGCGGACGCGCGAAGCAGCGCAGCTATCGAACTGATGGATGTCCTTGCCCGGATCAGCGAAGCGCGGCGTGCGCAGGTAGCTGCCGACGACAACTACCAGCGCGCCATCATTCGAGCGCCGCAAGCGGGTACGGTCGATAAGCTCGCCTTTCGCACGGTTGGCGGAGTCGTACCGGCAGGCCAGACGATTCTGGAGCTGGTCCCGGACGATGATCGCATGGTCGTGGAGGCGACAATTTCGCCAGTAGACGTCGATCAAGTTCATGTCGGCCAAAAGGCGACCGTGCGTTTCAGCGCGTTTTCAGCTCGCACAACCCCCGAACTGAGAGGAACCGTCACGCATGTCTCCGCCGATAGGATGGAAGACAAGACGACACGTAGCGCCTTCTACCGCATTACCGTTACCCTCGACGAAGGCGAGGCCATCAGGCTCGGAGAATTGCGCCTGCGCCCCGGGATGCCGGCCGAGACTTTCGTCCAGACAACTCGCAGAACCATGCTCAACTACATCCTGAAGCCACTGGCAGATCAATTGGCCCGCGCCTTTCGCGAGAGTTAGCCGCTTGATGATTCGCAGGTAGCAGCAAATCAACGATTGCAGCATGGCGTTGCATGACCTGCCGCATTCAAGGCAGGCAATGGTCTAATCCGCATTGAAGGATTAAATTTATGCAGCATCCATATCGGACTGAAAACCCGGGCAACGAAAAACCGGGAAATAGCGATTTCAAATGAATCTTGTGACGCCAAGTCGAATTAATACATTGCAATCGGATCATTCAATGATGCCGCACTGCAGCGTGATATTATTGACGCCTCTTTAACTTCTATTACCATGCCATAAACCAACGTATGGCAGATCTCAGGCCATTTTTGCTAATTCAGGGTGGATCGATGGAAGCTCTTTCGAGTCATTTCGACGAGACGGCACGGGCACATTCTGTCCGATCATTCACCGTCTACACCGAGCCAACAGATGAGGTCGTGCGCGGGAACGACACGTTGTCAATCATCAGCGAAAACTTGCTGAGTGCGCATTCCCAGTCTGCGGCAGAAAATTCAAACGACGAAAAGGTGCTGTCAGTCGCAGGACGAGCATTCGATATTCTTCTAGCGTTCATTGCAATCCTGATTTTTCTGCCATTTCTGATCCTTGCTGCATTTTCCATAAAGTTTTCTGCGCCTGGCCCTGTATTATTCGTACAGTATCGCGTCGGCCGGGATGGAAAGCTGTTCCCTTGCCTGAAGTTTCGCTCGATGGTCGTGAATGCGCAGGACGTGCTGAACGACCTGCTCGCATCATCAGCCGAAGCCCGCGCGGAATGGCAGCGGGATCAAAAACTGCGCAGGGATCCACGGATCACCCCGATTGGCGCGATCTTGCGCAAGAGCAGCCTTGATGAACTGCCACAGCTTTTCAATATCCTCGCCGGGCATATGAGCATAGTTGGGCCTCGCCCTATTATCGAAGCCGAAATTCATCGCTATGGTAGCCGGTTCGGTGCCTATTGCTCTGTCCGTCCAGGGCTCACCGGCTTGTGGCAGGTCAGCGGACGCAATGAAGTGTCCTATGAAGCGCGTGTACGGCTCGACGCGCTTTATGCACTGCGCAAATCGACCCTTTACGATCTCGCTATCTGCTTTCGCACCATTCCCGCAGTCATTGGCTCACGTGGGGTCTACTGATTAGCGCTTGCAGCGAGGTAAATTTCCAGGCTTCGTTCTGTTATTGTAGACCTAGGCCGCGTTGACAAAGTGGATAGCCATTTGCGGATGGCGGCCAGATTGAGGAAGCTGGCGAAGGATAAGGCAGTTTTATCGTAACGCGTGGCGACATGGCGGAACTGCTTGGGATGCCCGAATATGCGCCCGATACGGTTACGATCTCGATATCGTCGGAAGTAACAGGGGATGGGCTCGCGCCGATTGATCTTGGGTGGGATGATTGGAAGGATACCCTGCATCAGCAGATTCTCGCGCACGGCATCACCATCATGGCCCTTATCGGCGAGCAGAGCCTTCGGCTTGATGACCGGGATCGCCATCAGGGCATCGACAGCGTCATAGTCCGATGCTTCACCGCTGGTCAGGATAAAGCCCAGAGGGCGTCCCTGATTGTCACAGCGGGCGTGGACCTTGCACGTAAAGCCGCCTCGTGATCGACCAAAAGCCTGCGCACGAGCCCCCCCCCCTTTTTTTCCGCCCACCACCGAAACATGGCCGCGAACGGTGGTGCTATCGATCATATGTTGCCAGTCGTCCGTCAGCCCCAGTTCGACCAGCGTCGCCAAGATCGCATCCCAGACGCCCTGTTCGGCCCAGCGACGGAACCGCACATAGATCGAATTCCACAAGCCGTACCGCTCATGCATGTCACGCCATGGGCAGGCTGCGTATTTCAGAAGTTCTGGACAGCCGTTTCACAAAATCGCGGACATGCGTT
>NZ_JARVRY010000024.1:0-212624 GCF_030209485.1 Novosphingobium sp. fls2-241-R2A-195
ACATCCTTCACACCGCGTCACTCAACCGAACAGGTGCGCGGAATTTCGCGCTTACGGAATTCCGAAATCGGCCGCTTCTACGTGCGCGGGATTGAAATGCTGCCGGTCCGCACTTGGTAAGCGAAATTTCGGCGTTGAGCGGCCGACAAGAGTCGGGTCGAGACCACCGGTGCGCAACTTTCAAACTTTTGACGAGCGCGTCCACGATCTTGGTCGTCGTTCTCCTCACTCTTTGCGTTTGGCCAACCAGATGGTGCGAAAGTCACAAGACGGGTCTTCAAAGACGTGATCTAAGACGACGAAGCCAGCCTTGTCCAAAAGGCTTTGATACTCTTCAGAGTCAAGGCTGCCATGATAGAGTGGGTCTCCTTCCAAATCGCCAATGGCTTCGCCTTCAGATGATCCACTGGTGAACATAAGGGGCGCACCAGATTCTGCATGCGCATGGAAGCACGCAAACATCCCACGTTGGTCAGAAGGCGAGAGATGGAAAAGGCTATCCCATGCGAGAAGACCTGAAAATCGTCGATCGAAGGCGAGCTTCCGCATGTCGATGAGATGCGCCTCAACGCCAGGTAGATTGTGTTGGAACAGCTCAAGCATTGCCGGCGTGCCATCTACTCCCGTGATCTTGAAGCCGCGGCCGATCAAATCGCCAGCAACTGGCAGCCCGGAACCACAACCGATATCTAGCACAGTACCGCCAGTCGGTATAAGGTCGCAAAAGCGATCGAGCCATGAGCGTTCCGCTAAGTGATCACTACGCAATTTGGGCCAAGCACCGCCGTGAAGTTGGTACGTCTCGAGCACGGTGAGCGGAGCATGTTCAGGCATGTTCATCGGAATACACTGAAAGGCGAATAGCGGCTACGTGCTTAAAAAGCTGCTTGCTGGTACCGATTGCACGCATTGCAAGGGCTGTCGAAAGCCCGGCGTTACTATTCTCCCGCCCCCACCGGCATCCTCGATCGCAAGGCCGCACAGCGCTTTCGCGCGAACAATGGGCTGACGCTGCAATGGATCGACCGTGCAATGCTCGTGATACTACTTAAGTAAGTGCCCAAAGGCGGCTCATGGGAATTGCGCGAGCGGAGGCCGCGCCGTGCCCAGCGCCCGCTCCTCGACGATACGATCAAAGAGATCGGCACCGACTACTTCACCCTCGCCGGCCGCATTGGGATCACCCACACTCCCGACGCAGCCGCGTGTACGACAAGGACAAGACCTGGCAGGTCGCGACCATCCAAAGGCGGCGCTACTATCGCTTGCGCGAGTTCGAATGATGCGACGGCCTGACAAACTACATAGACATCCATTTCTGAAAGCGGCCCATCGGCATGGCCCGGCTCATCCGGGAACGTGCAGGCGGGCGAAGTCGCCTTCGATCGAGCGGTCCAGCATCTCCCGATATTCTGCAAAATAGAGCATGTCGGGCGTGATCAGGCCAAGCGGTGCGTCCTCCCCATCGCGCAGTTTGCGCAAGGCGATGGGCGCAGCGGCCGGCACCAGCTGCGAGCCATGGCCCACTTCGAGGGTCGTCAGGATGCCGAACAGTCCGCCATCGATCGTCGGGCGCGACAGGATGGCGAGGCGGTACTGCCCCTGCTCGTTGGTGACGAGATAGATGTGGCCCGAGAGGTTGGGCATGGAAATCTGACCGGCCTGCTCGAACCGGGAATCCGAACGGCCCGATTCAGCAAAGCCGAGGCAGGCTCTCTCCGCAACCCAGCGGATCGTCGTCAGGTATGCGAACAGGCCGCCTGCGGTGCCGAAGCTGGGCCGGACGGTGAGATAGCATCCCTCCAGCCAAGTCACGGCCGAGCGGGCGTAAGCTCCCATCGCCTCGGGCGCGACGTCACCGCCGGTCGCCGCCATCGGCGCGGAGCCGGGGCGAAGGCTGACGCCCAGCGCTTCCTCAATTCGGAGGAGTGTGGCGAGCGTGAAGGCCCGCTTGCCCGCAAGAGCTTTTTCCAGCGTCGACAGGCTGATGCGCGCCATGTCCGCCAGCGCCTGGCGCGACAAACGGCGCCGGGCGATTTCCTCGCGTACGCGCCGCGCGGTCTCGGCGCTTTCTACTGAGAGGCCCTCGGCGTCTGGCCGGTCATCTCCTAGGGTCGTGTCCATGCGTACATATGCGCACATATCCGCACATTGCGTCAATCCTTCCGCTAGTTTGCGTCGCCATGCGGAAGGCCCGGCAGGAACCGGCTGAAACTGCTCGTGGCTGTGCGCACCGCCCTGCGCATAGAGGGTGGGCTCCCCAGTCGCAGGAGCCATCCGATGCCGCATTCACTCTCTCTCCGCCGTGCCCTGATCCCCGCCGCCGTGCTGGCCTTCGGCGCTCCCGTTGCGCTTGCCGTTGACGCAACCACAGCTGCCGCCGCCGACGACGAGAGCGCCTCCGACGACGCTTCGGCCGATGAGGGGCCCGCCACCGGCACCCTGATGCTGCGTGGCCAGGGCATCCAACGGAGCATGCCCGCCGTGCGCCTCGGCACCGACATCGACGTGACCGTGACCGGTCAGACGGCCCGCGTGCGCGCGGTCCAGGCGTTCCGCAACACCTCGGGCAAGTGGATGGAGGCCAGCTACCTTTATCCACTGCCGCAGGACGGTGCGGTGGATTCGCTCAGGATGGTGGTAGGCCAGCGCGTGATCGTCGGCCACATAGAGCCCCGCGAAAAGGCCCGCGCCACTTACGAGGCGGCGAAAGCGAGCGGGCGCAAGGCCGGCCTCGTCGAGCAGCAGCGACCCAACATGTTCACCACCATGGTCGCCAACGTCGGCCCGGGCGAGACGGTGTTGATCGCTATCGAGTACCAGGCCCCTGTAGGCCAGGCCAACGGCACCTTCTCGCTCCGACTGCCGCTGGTCGCCGGCCCGCGTTATACACCGCCGCACACGCTGGGCACGGTGGCTGCCGTCGCCGACGCCAATGCCGTCACCGCCGCACCGGTGCTCGCTCCGGGACTTGGAGAAACGGTCAACCCGACGTCGATTTCGGTCCGCCTCGCCCCCGGTTTCGAGGTCGCCAACCTCATCAGCCGCTACCACCGCGTCAATATCACCGGTCCACTCGGCGATCGCACGATCAAGCTGGACGGCAGTGTCCCGGCGGACCGGGACTTCGTTCTGGAATGGCGCTCCGCCTCCGCCGATCCGACACTTGGCCTGTTCGCGCAGCATACCGCCAAGGGCGATTACGTGATGGCCTCCGTGACCCCGCCCGCCGACACCTCCTCGCTGCCGACACCTCCGCGCGAGATGGTGTTCGTGATCGACAACAGCGGCTCGATGGGCGGCGATTCGATGGAAGAGGCCAAGGCCAGCCTGCTCCATGCGCTGGGTACGCTGCGACCGCAGGACCACTTCAACGTGATCCGCTTCGACGATACTATGACTCGGCTGTTCGACCACAGCGTCGCCGCCACGCCTGACCAGGTCGATCTCGCCCGGCGCTTCGCCGGATCGCTTGAGGCGCAGGGCGGAACGGAGATGCTGCCCGCGCTCAAGGCGGCGCTGGCGGATGCCGCGACCGGTGGCGGCAGCGATCCATCCATCCTGCGCCAGATCGTGTTCCTGACCGACGGGGAAATCTCCAACGAGCGCGAGATGGTAGCCGCGATCGGCGCCGATGGGGGCCGCAGCCATGTCTTCATGGTCGGTATAGGTTCGGCGCCAAACGACTACCTGATGGAGCGCATGTCGACGATCGGCGGGGGGCTCTACACGCATATCGGCGCCCCAGGGGAAGCCACCGCCAAGATGATGCCGCTGCTAGACGTGCTCAGTCATCCCGCAGTGCGCGACCTCTCCGTGCGGGTTGAAGGCGGTTCGCTCGAGCTCACCCCCTCGCGCCTTCCGGACGTCTATGCCGGCAGGCCGCTGGTGCTGGTGGGGCGTACCGACCACCTTTCGGGCACCCTGACCGTGAGCGGCACGATCGGCGGCAAGGCGTGGGAGCGACGTGTCGATCTGGCGAGCGCTCTGCCTAGCCCGGCCATAGAAAAAGTCTGGGCCCGCAGCCGCATCAGCGACATCGAGGCAGACCGCGCGCTCGGCAAACTGGAAGACGAACAGGCCGATGCCGAAGTCGAACGGATCGGCATGGAAAGCACCATCATCACCAGTCGCACCAGCCTCGTCGCGGTCGACGAAACACCGTCTCGGCCCGCCGGCGCCCGTCTGACGCGTGAGGAACTGCCGATCAACCTTCCGGCGGGCTGGGACTTCGACAATCTCTTCGGCCAGGGCGCTGCTCCGGACGTCGCTGATCCACAAGGTTCGGGCGATAGCGCCGCGATGCAGGCTGCGGCGCTGGAACTGCCCCAGACAGGCACCGGTTTTCTCGGTCTGCTCGGCCGGGGTCTAGCCCTCCTGCTCGCGAGCCTTGCCGGTTTCGCCTGCCTGCTGCGCCGGAGGGCGGCGTGAGCCGAGCCGGCAAGCTTGCGCGCCGTTCGAAAGAGGCCCTTTGCGGGCACGGCGTCGCGGCGACCCTGTTGCTGGCGTTATGCCTGGGCGGAATGGTCGAAATCGGCAGGGGGCTGTACATACCCACCAAGGCAGCGGTCGCACAAGAACTGCTGGACCATGCCTTCGAGGCGAGTCTTGTCGACCACCGGCCCCGCAGGCCCTGGCCCTGGGCCGATACCGCGCCGGTCGCGCGTCTATCTGTTGCAAGGCTGGGCGTGACGCGCATCGTTCTCGGCGGAGGATCGGGCCAAGCCCTCGCTTTCGGCCCGACGCTGCTCCCGGCCGGGGCAATGCCAGGGCACGCCGGCACCGCCGTTATAGCCGCTCACCGCGACACCCATTTCAGATTCCTGCATGACATGCGCACAGGTGATTTTGTCACCCTTCAGACGCGCGAGGGAACGCTGCTGCGCTACCGAGTGACCGGTACGAGCATCGTGCGGTGGGACCGCTATGCTCCGCCGGACGACACAATGGGCGAACGGCTAGACCTTGCGACCTGCTATCCTTTCGACGCGATCCGCAGCGGCCCCTGGCGCTATGTTGTCCATACCGAGTCTCTGTAAATGCCTTCCTTCCCGTACCGTTTACACCTCGCGACCCAGATTTGATCGCCGAGTTTCTCATAAGGATCGGCCATGGGAACGGCTGCTAGGCGCAGGTCCGTCTGGAAGCTGTGGTACGCCTCCGCTGACGGTCGCCTGGCAACGTGAGCGAGGGACGGGCCTTAAAGTCGCACTTGCTAGCGCACTTGTGAGCGGTCTGTTTGCGGGCGGCGTCACCGTTTTCGGCGCAGGAAGTGATCTGCGCGCCCTTTCCAAGTGAAGAAGTGCTTGCTCCAGCTACACAATCAACGCAAGCGAAGGCTTTCCCGGGTTCTTGTTGTGGACGCTACATGAGATTCAATCCTGCCCGCATCGAGGCCCGTTATGACCATGGATCGCGCCGGGGGATGGACCCTTGGACAATGCTTGGCCTGGCGATGGCCGTCGTTTTCTTTATCGGTAGCGGCAGCGTCGCTTACATGAATGTGACTGTGCTGCGCGACGATATGCGCAAGATCGTTCATTCACACGAAGTCATCGTCGGGATGAACGATCTCACGTCCTCCATGCAGGACGCCGAAACCGGGCAGCGGGGGTATCTCCTGACTGGAAACGAGAGGTATCTCGCTCCCTATCGTGCGGCCCTGTCCGACATCGATGCCCGCTTCGCGACGATTGCGACCTTGACCCGGGACAATCCCGATCAGCAGGCCCGCGTTGCGCCGCTGCGCGCTCGCATCGACGGCAAGCTGGCTGAACTGAAGGAAACGATCGCACTCCGGCAGTCCGGCGGCACGACGCAGGCGCTGGCGATCGTCAACAGCGATCGCGGCAAGATCGAGATGGACGAGTTGCGCGCGCAGCTGGGTGTCATGAAGCAGGAGGAAATCCGCCTGCGCACCGAGCGCATCGCCGAGATGGAGCAGGCGTACCGCTCGGCGTGGGTGAGCGGATTGCTTTCCAGCCTGCTGGGGATCGCGCTGACCCTGATCATCGGCCTGCTGATGTACCGCTCCGCCGTAGCCAATCGCAAGCGGCAGTGGTTACAGACTGGCCAGGTCGAGATGGCCGCCGCCTTGCTTGGTGATCAGCCGATCGAAACGCTGGGGGATGGCATTCTCGGTTTCCTCGTCCGCTATCTTGGGGCGCAGGCCGGCGCCGTGTTCTCGTCCGAGAACGGGCATTTCCGCCGCGTCGCCGCTTACGGAGTGGCGCCTGATGCCCAGATCATCGAGCGGTTCAATCGCAAGCAGGGATTGCTCGGCCAGGTTGCGGTGGACGGCGAGCCGGTGGTGCTCAGCGACATTCCCGACGGCTATCTGACGATCGGTTCTTCGCTTGGGAACGACAAGCCGCGCCACCTGGTCATTGCTCCTGCCAGCGCTGACGGTTCGGTCCAGGGTGTGATCGAACTTGGCTTTCTCCAGCGGATAGATGAGGACGTACTGGCGTTTCTTGCCGAAGCGTCCAGTTCGATGGGCAGTGCGATCCGCTCGGCCCGCTACCGATCTCAGCTTCAGCACCACGCCGAGGAACTGCAGGTGCAAAGCGAGGAACTTCGGGTTTCCAACGAGGAACTGGAGGAGCAGGGGCGCGCGCTCAAGGAATCCCAGGCCAACCTTGAGCAGCAGCAGGTAGAACTGGAGCAGACCAACTCGCAGCTCGAAGAGCAGGCGCAGCTGCTTGAGAACCAGCGCGACGATCTCGCCCGCTCGAACGCAACGGTCGAGGCCAAGGCGGCCGAACTGGAACAAGCAAGCCGCTACAAGAGTGACTTCCTGGCAAACATGAGCCACGAATTGCGCACTCCGCTCAATTCGCTGCTGATTCTCTCGAAGTTGCTGGGCGATAACCGCAGCGAGAATCTGACCGATGAACAGGTCCAGTTTGCCCGGACCATCGAATCCGCAGGCAACGACCTGCTGGCGCTCATCAATGATATTCTCGACCTTTCGAAAATTGAGGCCGGGCATCTCCAGATCCGTCCGGAAGCCGTGCTCGTCGAGCGGTTCGCGCGGGACTTACGCCCGGTATTTGAACCGGTGGCGGCAGATCGCGGCCTTGGCTTCTCGGTCACGGTAGACCCCGCTGTGCCCGGCGAAATCGAAACGGATCGCCAGCGTCTCGAGCAGATTCTCAAAAACCTGCTCTCCAATGCCTTCAAGTTCACCGAGCGCGGGTCTGTCACGCTGGAGATCGCGCTCGCCGGGCAGGGGCAGGTCTCTTTCACAGTGGTCGATACCGGCATCGGCATACCGCATGAGCAGCAGAAGGGCATCTTCGAAGCTTTCCGGCAAGCTGACGGAACCATCAGCCGCAAATTTGGCGGTACTGGTCTCGGACTGTCGATTTCGCGCGAACTGGCGCGGCTGCTCGGCGGCTCCATTGCCCTGACCAGTATCGTTGGCGAAGGCAGCCGCTTCACGCTGACTATCCCGCTGACCTTCGATCCGGCTCGGCTTGCGGAAGTGTCCTTGCCGGTGCCAGCCGCCGCGCCCCAGCCCAGTTCGCCGCAGCCGCGTGCCGTACCGATCGTGAGGCAGGTTGAGGACGATCGCGAGGTGCTCGGCGCCGGACAGCGGGTTTTGCTTGTAGTGGAGGACGACGCGGCATTCGCGGGAATCGTGCGCGACATGTCGCGCGAGATGGGCTTCCAGTGTCTTGTCACCGGAACGGCCGAAGAAGCACTGAACCTTGCCCGCAAGTTCAAGCCTCATGCGGTCGTGCTTGACGTGGGATTGCCCGATCAATCAGGCCTCGCCCTGCTCGACCGCTTGAAGCAAGACGTCGAGACGCGGCACATTCCGGTTCACGTGGTTTCGGGCAGTGATCATACCCAGACCGCTCTGGCGCTCGGGGCGATCGGCTACCTGGTCAAGCCGGTGAAGCGCGAGGAACTGGCGGGCGTGCTGGAGGCGCTGGCCGCCAAGCTTTCCTCCGATGTGCAGCGGGTTCTGATTGTCGAGGACGATGCGGTGCAGCGCGACGCCGTCAGCCGTTTGCTGGCTACCGGCGATGTAGAGACAGTTGGCGTCGCCAGCGCTGCCGAATGCCTTGCGGCGCTGCGCGAGACGACCTTCGACTGCATGGTCCTCGACCTCAATTTGCCTGATGCCAGCGGGTTCAGCCTCTTGGAAACACTCAGCAAGGAAGGTGCGTACGCCTTCCCGCCCGTGATCGTCTATACCGGACATGATTTGTCGCCCGAGGATGAGCAGCGGCTGCGGCGCTATTCCGACTCCATCATCATCAAGGGCGCGCGCTCACCTGAACGGCTGCTCGACGAGGTTTCGCTGTTCCTCCATCAGGTCGTGACGGACTTGCCGGCCGAGCAGCAGACGATGATCCGCGCGGCCCGTAATCGTGATGCGATCCTGGAAGGGCGGCGAATTCTGGTCGTCGAGGACGATGTGCGCAACGTATTTTCCCTCACCAACATCCTCGAGCCGCAAGGCGCCAGCGTGGAGATCGCCCGCAATGGCCAAGAGGCGCTCGACGCGCTCGATGCCTCGGCATCCGAGCCTGCCAAGCGCATTGACCTCGTGCTGATGGACGTGATGATGCCGGTAATGGACGGGCTTACCGCTACTCGCGCGTTGCGGCAGGATCCCCGCTGGTCAAAGCTGCCGATCATCGCCTTGACCGCCAAGGCGATGCCGGACGACCAGGAACGGTGCATCGAGGCCGGCGCCAACGACTACATGGCAAAGCCGCTGGAAGTCGACAAGCTGCTCAGCCTGGTGCGCGTATGGATGCCGCGGTGAGCATGAGGTCATGCTGATGGACGCGGATAAAATAGAGGATATCGAAATCCGCCTCCTGCTGGAGGCCATCTATCGCCGCTACCACTACGATTTTCGTAATTACGCTCAGGCGTCCATCAGGCGGCGCCTGCGGCAGGCACGCGAGCGCATGGGGTTTGCCACCTTCTCAGCGTTGCAGGACAAGCTACTCCACGATCCTGCCCTGGCCGCGCAAGTTCTGCGCTTCCTGACTGTGCAGGTCAGCGATTTCTTTCGCGATCCCAGCTATTTCAAGGCGCTGCGCGAGAAGGTCGTGCCACACTTGCGCACTTATCCCTCGCTCAAGGTATGGATCGCGGGCTGCAGCGCAGGCGAGGAACTGCACTCGCTTACCATCCTGTTCCGCGAGGAGGGGCTGGAGAAGCGCACATTGTTCTACGCAACCGATATCAATTCCGAAGCGCTGGAAGCCGCCGAGCGCGGCATCTATCCGCTCGAGCGGATCAAGGCTTTCACCGAAAACCACCGGCTTTCAGGAGGGCGATCGTCGCTCTCCGACTATTACACGACCGGATACGGAGGGGCAGTGTTCGATAAGTCCCTGCGCGAGCGGGTGGTGTTCTCGGACCACAGCTTGGTTACCGACGCGGTCTTCTCCGAAATGCACCTGATTTCCTGCCGCAACGTGATGATCTACTTCGACCGAGCGCTACAGGATCGCGCTGTTGGCTTGTTCCGCGACTCGCTGACCCGCAACGGGTTCCTCGGGCTGGGCTCGAAGGAATCCTTGCGATTTTCAGCCCACTCGGCCGATTTTGCAGATTTCGTTCGCGAAGAGAAAATCTACCAGCGGCGAAAAGCATGAGAGTTGCCTCTGCCTCTGCGGCCATTGTGATCGGCGCCTCGGCTGGCGCGATTCAGGCACTGCTTCACATCCTGCCGGTGCTGCCCGGCGACTTCGCCCTGCCGATTATCGTGGTTGTCCACGTGCCTCCGGGACGCCGCAGCGAACTGGCCGCGCTCTTCGATGTCAAGTGCCAGGTTGCGGTTCGTGAGGCTGAGGACAAAGAGCCGATCACGGCGGGTACGATCTACTTTGCTCCGCCGGACTACCACCTGCTTGTCGAACGGACCGAAGGTTCAAGCCAAACGCTGTCGCTGTCCACAGACGCACCGGTCTTCTTTTCTCGGCCATCGATTGATGTCCTGTTTGAGAGCGCAGCCGAAGCATATGGTTCCGACTTGATAGCAATGGTGCTGACCGGCGCCAACGAAGACGGTGCGCGGGGCCTTAAGGCGGTGGCGGAAGCGGGCGGACAGGTCTATGTGCAGGACCCCCAGACCGCTTATGCCCGGGCGATGCCAGATGCCGCGCTGGCCGCTTGCGGCAGCGCCCACGTGCTCTCGCTGTCGCAGATCGCTGATCGCCTCCTCGAGGCCGGAAGGAAAGCGGCATGAACATGAGTGATCACGTTCCTGTTCTCCTGGTCGACGACCTTCCCGCCAATCTGACGGCGCTCGAAGCTTTGCTCACAGACGAAAATATAACAGTTCTCAAGGCTCGATCAGGTACAGAAGCACTAGAGTTGCTACTCGCGCACGACTTTGCCGTTGCGCTTCTCGATGTGCAGATGCCCGAGATGAACGGCTTCCAACTCGCGGAACTGATGCGTGGCATGCAGCGAACACGCCATGTTCCTATCATCTTCGTGACAGCGGGCGCAGCTGATACGCATCGACGTTTCCAGGGTTACGAGGCAGGTGCGGTCGACTTCATCTCCAAACCGATCGAACCGCATGTTCTGCGTAGCAAGGTGCGCGTTCTGTGCGATCTTCATCGGCAACGGCAACAGATAGCGGCCCAGCGCGATGAACTGGCGGCGTCCGCGGCCGCGCTTCGCGAGGCCGATCGCGCGAAGGATCGGTTTCTTGCCGTACTTGCTCACGAACTGCGCAACCCGGTCGCAGCGCTCATGGGGGCGGTGGAGCTTCTTGGGCGTCCGCGTTCCGCGGATCAGGCGGGTATCATCCATGCCAGAATGGAGCGTACGGTGTCCCACCTCGCGCGACTGGTGGAAGATTTGCTCGACGTCTCCCGCATCACCGAAGGCAAAATGATTTTGAAAATTCAACGGATTGCGCTGGCAGACGCCTTGAGCTTCGCAGTTGAAAGCAGCCAGCACCACATGGAGGCTGGGAATCATCACCTGACCGTCGTGCTGCCCGAGGAACCCGTTTGGTTTGACGGCGACTATTCCCGGGTTGCCCAGATCGTCGCAAATTTGCTCGGAAACGCAGCGAAGTACACCCCGCCTGGTGGCGCCATCAAGCTATCGGCCCGCACCATCGGCGGCGAGATAGTCATTGAGGTTGCAGACAATGGCATGGGCATACCGGCCGATATGAAGGCGCGCATTTTCGAGGCTTTCGCGCAAGTGGAGGATCATCGCGCCTATGCGCAAGGGGGACTAGGCATCGGTCTTGCTCTCGTGCACCGACTGGTGACCTTGCATGGCGGCAGCGTCTCTGTCGAAAGCGAAGGCCAGGGACAAGGAAGCGTCTTTACGGTTCGGTTGGTTCAAGTCGAAGGCGGAGAATAGCCGCGACTGAGGCGGTGCGTGTTTTCCGAGCCAGATGCCAAAGGTCTGCATGTTCGGTTCGATGATCAGGGGTTGGAAATGGATTTCTAGCGACACGCCCTTTGAGCGTACCGTTCGATCTCGCGCGGAGCGGGCAATTCACAAACATCAAGCATCTGCGTCTGCAGCTCAAAAAAAGGGCTGCCTGGACGTCGTCAATCAAGAAGCAGCTGGGACAGTTGATGTGCTGCAGCAAGCGTAATGCCGCCGTCAATTAAAGCTGCACTGACTTGCGCCCGGTGGAGTCGAACAGGCGAATTTTTGAAGGGTTTCTCAGCAGGGTTGGGCAAGGACGACAATTATCATCTTTGCAATTGCTGTCGCGATCGTGGCTACGAGTGCCCGGCTCGCAGAGCCGCCGAGATCCGATCACGTTGCCGTCAAAAAGGCTGCTGCGGACTGATGCCGTGGCAGGAACCCTTTTCGCCGAAGTACGATCCAGGAAAAATCGACTGCCTCGGTGAATGGAGCGCAGTTGGGGCACAGCGCCGCTATCGTAGCCGCCACAATGTACCTCTTCCGGTGGAAGAGTCCGACGAGTGAGGAAGTATTATGACCACGAATAGGGTCGGATTTTCACGTGCAGGATCGGCGCGGCGCGCAAAACTAGAGTTTGAGGTGGTTTTAGAAGTAGCGTACTATTACATACGCGAGCTACGACGTCTGAAGGCGTGACGAAATAAAGCAGCTTTACAAAGCGAGTGCCGAAAAGCCCTGACATCGAATTGACCTTCAATAACGCGGCCAGGTTTGAAGTCGCGATGTGCCCGAGTGCTCCGCTGCCTACCGCGCATCCGTTCGATCCACCCACCCAATCCCCACTTCGCCGCGCTTGAGGTGATCTAGGTTCTGGGACCTATTAAATTGGTTGCGAGGATGGGATAGGTTGGTTCAATGATTGCGTGAGAGACGTCGCCATGAGTGATCTGCTCTGGCTGTCGGAGGCGCAGAAGCGCCGGATCGAGCCGTATTTCCCGCTGTCGCACAGCGTGCCACGGGTCGATGATCGTCGGATCATCAGTGGTATTATCTTCGTGATCAGGAATAGCCCGGGATGGCGCGATGTGCCCGCTGATTATGGACCTCCCAAGACGATCTATAACCGCTTCATCCGGTGGAGCAGGCTTAGCGTATTCAACAAGATCTTCGCGGCTCTTTCGGCCAAAGGCGGCAAGCCCGACCAGTCGATGATCGACGCGACCCATCTCAAGGCGCATCGTAGCGTAGCCTGCCTGCTCAAAAAGGGGCTGTTCCCCGACGTATCGGACGCACCAAAGGCGGTCTGAAACTCGGAGATCCATGCCGTCTGCGACGGTCAGGGAAGACCGCTGGTCATGCTGCTGAGCGAAGGGCAGATGAGCGACTATGAAGGCGCTGCCCTGATGCTCGACGCCCTGCCCAAAGCCAATGCACTGCTCGGGGATCGAGGCTACGATGCCGAATGGTTTCGCAAGGCGCTCGCGGAGCGCGGCATCACCGCCTGCATCCCGTCAAAGAGAAACCGGAAGGCACCGATCCCGCGCGATGCCGTGCTCTATCGCCAGCGACACAGGATCGAGAACATGTTCCGCACGCTTAAGGATTGGCGGCGCATTCATACTCGATACGAACGCTGTGCCCACACCTTCATGTCCGCCATCTGCATCGCTGCACCCGTCATCTTCTGGCTCAATCAATGAGCCCTGACGGTAAGGCCTATTCGTTTCGATAAAGCTGCTGATGATCGGTTTGGCGTCCTCTTGCTGCTGATCGGCTACTTTCGATCGTACGGTGAGTTGTGCCGCCTGCTATCAGGGAAGCGCAAGAATGCGGTTTGGCAGTCTTGCCCATTCGCTGGCGAGTTTGCTTCGTCGCAGTTGTTACTGAGAAATTCGTTTGACGACGTTGGAATATAGGTTCCTGTAAAGTTACCAGGCCAGGTTATCGCCGATCGAGGCATCGAAATGGGCTTCCATGGCTGCAATCGCTTCTGAAGCCTGCTTATTGACAATGGCCTCCGCAATGCGCCGGTGCAGCGAGAGGATCGCCATCTTCTCGGCCTGCGCATGGCGGGTTTCCCATGCGCGCGGAACGGCAATTTCCATTTGCGGCGCAAAGGAACGGACGATCTGGGCAAAGAGCATGTTTCCGGTCGATGCCGCGAGGACCTGATGGAATTGCGTGTCATGCGCGGTCATCAGCGCCATGTCTGCCTGATCCCGGACCATAGCATCCGCAAGAGCCAGGATTTGCCTGGCCTGTTCGTCGCTGCGGCGCTCTGCCGCAAGGGCGGCTATGCGGACTTCGAGCGTGCGCCGGACATCCCAAACTTCGGCCACGCTGATCTGTGACGTGGTCACCGCGTGGTCCAGCGAGGCGCCGATCACCGATCCGTCGATCGCGCCTACCCGCGCCCGGCGGCCATTGCCGACGTCGAGCAGTCGCAGCGCCGCCAAGGCGCCGAACGCTTCGCGCATGACCGCGCGACTGACGCCCAGCGCCGCGGCGAAATGGCCTTCGCCGGGCAGGCTGTCACCCACTTTCAGGTTGTGATCGCGGATATGGCTGCGCACTGCCTGCACCGCGTGCTCCACCAGCGAGCCGCCGCTTTCGACAGGGCGCGTGCTCATGCCGCGAGGCTCCGCGCGCGGAACCGGGTGGGGACTTCGCCGAAGTGCCGCACGAAGGCGCGGGTGAAGCTGGCATTGTTGAGATAGCCGCAGCGATAGCCGATCGAGGATACCGGGAGGTCGGTCGCCAGCAGCATCTGCCGCGCTTCGCCAAGGCGGTGCCCGGAAATCGCGTCGGCCACGGTGCAGTCGAACATCTCGCGAAAGCCCCGCGTCAGCTTGCCGCGATTGAGGCCCGATGCGCGGGCGATCATGTCCAGCGTCAGCTTCTCGGCCCAGCGCTCGTCGATCACCCGCCGCGCTGCCAGCAGGCGCTGGGTGTCTTCGGGAGACAGCGCGCCATCCGCGCTCATCGGCACCAGCGCATCGGCGCCGTGCGCGCGCAGCAGGTCGCACAGCAGTTCGATGCTCTTGGCCAGTCGATAGGGCGTGGCCGCCGCTTGCGGCAGGTCGCAGTCGCGGATCGCCAGCGCGATCGTACGCAGTGGGGCGGGGACGTGGAACAGAGCATTCTCGGCAAAACGCAGGAGACCGCCAGCGATCCGCTCGCACGCATTGCGCGAGACCAGCAGGATCAGGCGGGCTTCGACCTCGCTGTCGAGCAGGCGGACACTGGGTCTGGAAACGTAGCGCAGGCTGGCGGGTTTGTCCTTCGTGCCGAACGTCATGACGAACCCGACCGCGCGCGGTGGCGGGCCGATCCGGCCGACCTTGCCGGGGCCTACGAGTGTGAGCATCTCGGGTGAAACCTCGATCGCAGCCATCTGGCCTTGCATGCGGGCAGCCTCTCGTTTTGTTCTTCGGGAGAGAGTTTAACCTATCTGATAGCTGCCGACAATAGCTATCAGATAGGTCTGCGCGCCGCTGACAGTGGGGCGTGGCGCCTGGCCTGCGCGAAGGCGAGCGCCGAGATCACGCTGACGCCCACCCCGACGAGGGCCAGTCCCTGGCCGAGATGCGCCTCGCCGCCGAGCAGGCCGCTGACCGCCGTGACCAGCGAAGGGGCGACACCGAAGCCGACAAGGCCGGCAAGCGCGATGAACGCGCCGATGCACAGGCCGCGCAGCTCGTTGGGGATCAATACTGTCAATGCCACCGAGGTGATGAGCCCGGTGATCGTCCCGCACAGCATCAGCATGCCGATCGCCAGCGCGAAGAGCGGGACGGCGGGCGCGACGGGAAACAGCGCGGCGGGCACGCCGATCGCCGCCGCCACGACTGCGCCGGTCAGAAGGCCGCCGCGCCGCGCGCTCTTGTGACCGAAGTCGGCCGCGATGCCGCCGAGGATCGAGCCTGCCACGCCGGTCGCGAAGATCAGCGCGCCCATCCACCCGGCAAAGTCCTGCGGGGCAAGGCCGTGGCTGCGCGAAAGGACGGGCGAGGCCCAGATCGCGGCGGCGGCATCGGCCATCACCACGCCGACCTGCCCCACGAACAGCGGTATCAGGAACGCGCGGCGGGCCCACAGTTCACCCGCAACGACGCGCAAGGGCGCATGCGTGCTGGCCACCACCTCCTGCCGTTCGGGTTCGCGCAAGGTCAGCAGCGGCAGGGTAAGCGTCAGGCTGATCGCGGCCAGCAGGACATGCGTGCTGCGCCACGGTGCCA
This sequence comes from Novosphingobium sp. fls2-241-R2A-195, assembly GCF_030209485.1. Taxonomy (NCBI): domain Bacteria; kingdom Pseudomonadati; phylum Pseudomonadota; class Alphaproteobacteria; order Sphingomonadales; family Sphingomonadaceae; genus Novosphingobium; species Novosphingobium sp. fls2-241-R2A-195. The sequence continues at coordinate 15,618 of NZ_JARVRY010000024.1, forward strand.
GGCTGGAAAGACCGGGCATCGATGCGTGAATCAGCAGGCCGAGCAGCCAGCCTGCCAGCGCGAAGGCGCCAGCCTGACCCAGACATTTGCCCAGGGTGACGACCAGCATCGCCCGGCCGCGCTGGGCGGGGCCGCACCAGTCTGCGGTCAGCGAGAGCGCGGCGGTCAGCGCGCCGGTGGTGCCGATACCAGCCAGCATGCGCGCGGCGAACAGCACGGGAATGCTGTGCGCCAAGGCGGTCAGCAGCGTCCCAGCGGTCCAGATCAGGCTCAGTGCGATCAGCAGGCGCACCCGGTTGCGGCGATCGACGAGGATGCCGATGGGAATCGAGAACAGCACCAGCGGCACCGCCGCCGACACGCCCTGCACGACGCCCAGCGCAGTATCGCTGAGGCCCATTTCCGCCTTGGCGCCTTCCTGCACCATGCTGAACGAGCCCATCATCGTGAAGCCCGCGGCCATCGCGATAGCCAGGATCAGCAGCGGGACCAGGCGGCTGGAGAAAGTGGGAGCGGCGGGTAGGGCGATGCTTGCCACCGATCAGCCCTCCTTCGCGAAGATCTTGCCCGGATTGAACAGGTCGTGCGGGTCGATCGCCTGCTTGATGAGGCGCATCAGGCGTACCGCGTCACCCAGCTCCTCGACCAGCCAATCCTGCTTCCCAAGGCCGATGCCGTGTTCCCCGGTGCAGGTGCCGTCCATCGCCAGCGCCCGGCGCACGAGGCGTTCGTTGATCGCTTCCACCTCGACCATTTCCTCGGGCACGGTGGGATCGACCGAGAAGACGACGTGGAAGTTGCCGTCGCCGACATGGCCGAGGATCGTGCTGGGCACGCTGGAGGTTTCAAGATCCTGTTTCGTTTCGGTGATGCACTGCGCAAGGCGGCTGATCGGCACGCAGACGTCCGTCGCCCAGCCGACCGCGCCGGGGCGCAGGTTGACGGCGGCGTAGTAGGCCTCGTGCCGGGCCTTCCACAGTTTCGAGCGTTCTTCGGGCAGGTTCGACCAGCGGAACTGCCCGCCGCCGTTCATTCCGGCGATCTCCTCCACCGTTCGAACCTGCTCCTCCACATAAGTTTGCGACCCGTGGAACTCGAAGAAGAGCGTCGTCAACTCGGGATAGTCGAGCTTGGACCAGCGGTTGACGGCGCGCATCTGCGTGTCGTCGAGAATTTCCACCCGCGCCAGCGGTACGCCGATCTGGATCGCCTGCACCACCGTATCGACCGCGCCTTCCAGCGTCTCGAAGCTGCAGACGGCGGACGAGATCGCTTCCGGGATGCCGTGGAGGCGCAAGGTCACTTCGGTGATGATGCCCAGCGTTCCCTCGCTGCCGATCATCAGGCGGGTGAGATCGTACCCGGCCGCCGACTTGCGGGCGCGGCGGCTGGTGCGGATGTCCTTGCCGTCGGGCGTCACCACTCGCAACGACAGGATCGCCTCGCGCATGGTGCCGTAGCGCACCGCGTTGGTACCCGAGGCGCGGGTGGCCGCCATGCCGCCGATGGTGGCGTTGGCGCCCGGATCGATCGGGAAGAACAAGCCCATGTCGCGCAAGTGCTCGTTGAGCTGTTCGCGCCGCACCCCGGCCTGCACCGTGCAGTCGAAGTCCTCGGCATGGACTTCGAGGATCGCGTCCATCCGGCTGAGGTCCACCGTCACCCCGCCGCGCACGGGGATGGTGTTGCCCTCGATCGAGGTGCCCGCGCCGAAGGGAATGACGGGCACCTTCGCCGCGCCGCACAGCTTGACCAGCGAGACCACTTCCTCGGTCGAGAGGGGGAAGACCACCGCATCGGGCAGGCTCGGCGTGAAGTGCGCCTCGCTGCTGCCGTGTTGCAGGCGGATCGCCTCGCCCATCTGCAGGCGATCGCCGAACAGGCTGCGCAGCGCCGTCAGGAAACCTTCGGGCAGGGGCTTGCGCGGCTGCGGGGTGTAGTGGGCTGACATGATGTCCCTCAGAAACGGAAGCTGGCGCGCACGCCGTAGCGGCGCAGGTCGCCGATGATGCCGAGGTCGGACGCGGGCAGCCCGGCAAGCGCCAGCGTCGTCTTCTCGATGTAGCTGTCGAAGTACTTCTTGTTGAACAGGTTGTTGCCGAACACCGCGAGTTCGACATTGCCCATGCGATAGGTGATCGAGCCGTTGGCGAGGACGTAGCTCTTGAGGATCGTCGGCGTCGTCTGGTTGAGGCTGGCGGCCGAGCGGCTGCCCTTGCCGTTGACGCTGGCGCTGAAGGTGAGGCTGTTTTCACCGACCGGCACGACGTAATCGCTCGACAGGTTGAACATCCAGTCGGGCTGGAAGGTCAGACGGTCGGTCGCCAGGGTGCGGCCGGTGACGGCGGTGTAAGGCGAGCTGTCGGTCAGGCGCGCATGCATGTAGGTGGCGCCGGCCGAGAGGGTCCATTCCGGCACCGGCTTGAAAGTGGCCTCCACTTCGGCTCCGTAGCTTTCGACGTCGCCCGAGTTGAGATCGACGGTGACGAGCCCGCCGGTCGAAGCCGGGGCGATCGAGTTGAGGCCGATGTAGTTCTTGTAATCGGAATAGAACACGTCGCCCGCAAGGGTGAAGCTGCGATCGGCCGACGCGTACTTGGCGCCCACTTCGTAAGTCCAGGCGGAGTCGCCCTTGTAGACGCGCACCGGCGCCGTCACCGCGTTGAAGCCGCCGCCGCGATAGCCGCGCGCGACCGAGGCGTAGGTCATGAACTCCTTGTTCCAGTGGCGGGTGATCGAAAGGCGGGGCTCGACCTGGTTGGACTTCAGGCCGACGCTGGTGGGCGCGGCGCCGTTGACGCGGCCGGTCGCGGAGCGGTCCTCGTGATCGTAGCGCAGGCCGAGCGCGACTTCCCACTCCGGGTTCGGCTTCCAGAACGCGGTGCCGAAGGCGGCGTAGGTATCGGCCTTGGTCGAATTCTGCGCGCGGTTGTTGAGGCTGAGGCCGATCAGCGGGATGGCGATGTTGGTCAGCTGGTCGGAGCGGGTCGTCTCGCGGCTGTAGAACAGACCAAATAGCGTGGAGAACTGGTCGCTCAATTCGGTGTCGAAGCGCAGTTCCACGGTCTTGGTGCGCAGTGCATCGGTGCCGCCCTGCCGCACGGCGGGGATCGGCAGGGCAGGGTCGCTCGGGCCGAAATCGCCATCGGTGTCGGGCGCGCTGGTGTTGCGCAGATCGTAGGCGGCGAGCAGCGAGACCTTGGTGTTCAGCGCCTCGATCGGGCTTTCGATGCGGGCGTTGATGCCGCGGTACTTGTACGTGGTGGTGCCGAGGCTGTCGAACTGGTTGTCGCGCGAATAGTCGGTCGGGCCGGTGACGCGGGCATAGGGGACGTTGGCGCCCTTCACCCAGTCGTAGTAGCCGTTGACCACGATGGTCAGGTCGTCGGTGGGGGTGGCGCGGATGGTGGTGCTGACCGAATCGGTGTTCAGCTTGTTCGCCTTGCCGCCGATATTGGTGTTGTTGATGAAGCCGTCCTGCTGGCGGTGCGAGGCGCCGACACGGATCGCCAGCTTGTCGGTGACGATCGGGGCCGAGACCGAGCCGGACACCAGCCAGGCATTGTCCGGCCCGGCATAGCTGGCCTGACCACGCGCCTCGAAGTCGTTGCCGGGCTGGCGGGTGATGACGTTGATGGCGCCGCCCAGCGTGTTCTTGCCGTAGAGGGTGCCCTGCGGCCCGCGCAGCACTTCGATGCGCTCCACGTCGAGCAGCGGGTTGTTGAGATAGGCGGTGTTGGGGCGGTAGATGCCGTCCACGAACAGGCCGACACCCGGCTGGACAGACTGCACCAGCGTCACGCCGACGCCGCGGATCGATACGAAGGCACGGCCCGCCCCGTCGCTGCTGATGTTGAGGCCCGGCGTCAGCACGGCGGCCTCACGCACCGAATTGATGTTGCGTCTGGCCAGTGCATCGCCGCTGACGGCGGTGACGGCGACGGGAACATCAAGCAGCGTCTCCGTGCGCTTGCGGGCGGTGACGACGATTTCGGGCGCAGTTTCGGCATTGGCAGACGGGGCGGCAGGCGAGGCACTTTGCGCCATCGCCGGGCCGGAAGCGGTAACTGCGGCCAGGAACGAAACACCGGCGAGCAGGCAGATCCGTGATTTCATAGTTCTCTCCCGACGCCGCTCTCTCGGGTACGTGCCCGGGGAGTCGGCGTTGCAACCTATATGACAGGTCTAACCTATCTGAAAGGTTAAGCGAGGGGATTCGGATATGCCGTTCGGCGCGTTGAATTGACCGATCGGATCATCATCCGACGTCATTGCGAGCGCAGCGAAGCAATCCAAAGCGGCCTGAGACTGCCCTGGATCGCTCCGCTGCGCTCGCAATGACGAATGGGATTACCAGCAGGTATAGCCACCATCGGCCAGCACGATGCTGCCGGTCATCAGGCTCGCCGCATCGGAGGCGAGGAAGGCCACGACCGAGGCCACTTCCTCCGGCTCGCCCAGTCGCGCCATCGGGGTGGAATCGATCCAGCGGCGGTACATTTCGCCCTGCTTGTCCGCGAATTCGTTAAGCGGGGTGCGGATATAGGTGGGCGCGACTGCATTCACCCGCACGCCCCGGTCAGCCCACTCGGCAGCAAGGCTGCGCGTCAGCTGGTGCACCGCCGCCTTCGAAACGTTGTAGTAGCTTTGCCCCTGCGGCCGGTTGACGATGAAGCCGCTCATCGATCCCACGTTGACGATGCTGCCGCGCCCCGCCTCCAGCATGTGCCGCCCGAAGGCGCGCGCGCACCAGAAAGTGCCGTTGAGGTTGACGTCGATGACGTTCAGCCAGTGCTCGTCTGCCACCGTCTCGGCGGCGGTTTCGCTGCGGGCGATGCCAGCGTTGTTGACGAGGATGTCGATGGCACCGAGCCGGTCGGCCACTGCGGTTACACGAGCGGAATCGGTAACGTCCATCACCGCGCCCTCGCAGGAATGGCCCTTATCCGCCATCGCCGCGCGGGCGGTGGCGATCGCCGCTTCGGAAAGATCGGCGATGACGACCTGCGCCCCCATTTCCGCAAGCGCTTCCACGCACGCCAGGCCGATGCCGCTGGCCCCGCCGGTGACGAGCGCGCGGCGGCCATCCAGCTTCAGTCGTTCAAGATACATGGGGGTGCTCCGTCAGGGAAGGAAGGGCGCGATCGGGAAGGGGGCCTCCTCGATCGCCTCGCCGCGCGCCAACTGGTAGACGTGGCGCTGCTCGCGGGTGAATTCGGGCCAAGGCAGGGTGCCGTCGCGCGCGAAATCGACCCAGATGCGGTGGACCCGATCGGCCAGTTCCTGCGGCGGCGCCTCGCCGCACAGCCCTTCAGGGCCGGTGGCGGCGGCCAGCGTGTCGAACACGAAAGGCAGTTCCATCGCATGCGCCGCGCCGAGGCCACCCGAGCCGGGCTTGGCGAACAAGGGCGATCCCCACTCGAATTCGTACATATGCGTGCGGCCGCGATGCTCCTCGGCGAAGCGGCGGGCGGGCCAGCGGAACACGAGGTCGTGCGCCGCATCGGTGAAGGCATGGCCGGGCTTCACCCCCTTGCGCCCCATGCCGTAAGCCTTGAGCAGCCTGCGCGCGCGCGGATGGACGCGGTGGAACACGTAGGTCGCCAGCAGTCGCCCGATCGTCTCGCGCACACCGGTAGGGATGAAGTAGAGGTTCATCTCCTGCGCATTGGTGCCGATCAGCAGATCGACCTCCGCCCCCGCGCCCGCCTGCAACGCATCGAGCGGCTTCAGTGGCAGCACGTCGTCGCCATGCACGGGAACGAAGCGGCTGATGCCGAACACCGGCTCGTGCCCTTCGGCATCGCGCAGATCGAGCCGGGTCTTGGGCAGGCTGACCGTCTCGACCGCATCGAGCAGGCGCTCGCTCGGCTCCACGCTGCGGAAACCGGCTTCGTCGGGCGTAATCTTCAGCAGCTTCGCCAGCTTGCGCACCAGCCGCTGGGCGACGCCGATGTCGCGGGTCATGCGGCCATGCCCGCTCTGTACGATCGCGCGGCGGAACAGTCCCTTGGCGAGCGGCGAGGTGACGAGATCGGCGATCGCCATGGCCCCGGCGGATTCGCCGAACACGGTGACATTGGCCGGATCCCCGCCGAACGCGGCAGCATTGTCTCGCACCCATTCGAGCGCGGCGATCATGTCGCGCAGGCCGAGGTTGGTTGGGACGCCCGGGATCGGAAGGAAGCCGTCGACACCCATGCGATAATTGATGGCGATGCATACCACGCCGTCCCGCGCGAAGGCGCTGCCGTCCTGCACCGGCGCGTCCTTGCTGCCGAGGATGAAGCCGCCGCCGTGGATGAACACAATCACGGGCAGGCCGGGGCGCAGGTCGGCCGGGGCCCATACGTTCAGTGTGAGGTAGTCGTCACCGGGCTGCCAGCCGTTTCCGATAAGCGCCTTGACGTCGAGCCCAGGCATTGCCTTCACTCGCTGCGGCGCGTTTGCGCCCTGCTCAAGCGCTTTACGCGGGCGCTCCCAAGGTTCCGCCTTGCGTGGCGGCGCAAAGCGAAGTGGGCCGACGGGCGGAGCGGCGTAAGGCACGCTCAGGAATGCGGCGACCTCACCGGCTATCCGTCCCAGAAGTCTGCCTGAGGCAATCTCGACTTCCAATTCCAAGGTGCTTCTCCGCGAAAGGCTCGATCGTTTGAAGGGAATCGAACGTACATTGCCGCGTCCCCGTGTGCAGCCGCGTTCGGCTATGCCGATCGGATCATTCCATTGACCGCAATGAATCTTTGCCCGCAGAGGTTTTCGCGCTGAATTGTCGAGCATCCAGTTGCACGCGAAGTCGCGCACAGCCGCTCCATGCGGGGCTCAAACTTCGATAAATCGATAGCGTATTTGCGTAAAATGTAAGCTTGAGAATCGCAGGGCCGTCAAACGCTCAAACCCGAACTAGCCAAGGAAATTATAGATCTCGCGCCATGCAGCGAGCTTCCCGGTGCGCGGAATGCCCGCGTGCGCCGCACTGGATGATGGCAGGTCGATGAACTGGAGACTGGCGGGATAGCCGACCTGCCGGCGGCCATGCCGTGCCGCCAGCCCGCCATTGAACGCGATCGCCTGCAACTGCGGCAAACTCGCTGCGAACCCGGGCACGTCACGGGGGCTCGCATCCCGAATTGCGCTATCCAGGCTTCCCGTCCGCCGACCGCTGCCAATGACGTCCCACAGGCCAATGCCGCGATCGAGCAGCCGTGACAGCTGCATCGAATAAGGCGCCCCCAACAAGCCGGGATCGCCAAGCACCTCGCCCATCAGCCACCAGAACGCATTGCTTGGATGGGCATAGTACTCCCCGGCACCAAGCGACCGGTCACCGGGGAGACTGCCGAGTATCAGCACGCGGGTACGCCTGTCGACAACCGGCGCGAAAGCGCGCTTCGGGATGTCGTCTGTCATCGACCGGATTTCTTCGGCCCCTGCCTGCTCAGCCGTTGGCGACCACGACGCTGCGGGTGTTGAGGTAATTGTCCATCGCCTCGGGCCCGCCTTCGGTGCCATATCCGGAGTCCTTGATGCCGCCGAACGGCAGCTCGGCCGACGCTGCCGCGCCGGTGTTGACCCATAGCATGCCCACTTCCACGCGGCGGGTGAGCAGATCGACGTTGGCAAGGCTGCCCGTGAAGGCATAGCCCGCAAGTCCGAACGACAAGCGGTTGGCTTCGGCGATTGCTTCCTCCAGCTTGTCGAACCCACGCACACCCGCGACCGGGCCGAAGGGCTCGTCGTTGAACAGCCGGGCATCGAGCGGCACGTCGGAGAGTACCGTCGGCGCCCAGAAGTTGCCAGTCTCGCCGATGCGTCCGCCGCCCGCCAGCAGCGCTGCGCCGCGCGCCACCGCGTCTTCCTGGAACTCGGCCATGGCGGTCAGGCGACGCTCGTTGGCGAGCGGGCCCATCTGCGTGCCCTCGGCCAGTCCGTCACCGACCGCGATACCCTTGGCGAGTTCGGCAAGGCTCTGCGCGAAGCGGTCCTTGACGCTGTTGTGCACCAGGAAGCGTGTGGGCGAGATGCACACCTGTCCGGCATTGCGGAACTTGGCCGCGCCGACTGTCTTCACGGCAAGCGCGATGTCGGCGTCTTCGCAGATGATGACCGGCGCATGGCCGCCCAGTTCCATCGAAACCCGCTTCATGTGCCTGCCAGCCAGACCTGCGAGCAGCTTGCCAACCGGTGTCGAGCCGGTGAAGGTGATCTTGCGGATGATCGGGCTTGCGATCAGGTACTCCGAAATCTCCGCCGGATCGCCGAACACGAGGTTCAGCACGCCTTCGGGAAGCCCCGCATCCTGGAAGGCGCGGATCAGTTCGGCCGGACTGGCTGGCGTTTCCTCAGGTGCCTTCACGATCAGGGAGCAGCCCGCGGCGAGGCCTGCCGCAATCTTTCGGACGACCTGGTTGATCGGGAAATTCCACGGCGTGAAGGCGGCGACGGGACCGACCGGATCCTTTACCACCGTCTGGCGGACGGAGGGATTGCTGCGATGTGGCACCACGCGGCCATAGACGCGGAAACCCTCCTCCGCGAACCAGTCGATGATGTCGGCGGCGGCCATCGCCTCGCCCTTTGCCTCGATCAGCGGCTTGCCTTGTTCCTGCGTGAGCAAGCGGGCGATGGTGTCGGCACGCTCGCGCATGAACTGGGCCGCCTGCCGCATGATCTTGCTGCGCGCGGCGGGCGTGAAATCGCGCCAGACTTCGAAGCCGCGCTGCGCGGCGGCCAGCGCTGCATCGAGATCGCCCCGGCTCGCATGGGCGACGCGGCCGATCTCTTGACCATTGGCGGGATTAAGGACTGCCAGGGATCGACCGTCGGCAGCGTCCCGCCAGGTGCCGTTGATGAACAGGCGGGTATCCAGATAAGCCATGCAATGCGTCTCCGTTGCGCCATGCCGGCGGCGCGTCCGGACGGACGGCACCGAGATGGCGGGGCACCGCGCATATTGTGGCAGGGTCGGCGATCCGCAACCGCTGGCAGTCAGCTTTCCGCCCCTAAAGCACCCAGGAAGGCGGGCCCGGCCAATATGTCGATCGAGGACGTATCACGCTGCGGCGGCGCCGCCTTCATCCTCAAAGGCTCCCGTCACTGCGGGCAGACAACCGCCCGTTCTTCGAAGAACGGCCGAGCCTTCACACGCTGTGCAGCGATGCGGCCCTAGGCGGATCTCCCATAATTACGGCATAGCGAGCTTCTGCCACTCCGTAGAAGCGGCCACAGTACTCCTCAAGACCTTGCCGATCGCGAATTGTTATAAGACCGCGCTGGGCATGGACATGACCGGTGGCCTCAAGGTTATGGATAGCGTGAGTCACACTGGCCCGCCGGACGCCGAGCATGAGCGAGATCGTCTCGTGCGTCAGCGGGAGTGTGTCGATGCCTGTCCGATCGTGATACATCAACAGCTTGCGGGCGAGACGCTGCTGGATAGTGGCGCGCGCGGCTGCGCTAGCTGCCAGGCTGATCTGTACCGTCTGAGCCTGAATGTAGCGAAAAAGGTATGCACGCAGGCTTATGCTGGATCTGACGCATTCTTGGAATGCACCGACATCCGCAAACAGACCCTCGCCCCCGACCTGAACAAGGCTATCTCGCTGCGGTATTAGGTTTGCGATCACGCTGAGCCCGATCATACCCTCGCGTCCAACGACACCAACCTCGATTGGTTCACGAAGATCGCCGGTTTCGAGGCTTGAGACCACGCCGGATTCGATAAAGCAGATGGCGCTAGGCCATACGCCCGTGCGTTCGAGATACGTCCTGATTGCCAAAGGTCGGCGAGACAGCAATGGCCAGACGAGTTGCCGCTCATTAAACCCAAGGCCGCGAAGCAGCCAATTGGTCGTTTTGCCAAAGCTCTTATCGGCTTTCATTGACCCCCTCCTCCTGTTTGAAACCGGAACAACGACTCCCTTTGTCTATAGTATAGAACGGTTCACCTGGCGCGGTGTTCCATGATGAAATAGCACGCCAAGGCGGATGCGCCTCTTGTCGCCAAGCCTGACCAGGCAAGTGGTGCTAATCGCTCACAGTCTTTACTTGGTGCGATACCGTACCGTGATTTTCGTATCCGAATCAGCGTATTTTCAGGTATTCGAAGTTTCTGACGGAGGGGCGAAGGCGCCCTGTTCGGACTCGTCCGGATTTGGGCAAAGTCGCCGACAATAAAACCGCAGATTCTCAAAAGTATTGGGGGGTACTTCATGGCTTACGGTATTCATGCGCGAAACGCTGGCATCCGAATTCCACGTGCCGCGCATCGCTCGTGGTCGGAAAGCAGGGCTCTTTCACGTAAACCGCTCGAGACTTGCGAAATGGCCGCGTGGCAAAGGAAATTCTGGTCTCTCGTCGATGGCGAGGCCGATTGAAGGCTCAATGCAGATCGCCTTCACGTCCCATGAAAAGCGAAAACGGACTGCGAGCGCAGCATCCCGGATTCTTTACAAGATTAGGAGCGTCGATGACTAACGTATATTCCGACTTTTTCGGCCTGCAGTTTCGCAAGGCATTCGCAGTTCCAGAGCGTCTGAGCGTGACCGTTGAAGCCAACCAAACGGTGCTCGCAGCGCACGCACAAGCGGCGCAGAATCTTTTTGCAGCACAGGCGACTGCCGGGCGCGACCGGGTACGCTCTGCAATCGAGGAACTTTCGGGTTGTGCCGGCGAAGACCGCATCGGCGCATTCGCGCAACTGGCCATAGCCTCGGCACGTACGCAGGCAGCCGATTTCGCGGATTGGGGTCGGCTCTATCTGGACACGTGGTCGAACCTCACTTCCTCGCTTGCGAAGGTCCGGAGTTCGGAAGCCGCACTGCCCGAGGCTGCGTTCTGAGGGGGCTAGGGCGCTGGATTGGGGGTTTTCCTGGGGATCGGTAAAAGTGTAGTACCAACGCTCTGCGCTTGCCGCATCCGGATGCTCTCACCCTCATCTCCACGCCTATTGGCATGACGCAGGCCAAGAAACGCGCGATGAACCGAATGGTCCACGTTCAATGAAGCGACCCGAAGGGTGTGTCTGTGCTTGACCACCCATCATATTGTCGGCGGAGTTTGAACGCTCCGCCGACCTTTTTGCAGCAGGTTGCGGGTGGCATTGCCCTCCCTCGCAGCGCAGCAGGCCGAGCAACCTCCCGTTATGTGGTGATCGTATGATATCGCCCCACTCAGCTACTTTTGCATAGCGGTGCTTAATGAGCGTGCTTTTCCACCCGGGCACGCAGCGGAATAGCCGGACGGTTCGATTCCCGCACAACCCTTACTACCGCTGGCCGGCACGAGTAGCTTCCGGGAATGGACTGACGACTGGTGAAGGCACATGCCCGACGCACCTTGCGGGAAGTCGGGCCAGTCATGCTGTGGTATTCCGCAGCCGCAGGTAAATCTTCACGCAACTTCGAGCGACTCTAGCAGCCGGGTTACAACGGGCAGTAAGCGCCTGATCTCTTCGCGGTGAGTTGCACTCAGCGTTTCAAGTATCTGCAGGGCACCTGGGGTCAGGGACAGAACAGCCTGCCGCTTGTCGCGAGGCGAAGGCTCGCGCCGAACGAGTCCCAGACCCTCCATCCGGTTCACCAGTCCTGTGGCACTGTGCGGCTTCAGGATAAGACGCTCGGCGACATGGCCGATCGTGGCCGTCCCCGGCAGTGCCGCGCGGATCACCAACAGCGCCTGGTGCTGCTGTGGGGTCAGCCCGCATTGAGCCGCCTCGCCTTCGCTAAACGCCAGGAACTGCCGCAGTGAATAGCGGAAATCGGCGAGCGCGAGATAATCCGCGTCTGTCAGTTTGCTGGCCATAAGCTCAGTCCCGGCTTCGCGCCCTCTCTGTCAACCGTTGATATATATCGTGTTGCGATATATTGCGCGAGCCACCCTGTCAGCGAGCCGAGCACAATCATGATTCCCGCGACCTCATTCCCCTCCCGTCGCCCTCTTGCCGATCACAGCGCGGATCGGCGCATGCTGCTGCTCGCGGCGGCGGCGCTGGTCGTCGGCAGTGGGGGTGCGATCGGGGCATGGGTGCTGCTCAAGGCGATCGCGATCACAACCAATCTGTTCTGGTTCGGACGCCTTTCCGGCGCGCCCGTGCAGATCATAGACAACGTGCTGGGTCTGTGGCTGATCGCCGTGCCGGTGATTGGAAGCCTGATCGTGGGGCTAATGGCACGCTACGGGTCGGACAAGATTCGCGGCCACGGCATACCTGAAGCGATCGAGGCGATCCTCTACGGTGAGAGCCGCCTATCGCCTAAGGTTGCCTTGCTAAAGCCGCTGTCTTCAGCGATCTCGATCGGAAGCGGCGGTCCCTTTGGTGCTGAAGGACCGATCATCATGACCGGCGGCGCCATCGGATCGCTGTTCGCTCAGGCGTTCCATTTCAGCGCCGCCGAGCGCAAGACCCTGCTCGTTGCGGGCGCGGCAGCGGGCATGACGGCGATCTTCGGCACACCGATGGCGGCGATCCTTCTGGCCATCGAGGTGCTTCTCTTCGAATGGAAGCCGCGCAGCTTCGTGCCCGTCGTCATCGCCGTGCTCGTTTCGTGGCTCTGGCGGCCGCTCCTGATAGAGGCCGGGCCACTGTTTCCCGTCCACCATGCGATCGCCCTCGCCGCCGGGCATATCGGCCTGGCAGTAGCGGTGGGCGTTCTGGCCGGGACGCAGGCATCGCTGCTCTCAGGCGCGCTCTACAGGATCGAGGACATGTTTGCCCGGTTGCCCCTCCACTGGATGTGGTGGCCGGCTCTCGGCGGGCTGGCAGTGGGGCTGGGCGGCCTGATCGACGCCCATGTCCTGGGTGCCGGCTACGAGAGCATCCGGGGTCTTCTGGACGGTTCGCTCGCCATGCGGGTGGTGTTGGCGCTGCTGGTGGTCAAGGCGGTGGTATGGCTTATCGCACTGGGCTCAGGCACTTCGGGCGGCGTGCTCGCGCCGCTGCTGTTGCTGGGCGGCGCGCTTGGCTTCGTTCTGGGCCAGTACCTGCCCGGCGGGGGCGGCCTGTGGGCGCTCGCCGGAATGGCCGGAATCCTGAGCGGCGCCATGCGCGCGCCATTGACGGCGGCGCTGTTCGCGGTAGAGTTGACCGGTGATTTCGATATGCTTCCGCTGACGCTGGCAGCGTCGGCAGGAGCTTACGCCATCAGCGTGCTGGTTATGCGCCGCTCGATACTGACCGAGAAAATTGCCCGGCGCGGCCGGCATATCCTGCAGGAATACACCGTCGACCAATTCGACTTTCTCCAGGCCGCGCAGTTCATGACATCTGAGCCGGAGGTGCTGGCCGGCAGCATGACCCTCGCCGATGCGGTCGTCTTTTTCAGAACCGATGCGCGCCATCGCAGCTACCCGGTTGTGGCCGAAGACGGCACGCTCACCGGTCTCGTTTCGCGCGCGGATGCGCTGCGCTGGCAGGTCGATAGCGTTCCGGCGGATGCCACGCTCGCCGACGCACTGTCCGACGCGTCGCAGCCCTGCGGCAGCCCGCATGACCCGCTCAGCCGGATCGCGGATCTCATGGTCGCGACGGGCATCGGTCGCATTCCGATCGTCGCCACTGAGACTCAGCGGGTTGTCGGCATCCTGACCAGACACGACCTGCTGAAGGTCCGCAACGTGCTTCACAGCCTCGAGACGATGCGGGCACGAACATGACCTGAGCTTTTGATATCGTGGTACTTTGTGCCTTGGCTCGGTTACGCAGTTGATCTGCGATATCGGCCTACACTGCGAAGGGCGTCGTCCGAACTAAGCCGAACGGCTGAGCCAGTCTGACTACGGCCATATAATCGGAAGGACAGGTCCTAAAGCTGGTTGCGAGCCGCCGGAATTGGTGGCCGAGAGGCTGCTTAAAGTCTGCGATGCCCGTCCGGCGTGATCGCCGGACGGGTCATGCAAGACGGGTCTAGGTCAACCGGTAAAGAGCGCTTTCATGGGATTCCAGCTGCAAGGCGATGTTGCGCGTTTTGATTCCAAGATCTTGTCGAGCCCATATATCGCGGACCGATACAGTCTGGCCTGCGTTCAGTGCGGACAAGGGAATCGTCAGGTCCCGCGTGCCCTTGTCGAGGTTGAACACCCCTAGATAGCGGGCGCCGCTATGCTCGCTGGTCGCCGACCAGACGCGGATTCCGTCAAACAGAAAATGTGGCCGATTATCCCGACTGGCCTGATTCACGGCCAGAACTTCGGGGTTGGTCAGCAAGGCCAGAGTGGCACCGTCAAGGTGACGCAAGTCGCCGCCCATGATGAGGGGTGAGCGGGTGATCGACCACAGGCTCATCAGCGTTCGCTGTTCGTGCGGCGTGAAGCGAGTCTCGCGCTCTCCCAATGCAAGTCGGCCAAGAGGGAGCATGTCCGGGTCGGGCCATGACCCGGGGCCTCGATACGGCGTCCAGTTTTCCAGCCGGGTGAACTGCGCTTCGAGTTGTGGCCATTCGTCCCAGAAGTCGTCGGAAATGCGCCACATCTGCGCATGGCGACGGACATGGTCATGGTGCAGGACCGGCGTTTCACCAGGCGACAGGCTCAGCGTGATCGGCCTTCCGCAGCGGGCGATGGCCTCGGCGACGGCCTCGATCTCTGGCGCGTGCGCGTCGTAAGGGCGGCTCATGTCATCCATCTTCACGAAATCGACGCCCCAGGAGGCGTAGAGTCGGAAGAGGCCGTCATAGTATTCCTGAGCGCCCGGCTTGCTCATATCGACGCCATACATGTCCGGATTCCATGAGCAGATGCTTGAGGTATCCGCGATGTCCTGTGCCCGCAGGTGCGTCCCCATCACCGGAAGATTCTGCTTCACCGCGGCCCGCGCGATACCCCGCATCACATGGATGCCGAACTTCATTCCCATCGCATGAACTTTCGCCGCCAGCGGAGCGAAGCCCTTGCCGCTGTTTGCAGAGGGGAAACGATTGGGGGCCGGAATCAGGCGGCCATAGCCATCCAGCGCGGGGACGGGTGCTGCGTTGTACGTGTAGCTCTTCGCGTCTGGCTCGTACCACTGGATATCCACGGTGAATACGTCGTAGCCGAACGGCAGCAACGTATCCCGCATGATCGCTGCCGTTTCGAGAGCTTGCGCCTCTGTTATCGTGCCGGCGAAACTGTTCCAGCTATTCCAGCCCATGGGCGGGCGCGATGCCAGCGTGCCCGGCTTTACGTTGACAGCCGCTGCGACACCTTTGTGCGCCATTCCGGCCAAGGGGCCAGCGGCGGCGGAAAAAAGCGCCGCCCGACGAGATAGGTCCACCTTTAATATCCTCCCCGGCCTCGCTGCGAAAATTTGTCGGAGTAATGGAACTTCAACAGGGAACCTGTCAACATGACTAAACCCGAACGGCCATGGGGCCGACCGACGGGTCCCTCGGGGCGTCTTGGGCAGTTCATCGACGAACTCGATTTCGCGGGGGTGGGCACGGGCCGACATTCGGCATCGACCACCACCGTAGGCTCGATCAAGATGCTTTCGACGTTTAACGGCCTGATATGTTATTCCGAAGGCGTAATCGCCTCATCGGCCCTGCCGACCAAACGTATGCCCTCGTCATCGTTCAGTTCCGCGGTGTCGCTGGTCAGGCAATATCGTGTCCCGAGCGATGGGCTTTCCGGCCCTTGATATCCCTCGAACCAGAAGATCGCGAGTTCGGCCGGGAAGCCTGCTGACGGACGACTTGAGAGCGGCAACTCGCCCCGCGCCGCCGCGGCGCTTGTTGCATGATCCGTACGGCTGTTCGGCCCGGAGGGGTGGCACATATCCACGCGCTGTGGACAAAACGGCCTGGAGGAGCGTTTGATGCAACTGCACGGCTTTGAACGAGGTTTCAGTTGTTCCATGGTGGAAGACCGCACAGCCCGTAAATCAGCGTGGCCGGCGGAACACAGACATCGACAGGACGAACTTCTCATGAACAACAGCGATCTCGCCGACGCAATTGCCAACGATCACGGTATTGCCAAGACCGACGCCCGCAAGATTGTAGACGCCGTCTTTGACGCAATTGGCACTGCGGCCGCCAAGGGCGAGGAAGTCTCGCTCAACGGCTTCGGCAAGTTCAAGGTCAAGGACAGCCCCGAGCGGGAAGGTCGCAATCCTGCTACCGGCGAAGCAATGACCATCAAGGCTTCGAAGAAGCTGACCTTCACGGCCGCCAAGGCGGTCAAGGACAAGCTCAACGGCTGATGCGATACCGGTGGGCGGCGTATGTGGATTCCCAGCGCCGCCCCCCGGCCACAATATCTCCGTCGAGCTTCCGAGGCCGAGCGAATATGATCGTATGGATTGCATTGGGCCAGCTAGGCTGATCTGGACGACCTGCATACGCCGCTCCGGCCAGATGGTTCGTAGGCCCCGCTGCGTGTCGATTACGTCAATGGCTGCGAAAGTTCACCGGAATCGCCTCGGACGCTGCGCTTGGAAACACCGCGATCTTGCCAGCGGGGATGTGATGCTCAAGTACCCCGACAGCTACACCAATACCGAACTGCTTGCGGCGTAGCCGACGGATCAGGCGAACGCCATTCTCTTCCTTGTCAGCGATATGAGCAAGGCGATCACCGGGCGTGTACTGACGGTCGATAACGGCGCGTTCATGTAAAGAAGCGTGCCGGATTTCAAATAGAATTAGGCTGAAAAGATATGCAATAGCCGATCTTTTGAGCGGCAAGATCGCGATCGCACCGGAGGTGACAGCGGCATCGGCCTGGACGGCTTAACGTCGAAGAAGGCGCCCCGGATCACGATCGCGGACATCGCCAAAGAAGAAGGGCAGGCCCTGTCGCTGCGGAAGAAACCAGGCTTGCCATACTATCTCCGGCTGGCTTCATCGTCGGGGATGCAAAGTACCGGGTTCAGGTCGTATGCCGGGCTGCGCGGATCCAACGTGTTCAGGGAAGAGATGCGCTACCTCTCCGCTGGCGACCGAATTCAGTGGCGGTTTGTAAACCGCGAGCTCGGGCTCAAGAATGCCGAGCGCGGAACTGTCGAACCGATAGAGGAAGTGTCGCGACCGTCCCACAGGATTGCAATGCGAAAGCCCAGGGTATCGACCTTCCGCGCACATGGCCTGGGATCACGGATATGCCGAGCCTGTCTACTGCGCGCAGTCGAAGGCCTGATGACCGGTCTTCGTCCTTGCCCCGATCGCATCCCCATTCGCTACCGGCAGAACTACTAAACTGTGACCCCGCGGGCACGGTTCGGCGTGAAGCTGTGGACCGAGGACCGTAAGCTTCTGTTCGAAAGGCTCCATTTTCCGGGGCGCGTCGCTGGCTGGGCGTAATCTGCGGTTCAGATGATCGGCAGATGGCTGAACTTGCTGATCGACCATAATCGTAGTTTGGACCACGTCCATCATAGGTCCGGTGGTGCCGAGCGGTCTTGATCGCGCGTCAGCGATACAGCGCAAAATATTTCTTAAGTATATTTATCTTACTCCTACTATGTATGTATGTATGTATGATATTTACGATTATTGGTTCCCGAATATCCAGGAAGCTCCTGAATTAAGGTTGCTAACACTGATGCGAGTTTTTAGATTTACTGCAGTGTTGATTACGGCCGAGCCTTTGATCCAGATGGCGAAGGCGGATGCCTGGTCCCGGCCGATGGGCTTGAAGGTCGCTTCGAGGATACGACTGGTTCGATAAGTGCCCCAGCCGTCAAGTTCGCGCAGGAACACCACCAGCGGTTTGAGGGAAGGGCGCGAGCGCGCGAGCAGGCAGGTTTGAACTGTCAGCCGTGCATAGGTGCAATAGAACCCTGCGGGTTCGCCGTCATCCGCGCCCTGCAGGTGCCGGTTCAGGGCTGTCAGCCACTGCTGCACCGAGAGACGGCGTCCTTCGATGGTCCTGTTGGGGTCGAGTTCCGGAGGTATATCGGATAGCATGGCGCGCCAGATCGCTTCGTCCACGAAGGCATCCATCGAGCCGAAGTAGTAGGCAATCGCGGAATTCGACGCTCCTGCGTTGCGTGCCGTCGACCTTTGGTTGACCGCGCCGATTCCATTTTGGAGTATTTCCTCCCGGGCGTGAAACAGCAGGCGGTCACGAATGGAGCCGTTGGCATCGGGCGTGCCCGGCCCCAAAGGCGGAGGGACGACATTGAGCGTGTCGGCAATGCTGACTTCCTCGCGCTTGTTGGCGGACGGGCTAATTCCCAATAGGGCGCGTATAGTTTCTTTCAGAAGCAGGTCGTAACGCAAGCTTCCCTGAAGTGCGGTCGCGTAGCTTTCTTCCATGAGTGCGTAGTCGGCCAGGATCGCGGGCATATCGGGCTGAAGTCCGCATTGCAGGCTCGCTGCCTTCCAGAAGTCCCGGCGCATGGCGTGCCATGTGCCCAAAAGGCTTGCAATGTGGGCAGGCGCGGTTGTCGTCACCCAGGATAGCATGAAGCGGGGCACATCCGCTGTAGCCCTGGTCTCAACGTAATAGCAGAGGAAATCCCCGAGCGTCGTTTGCCCGACGGGAAGCGGAGAAAGTTGTTCCAGCAGGTCTGCATGGCTCGCCTCCTCGATGGCGATGGCCCGATCGAGGGCGGCGAGCATAAGGCCCTCACTGTTGCCGAATTTCTGAAAGATGTAGGCGGTGGAACAGCCTGATCGCGCGGCGATGGTACGCAGCGACAACTTGTCCAATCCCTGATGCGCGATCATCGCTATCGTGTGCATCACCAGCTGGTCCGCGATGGCGGCTGACGGTTCATTCTGTGAGGCATTGTCGTCTAACATCGATCGTATCTCGCTCACGTGAACTGGCGATTTCTGCCGTTCGATCCGTTTTGCACATGCTTGGCATGTGCACTCCTCTCTTTATGCGTCACGTCCCTCCCGATGCCAGATCAGGCTGGTTCAAAGCTGTGGGCACGGTCGAGATTCGATTGTAATATAACGACTGATCTAATTCCAACACGTTATATAGGCAGGCTCTGCGTCAGGATTGTCCGAAAAATATAACGAATGACCTACTTGTAAACCAGTTACCTTGTGGTAAGTTGAGTCGGAGTTCGCGCACTGCCTTAGGGCCAAAAAATCAATCGCGCGGACGAGGAGAGCCTTCATCCGGCGACAAAGCCGGAAAGGAATGATGTCGGAGGGGACACCAAATGGCCTTGCAGAAGTTTCTGTCGTCCAGCGCCGGCGTGGCGCTGCTTGCCGTATCGAGCCATGCCGCTGCCCAGGAAGCACCGGTTTCAACGCCGCAAAGCGCATCCGCGACTGCCGCATCGACCGAAATCATCGTCACCGCCCAGCGCCGCTCGGAGAGCCTGCAGCGTACGCCCGTAGCCGTGTCCGTCGTCACCGGGGACGCCCTTGCCAGACAGGCGATCGTGTCCGAGCGCGACCTCCAGATGGCGGCGCCCGGGTTGACGGTCAAAGCGCAGCAGAACGATAACCAGCTGAACTATTCCCTGCGCGGGCAGACGGTCGATACCTTCACCAGCTCGCTGCCCGCAGTCCTGCCTTACGTGAACGAGGTGCAGGTGGGCGGCGTGGGACAGACGGCCTTCTACGATCTGCAGTCGGTGCAGGTGCTCAAGGGGCCGCAGGGCACCCTGTTCGGCCGCAATGCGACCGGCGGCGCGGTGCTGTTCACCACGCGCAAGCCTACCGACGAACTGTCCGGCTACGGATCGGTCCGTTACGGCCGGTTCAACGACTTCCAGCTCGAAGGCGCGGTGGGCGGCGCGATCGTGGAGGACCAGGTGCTCGTGCGGGTGGCGGGGGTCTACCGGTCGCGGGACGGGTATCAGCTCAATCTCTACGACGGCAGCAAGCTCGGCAAGATCGAGCGGGAAGGCGTCAGGTTCAGTCTTACGCTCAAGCCGTCGCCCGATTTCACCAATGATCTTGTCGCGGAATACTACCATGACAAGGGCACCAACATTTCCGGTTCGGTGTCCTACGTCGTGCCGACGAGCGCGAATGCGCCGGGCTATCCTTTCGTGCCGACGAATGTGCTGTTCCCGGGGCTCGCCGATTTCGCGCAGGCGCAGCGTGAACGCGGTCCTTTCGTGGTCGACGTCGACTCGCTGGGGGATCACCGCATTTCGAAATGGGTGGTGTCGAACATCACGTCGTTCGAGATCGCGGACAATGTCACGCTCAAGAACGTGTTCGGTTATGTCCATGTCGGCTTCCTCGACGCGGGTGACCTCGATGGGACCTCCTATGGCATCGACGGACGCGGCAATGCGCAGACGGGCGCTCAGGGCAGCCGGGGCACGATCGAGCAGATATCGGACGAACTGCAGTTGGTGGGCAAGGCGATCGACGGGCGGCTCGAGTATGTCACCGGCGTCTATGCCGCCAAGATCACCGATCACACGCGCAACACCAGCTACATCCTGAACGAGCTTGGCCTGCCGCCCCAGATCAATGCGGGGACGACCACGAGCAAGGCCATCGCAGGCTACGCGCAGGGTACGTTCGACACGGGACTTGCCGGTTTCAAGGTGACGGGCGGCATCCGTTACACATCGGAAAAGGTCAGCTTCGTTCGCGACGCCGACGACCTGTTCTCCGCCGCGACCCATCCCGAATTCGCGCCATTCTATGCCGACGGACGCTTCATCGATCCGCAGCGCGACACCTTCAACAAGCTGAGCTGGACCGCCGGCATCCAGAACCAGGTGACGCCGGACCTGCTGCTCTACGCCTCGTCGCGGCGCAGTTTCCGCAGCGGCGGGTTCAACTTCCACGCACCGCCGACGCCGGGCTTCGCGGATGAATCTGGCGGCGAGTACCGCCCCGAGATCGCCACCGATGTCGAACTGGGCGCGAAGTTCCATGGCTATGCCGGAACGATGCCGGTCAATCTCAATCTGGCGCTCTACAACATGTGGGTGAAGAACGTGCAGCGCGCCTTCTACACCTCGATCTATGGCGGGCTGGCCGGTATCACCGTGAACGTGCCCAAGGCCAAGATCAGGGGCTTCGAACTCGACGGTAATATTCGGCCTGCCGACTGGCTCGTGATCGGCGGCAACGTTAACTACACCCACGCGCGTTTCACGGATAACGTGGTGTCGGTGATCGGCACTGACGGGACCAGCACTGGCACCGCCGTCTACGATACCTATCCGGATACGCCCAAATGGTCGGGCGTGTTCTATTCGGACATCACGATCCCGGTGAGCGAGCGGTTCAACGCTGTCCTTCATGGCGATGTCTACGCGCAGACTTCCAATTACTATAGTTCTACCGGCAAGTCGCTCAATCCGAACACCCAGATCCCGGGCTACGCGCTCGCCAACTTCCGGGTCGGGCTGGAGCAGAAGGAAGACGGCCTGTCGCTGTCGGTGCTGGTGAAGAACGCCTTCAAAAAGACCTACTACAGCGGCGGCATCGGCTTCGCGAGCCTGTTCGGCCTCAACTTCGTGGTTCCCGGTGAGCCCCGCACCTTCATGCTCGAAGCCCGCTATCGTTTCTGAATTTCGTAGAAAGCAGAGCCATGATTACTGCCGACGATTTCAAGTTCCACCCCCGCGATCCGGCCGATCCGCACTGGACCGAGACGATCTTCGTAATCTTCTCGGTCCCCGAAGCAGGCGTCAGCGGCAACCTCTACGTGCTGGCGCGGCCGAACCTGGGCATCTGTCACAGCTCGATCGAGATACACAAGGGGATGTGTTTCCATCCCTGGCAGATACATCACAACGACAGCCAGATGCACTTGCCCTGCCCGGAGGACTTTTCCGACTTCACGCTGGAAAACGGCTTGTCGTTCAAGGCGTTCGACGAACGGGACAGCCGCTTCACCTACAAGTCGCTGGACGGCGCCTGCGAGGTGGACCTGTCGTTCCGGGCGATCTGCGATCCGTTCGATCCGCATGATCCAGCACAAGTCCCGGCGCTGGGAGGCGGCCAGGTCGATGGCTACGACGGCTGGAACAACGGGCACATGGAAAGCAAGGGGCGCATCGAAGGATCGCTGCTGCTGCGCGGCCGGCGCTATGCCATCCGCTGCGTCGACGGCATGGACAAGAGCTGGGGCCCGCGCCGCGACTGGGGCAACAAGGCGGCCAGCTGGGTCCATGTCGACCTCGACGGCGAGACGGGCGCGTTCCTCGTCTTCGGGCTCGGGTTCGAGAACAAGGAACTGCGCTACGGGCCCTTCAAGTACGGCTTCCTGGCGATCGACGGCGAACGGCGCCCGATCGTGTCCGCGAGCATGACCGCCAAGCGTTCCGATATGCTGGTGACCCGGGCCGACGTGCGGTTCGAGGACGACCGCGGCAATGTCTATACCGCGCGCGGATCGACCGTGGCGGCGGCGCCCTGGTACAACTTCAACCCGTCGAGCGCAGCCTACCAGACGCTCATGCGCTGGGAGAGCGACCATGGCGTCGGCTACAGTCACATCGCCGACTTCAGCGGGCTGAACTTCCTGTCCGAGGGCATGGCCGACGAGTTCGCGCAATGACGGCGGCGGTGATGTCCCAGCCGGTGCTGTCCTTCACCGAGGCGCAGCGGCGCCATCCCGATGACGTGATGATCGCCCGCATCCGCGATCGCTACCCCACCGAGCCCGAGATCGATGCGGTCCTGACCCGCAAGATGCGCCGCCGTCGCGGCGATCCGTACAAGGCGGTTCCGATCGAACGGCTGGTCGCTGGCGTTACGGCGATGATCGGCGAGGAGCTTGGCTACGAGGCGCAAGTCTCAAACGCCCGCTGGCTGTCGGGTGGAGCATCGAAGCTGCAGATGGTCTTCGACCTTGCGTGGCGCGGGCTGGACGGGCAGGCTCCCGAAAGCGTTGAGACGCTGGTGCTGCGCATGGAGCCCGCCGCCTCGGTCACCGAATCCAGCCGCCGACGCGAATTCGAGGTGCTGAACGCGGTCCAAGGCGTGATCCCGGCGCCGCGCCCGTACTGGGTGGACCCCGAGGCGCGCTATCTGCCTTACCCGGGAATGGTCTATGCCTTCGCACAGGGTGCCGCGAAGCCCAGCGTCGGCGTGGAGAAGGTGTCGGGCCTTGGGCAGAACTACGGCCCCGAGCTGCGCGCGAAACTCGCGCCGCATTTCGTTTCCCTGCTAGCACGGTTGCACACCGTAGACCCCGGCAAGTGCACCGCGATGGTCTCGTTCATGCAGGCACAGGCGGGCTCAAACGCATCCGTAATCCGGCAGGTGAACGCCTATCGCCGGATCTGGGAAGAGGACCGGATCGAGGAGGAGCCTTTCCTCGAAGTCGTCTACCAGTGGCTCATCGCCCACGCGCCGTCGGTGGACCGTCCGTCGATCGTCCACGGCGACTATCGCAGCGGCAACTTCCTGTTCGACGAGGCGTCCGGCGCAATCACCGCCTGGCTCGACTGGGAAGGCGCGGTCATCGGTGACCGCCATCAGGACCTCACCTACGCCACGCTGCCCACCTTCCAGCATCTTTCGGAGGACGGCGGAAGCGTGCTGGCGTCAGGGATGATGTCGAAGGACGATTTCTACGCCGCATACGAGGCGGCCTCGGGGCTCCCGGTCGATCCGGTGCGAATCCGCTACTTCGAGATATTCAACCGCTATCTCGTCTGTGTCCTGACGCTCGCCGCCTCGGCGCGCGCTTCGCTGCAGGCGGGGACGCATCAGGACGTGCTCGTGAACTTCGTGTCGCAGATGGGGCACACGGCCATCGCCGACCTGCGCGAGCGGTTTCTGGAGGTCACACGATGAACCAGTCTTTCGAAACGCAGGTCCGCATCGCGATCCGCGCGCTCAGCGACGTCATAGCGCCCGCGCTCGCCGGTGCGGACAAGCACGTGGTCGAGCAACTGCAGCTGACGATCGCCACGCTGGGCTTCGTAGCTGACCGCATTCCCGAAGCGACCCGCTTCGCGCGGCTCGAACTGTCGTCCTGCCTTGCGCTGGCGGAGCGGGCCAGAGCGATCGTGCAGCCCAGCCTGCCGGCCGAGAGCGAGGCGCTGGCCGCCGGAATCTCGGTGGGCGAAGAGGTGCTTGCGCTCTGCGTCCGCGACGCGGCGGATTGCGAGGCGGCCAGCCGTCACTTGCGCGAACAGCTGGCGGCGCTGGTGGCGACCACGCATGGCTCTCCCTGCGAACGGGACCTGACCACCGCCATCCTCGATGGCAGCGAGGCAATGCTGGCGCAGGCGCGGCTATGGGCCTTGCCCTTCGGCTTCGAGCTGACCCCCGAGGCGTTGCCGGCACCCGCCTGGTAACGCGCCCGTTTTACACTTCCCCCAACCAGGCAAGGCCGGATCATGATCACCAAGGCAGACCTCGACTTTCACCATCACGGCTCGACCGAGCATAACTATGCGGAGACGATGTTCCTCATCTTCTCCGTGCCCGAAGCCGGGATCAGCGGAAATGCCTACTTCCTTGGGCGGCCGAACGCGGGCGTGTGCCTGTCGTCCGTCTACATCCACCAGGGCATCGTGGCCCATGCCGGCGCGGCCGACTATTCCGATGCGCAGATGCACGTCCAGTGCCCGGAAAAGTTGTCGGACTTCCGCCTGTCCACGGGCCTCGCGGTCACCGGCAGCAACAATGCCCGTGACTATCACTATCGGTACGAAGGCACCGACGGCCTGTGCCGCTTCGACTTGCGGTTCAAGGGGTTGATGGACCCGTTCGATCCGCTGGACCCGAACCAGAACCCGATGCTGGAGCATTTCGGCGGTGACACCGAGGCTGCGAGCGGCGCGGGCGATTCCTGGTCGAAGGGGCATTACGACCTCGTCGGCCACATCACCGGCGAACTGGAAGTGCACGGCCATCGCTTCGCGGTCGATTGCGTGGACGGCCTCGATCGCAGCTGGGGGCCGCGCGCGGAGTGGAACTCGGCGCCCGTCTCGTGGATGCACATGACGTTCGGGACCGACCTCGCGTTCCATCTCATCATGACGCTGGACATCGTCGATGGACAGACCGTCTACACCACGTTCCGCTTCGGTTATGCCCTGGTCGATGGTGAAAGCTGCGCCATCGTGGCGGCAGAGGTTGATGCGGAAAGCTTGTCGCTGCTCGGCATGCACCGCGTGGTGCGGATCACCGACGCCAAGGGCCGCAAGTGGGAGATGGTGGGCGCCGCCGTCGCCGCCGCGCCCTGGCACAACGCCTATGCCGCCTTCATCTCGTATCAGACCCTCTATCGCTGGACGATGGGCGACCGGGTAGGGTTCAGCAACGTGACCGACGTCATCGGCGTCACGACGCTTTCCAAGAAGCTGTCGCGTCTTGCCAATGCGCGCCCCGTGTCGGGGTAATAGCGCCTCACTTCGAGGGAGGCTTCCGATTGCTGCGTCCTTCTTGTCTGGGCGCGGCATCGGCGGCGCCTGCGCGGTCCAGGCGCGGCGGTACGATCTCGTGGAGCCGACCTTCACTTTCAGCGGTCAGGTAGCGCATGAAATACTTCATCCTCAGCACCCCGAAGAAGTCGAGCATGAGGGGGAGGCCGGTTCTCAGCATATCGGCTGCCCGTTCTTCGCGGATCAGGCCTTCGGTGCGGGTGATGAAGCGGGTGGCTTCGGCGAAGGCGAGATAGTCGGCCGACTTGGTGTAGTGATCCAGCACTTCCGGAAAGAAGTTGGCCGATTCCTCGAAGCCTGCTTCGCGCATGCGTGCCCAGATGCCGATCAGGTTCGCGTCGGTGTAGCTGACGGCGGTTCCTTCTTCCGTCTCGATGAGTTCGACGGCGCCAAGTGCCGCGAGGCCACGTGCGTCGCGTTCCGCGTGTGCATTTCCCTGCTGTAATGTTTCCAGCGCAATCGTGCGGTCGTCCTCGCCGAAGCGTGCGGCCACCAGATTTTCGAGATGGTGGAATGCAGGCGCCTCCAACCGCTTGTCGAGCTTGTCGCCGCGCAGCATCGCTCCGATTTCGTCCAGCGTTACCTGATGTTCGCGCTGCAGATTACGCACCGCCCGAATCGCCCGCACATGCTCGTCGCTGTAATGCGCCACGGTTGCCTTCGGCTTGTCGGGCGGGGGTACCAAACCCTTGCGGATCAGCACCCTGATCGTCTCCCGGTTTACCCCCGTAAGGTGCTCCAATTCCCCCATCTTCATCGCATTTTCCTAGTTTTGATTTTGCCGCTTGTCACGGGAAGTAAATCAGATTACAAACTGCGTATACGAAGTACGTAGCACTTGAAGCCGATCGTGCAAAGCGATGGCTTGGGAGACGAAGATGCAAGGCAGCATCCATCTGAAAAGACCGAAGTGGAAATGCTCTCAGATGCATTGCGAAACCATGCCCGGCGGGTGTGGCCGACGCGGCGCATCAAGTGTGTTGAACCGCACCGATACGAAAGCGGTCGCCGTCCTCCGGGGCGGCTGACGGTCCCGGCGCGGGGGCGAGCTCTCTCCCCGCCTCCGCGCCAAACCCTCTTGAACTGGAAATCGGCATATGCAGATTACGGCCGCCATTGCGCGCGAGGCCAAGCGCCCCTTTGCGCTTGAAACAATCGAGATCGACGAACCGCGCGAGGGCGAGGTTCTCGTGCGCCTGGTGGCGGTGGGCGTGTGCCACAGTGACATCGCGGCACGCGACCAGTCGCTGCCGGTGCAGATGCCCATCGTGCTCGGGCACGAGGGGGCGGGCATCGTCGAGCGCGTCGGCCCGGGCGTCACCAAGGTCGCGCCGGGTGACAAGGTGGTGCTCACCGTGGGCTCTTGCGGCGAATGCACCAATTGCCGCCGGGGCGACGTGGCCTACTGCGAAAAGGGGATGACGCTCAACTACAGCGGCCGCCGCCCGGACGGCAGCGCGACTCTGTGCTGCGGTTCCGAGCCCGTGGGCGGATACTTCTTCGCGCAGTCGTCGTTCGCGACGTATGCGATCGCGACGCAGCACAATACCGTGAAGGTCCACGCCGATGCCGACCTGACCATGGCCGCGCCGTTGGGCTGCGGCATCCAGACGGGAGCAGGCGCGGTGATGCGCTCGATCGCGGCAAAGGCCGGGCGTTCGATCGCGATCTTCGGTGGCGGCTCGGTCGGGCTGAGCGCGGTCATGGGGGCGAAGCTTGCGGGCTGCGATCCGATCATCGTCGTCGAACCCGTAGCCGCGCGGCGGGCCCTTGCGGCGGAACTCGGCGCGACGCACGCGGTCGATCCGGCCGCCGGCGACGTGGCTGAGGCGATCCGCGCCATCGCCGCGCGCGGTGTCGATTACGTGGTCGATACCACGGCGGTGGACGCGGTGGTGCAGGCGGCGCTGGCCTCGCTCGCCCCGCACGGGACGATGGCGTTCCTCGGCGTGCCCAAGAAGATGGATGCGGTGTTCTCGACCTCGATGCTCGGTTTCCTCGCCAGCGGCGCGACGCTTAAGGCGGTGATCGAGGGCGATACCGACCCCGACACCTATATTCCCGAGCTTCTGGCTCATTACGAAGCGGGACGCCTGCCGCTCGACAAGCTCGTGCGCACTTACCCGTTCGACCAGATCAACCAGGCTATCGAAGACCAGCTTGCCGGGTTGGTGGTCAAGCCCGTTCTCACCTTCTGAAGGCAACCGATCATGCAGACCGACACACTCGCGTTCGGGCCGGACGAACTTCGCATTCCCGATGACATCGCCGAAAAGGTGGTGAACCCGAACCTCTGCGCCGACGAGGCTTCGTTTCACGAGGCGCTGGCATGGATGCGCGCGAACCGGCCGATCGGCTGGGCGCATCTCGGCGGCTACGATCCGATCTGGATGGTCACGAAGTACAACGACGTCGTCACTGTCGAGCGCCGCGCCGACGTGTTCCTGAACATGGTCGACAATCCGATCTACAACCCGCAGGCCGACGATGCCTTCCTGCGGTCGGCCAACAACGGTACCTGCCAGGTCGTCGCGGCGCTTACGCACATGGACAATCCCGATCACAAGGCGCTGCGCTCGATCGCCGTTCCGTACTTCTCGCCCGCGAGGATCACCCGGCTTGAAAGCGATATCCGCATCATCGCCAAGGACACCGTGGCGCGGCTGCTGGCCGGTCCGCGCGAGGTGGATTTCGTCAAGGATTTCGCGCTCGAATACCCGCTCAGGGTCATCATGAACATGTTCGGCGTCCCCGAGACGGACCTGCCCAAGATGTTGAAGATGACGCAGGAATTCTTCGGCTCCAAGGACCCCGAAGAGCAGCGCAGCGACATCGAGATTACCCCCGACATGGCCGCGCGCCAGTTCCACCGGGTGATCCAGGAATATTACGACTACTTTACGCCGATGACCCGCGATCGCCGCGAGAACCCGCGCGACGACCTGATGAGCGTCATCGCCAATGCCGAGATCGACGGCGAGCCGATCAGCGATTTCTTCGCCAACGGCTATTACATCACCATCGCCACCGCCGGGCACGATACCACGTCGACCACGACCGCCACCGGCATGAAGGCGCTGTGCGAGCACCCCGACCAGTTCGAGCGGCTCAAGGCGGACCCGAGCCTCATCCCGTCCTTTGTCGAGGAAGCCCTGCGTACGGCGGCGCCGGTGCGGCACTTCACGCGCACCGCGATCGACGACTTCGACCTGCACGGGACCGCGATCCGCAAGGGTCAGCGCCTCATGCTGTCCTACCCTTCCGCCAGCCGTGACGAGGACGTGTTCGAGAATGCGGGAGGATTCGACCTTGCCCGCAAGCGCAACCGGCACCTCTCGTTCGGTTCCGGCCCGCACATGTGCCTCGGCCAGAACCTTGCGAAGCTCGAGATTCGCATCCTCTACGAAGAACTGATGCCGCACCTCACCGCCGTCCGGCTGAACGGCAGCCCCCGCTACATCGAGACCAACTTCGTGGGAGGGTTGAAGTCTCTGCCGATCGCTTTCGAAACCAACTGAAAAACAAAGTTCACGGGAGAAGATACATGAAATCCAGCAAGTTACTGGCGGGCGTCGCCTTCATCGGCCTTGTAGCCACGCCGGGCCTCGCCATGGCGCAGGACGAAGCGGCGAGCGCGGCGCAGCCCACGGCGGGCGTCGGCGAAATCATCGTCACTGCTCAGAAGCGCTCGGAATCGCTGAACAAGGTCGGCCTGACCATCCAGGCGCTGTCCTCCGACGATCTGGTGAAGCAGGGCGTCAACAGCGTGTCGGATCTCGCCAAGGTGATCCCGGCGCTGACGGTCGCCAACAGCATCTACAACACGCCGGTCTACACCCTGCGCGGTGTCGGCTTCTACGAGAACTCGCTGGCGGCCTATCCGGCGGTCAGCGTCTACGTCGACGAAGTGCCGATGCCGTTCCCGGCGCTGGTCGGCACGGCGGCGCTGGACGTCGAGCGCGTCGAAGTCCTCAAGGGACCGCAGGGCACGCTGTTCGGCCAGAACGCGACGGGCGGTGCGATCAACTACATCGCCGCCAAGCCGACCGCCGACTTCAAGGCAGGCGTGAATGCCAGCATCGACAGCTTCGGCGAAGTCGATGCGAGCGGCTTCGTGAGTGGTCCGATCAGCGACACGCTGCGCGTCCGCGTCGCGGCCAAGACCGCGCAGGGCGGCGCCTGGCAAAAGAGCCAGACCCGGCCCGACGACGACAAGCTGGGCGACAAGGAACTCTACATGGGCCGCGTCCTGCTCGACTGGACGCCGACCGACCGGCTCTCGGTGTCGCTCAACGTCAATGGCATGATCGACAAGTCGGACCCGCAGGCGGGCCAGTACATCGCCCTGTTCCCGCAAGTCGGACCGGTCGGCGCGGGTCTTGCCGCCACGCCCTTCGCGCCGTCCAAGCCGCGCACCGCCGACTGGAACCCCAATCGCCGTCCCAAGGGCGACGACCGCCAGTGGCAGGCCGCCCTTCGTGCCGACTATGAGCTTTCGGACAGCCTCAAGCTGACCTCGATCACCTCCTACGTCGATTTCAGCCGCAAGCAGGTCAACGATCCCGATGGCGTCGCCGTGGAATCGCTGGAGTTCCTGTTCGATGGTTCGCTCAAGTCGTTCAGCCAGGAACTGCGCATCGCCAGCAACGGCTCCGGCCCGTTCAGCTGGATCATCGGCGGCAACTACGAGCACACCACCTCGAAGGAATTCGCCGACCAGTATGCGGGGCAAAGCTCGGTGGTGGCGAACCTCGGCTTCCCGGCCAATACCAACACGTTCTTCCTGAACTCGCAGATCGACAACTACGCGGTCTTCGCCAATGCGGACTACGAGATCCTGCCCGGCCTGACGGTGAAGGGCGGCGTGCGCTACACCAAGAGCCAGCGCGACGCGCAGACCTGCACGCGCGATGCCGGAAACGGCGGCGCGGCGGCGTTCTTCACCGCCGTCTCGACCCAGGTGCGTCAGGCGATCGATCCGACCGCTGCGCCGACCCCGGCGATCCCAGTCGGCGGATGCGTGACGCTGGACGAGGCGACTTTCCTGCCGACGCTGTATGAAGGCTCGCTCGACCAGGACAACGTCTCGTGGCGCGGCGGCATCGACTATCAGGCGCTTCCCGAACTGCTGCTTTATGCCAACGTGTCCAAGGGCTACAAGGCCGGCAGCTTCCTGTTTACCAATGCGTCCAGCACCGCGCAGTTCGCGCCGGTCACGCAGGAATCGGTGCTGGCCTTCGAAGGCGGCTTCAAGGCTAGCATGCTCGACCGGCGCATGCAGTTCAATCTGGCCGGATTTTACTACAAGTACACGGATAAGCAGATCCGCGGCAAGCGCATCGACCCGGTGTTCGGCGTGCTCGACGCGCTGGTCAACGTGCCCAAGTCGAGCCTGATGGGCGTCGAGGCAGAGATCATGGCCGAGCCGGTCGATGGCCTGAACCTGCGTCTGGGCGGCACATACGTCGATACCCGCATCGACGAATATACCGGCGTCGGCTTCAACGGCGGCGTGCAGGATTTCGAGGGCAACCCGATCCCCTTCGCGCCCAAGCTTTCGGTGAATGGTTCCGCTGATTACGAGTTCGCGCTCAGCGAGGGCGTCTCGGCATTCCTCGGCGGTACGGTGACGCACAACAGCTCGACCTATTCGGTGATCGACACCGTACCGACCGCCAAGCTGAAAGATTATACACTGGTTGACCTTCGTGCTGGATTGTCGTTTTCTGACGATGCGTATCGACTCACGGTGTTCGCCAACAACGTCACTAACGAGTATTATTACACCAATGCACCAATCCTGTACGATACCCAGGTGCGGTACACCGGGCGGCCGGCGAGCTACGGCGTAGCGCTCGCGGCCCGCTTCTGACGGGTGGCCGGGGGAGGGGGCAGCACCTCCTCTCCCGAGCCGGATATAAACAGAGAGGATCTGAACTTGCGCGGGACGATGATGACGAACCCGATGCTGTTGTCGCGGCTGATCGACCATGCCGCCGAGCATCACGGGGATACGCCCTTCGTAGCGCGCCGCATCGACGGCGTGATCGAGCGTTCGGACTGGGCGCGGATGCGCGACCGGGCAAAGCGGCTGGCCAATGCCATGACCGGCCATGGCTTCAAGGTGGACGACGTCGTCGGTTCGCTGGCGTGGAATACCTCGAACCACATAGAGCTGTTCTATGCCGCGCTCGGCATCGGGGCGGGGCTGCACACGCTCAATCCGCGCCTGACGGCCGAGGATCTGCGCTACATGATCGAGAAGGTCGGCGAGATCACGATCTTCATCGATGCCGACACCCTGCCGCTGGCCGAGCAGGTCGCGGCTATCACGCCGATGGTCACACGCTGGGTGTTCATGGACGAACCCGGCGCGCCGGTTCCGGCGAGCGCACTGCCCGGCTTCGTCACCAAGACCGATTTCATCGGCGACGCTTCGGCCGACTTCACATGGCCCAGCTTCGACGAGAACCAGGCCGCGACAATCTGCTTCACCTCGGGCACGACCGGGCGGCCCAAGGGCGTCGCCTATACGCACCGCTCGATCACGCTGGGGTCGATGAACATGTCGATGGCCGACATGTACGGCACCCACCGGCGCGGCTCGCTGGAATGCATGCTGCCGATCGCCGCGATCTTCCACGCCAATGGCTGGATGATGCCCTTCACCGCGCCGATGAACGGCCACAAGCTTGTCCTCAACGGCCGCGATTTCTCGCCCGAGGGCATCATCGAACTGATCGACGGGGAGGGCGTGACGATCACCGGCGCCGTGCCGACGATCTGGATGGACCTGTTCGACGCCGCCGACCGTCAGGGCTCGAAGCTGGAGACGGTGCGCACAGGCCTGCTTGCCGGTACTCGCCCGTCGCGCGCGCTGGCCGAGCGCTTCGAGAGCTTCGGCATCACCCTGTGCCAGTCTTGGGGCATGACCGAAGTGCCGGGCTGCTCGCGCAGCGCCCCGGCGGCGGGCTCCGACAATCTACCGGCTGACGAACAGCACGAACGCCACCTCGCCCGCCAGGGGCGCGTCGGTTTCCTGTCCGAGATGCGCATCGTCGATGACGAGGGCAAGCCGCTTCCGTTCGACGGCGAGCACGCGGGCCACCTGCTAGTGCGGGGGCCGATCGCCTCGGGCAGCTACGTGGGCCTCAGCGATGCGGAAGGCTTCGAATGGCTGGAGACGGGGGACATCGCGCGCATCTATCCCGACGGCTCGATGGAGATTGTCGACCGCGCCAAGGACGTCATCAAGTCCGGCGGCGAGTGGATCAGCACGCTGCAACTGGAATCGGCGGCGGCCAGTTTCGCTGGCGTTGCTGAGGCAGGCGTCATCAGCATCCCGCATCCGCGCTGGCAGGAACGACCGCTGATGCTGGTCACGCTGGCCGAGGGCGTCGAGGCGCTCGACGAGGCGGCGCTGCGCGAGCATATGCAAGACTTCGTCGCGAAGTGGTGGTTGCCCGATGCGATCCGGGTTATCGATGCGATGCCCCGGACCAGCACCGGCAAGCTCGACAAGATGGCGCTGCGGCGCCTCTATGCCCAACGGTCGGAGAACATCATCGCATGAGCGGCACGGTGCTTACGGTGGAAAGCGAAGGCGCGATCGAGATCGTCACGCTCAATCGCCCCGACCAGCTCAACGCGGTGTCGCCCGAACTGGCACAGGCG
Organism: Novosphingobium sp. fls2-241-R2A-195; assembly: GCF_030209485.1. NCBI lineage: Bacteria > Pseudomonadati > Pseudomonadota > Alphaproteobacteria > Sphingomonadales > Sphingomonadaceae > Novosphingobium > Novosphingobium sp. fls2-241-R2A-195. The sequence continues at coordinate 48,550 of NZ_JARVRY010000024.1, forward strand.
CTGCTCGACTACTTCAGCGGCCTGCCCGCACGGCTGGAGACGCGTGTGGTGATCCTGCGCGGTGCCGGACGCATGTTCTGCGCGGGTGCCGAACTGGGCTCCGACGCTTTCGCCAATGAAGGACCGGGGCGCAACCAGCGGCAACTGGCGATGCAGCGGCTCTATTCGGGGATCGTGCGCGCCATGCGGGCGTGCCCGCAGCCGGTCATCGCGCTGCTGCACGGTGCGGCCTGCGGTGCGGGGTTCTCGCTGGCATTGGCGGCCGACGTGCGCATCGCTGCGGAGGATGCGCGGCTCAATGCTGCCTATCTGCGCGTGGGGCTGGGCGGCTGCGACATGGGTTCGGGCTATCTGCTGCCGCGCCTTGTCGGGCTGTCGGTGGCCTCGGAACTGCTGATGACCGGCAACTTCATCGCCGCGCCGCGCGCGCTGGCGACCGGACTGGTCAGTTCGGTGGTCGCTGGCGAGGCGCTCATGGAAGCGGGCCTGGCAATGGCCCGCGATATGCTGCGCGCCTCGCCGATGGGGCTGCGCATGACGAAGGAGACCCTCAATCTCACCGTCGATGCACCGGGGCTCGACGCCGCGCTGACGCTGGAGGATCGCCAGCAATGCATGCTGATCGCGACCGCCGATCACGAAACGGCGGTGGAAGCCTTTAGGAACCGCGCCGCCCCGGAATATCGCGATCTTTAGGGCGCCATATTGAATCGTCATTGCGAGCGTAGCGAAGCAATCCAGGGCAGTTTCAAGCTGCTCTGGATTGCTTCGCTGCGCTCGCAATGACGAGATGGTCGTTCAATCCGATAGCATCGACCTCTAACGCTTGACACATTCCCCTCCTCAACCTTAAGTTTACCAAACGGTCAAATAAAGACTCGGCGCGGCATCTGATGCCGACGTCGGCGCCGGTTCCGATTGGAGAGGGTTGGGACATGAACATCACCGCTTCCGCGCGGGCTTTCGAAGGCAAGACGGCGTTCACCGAGGCCTGCGGCCTTGGCACCGGCCCGGTCCCGCTGGAGCCTTACCGATCGCCCGAGTTCTTCGAACGCGAACGCGCGCAAGTCTTCGAGCGGGCCTGGCTGCTGGTCGGCCGCGAGGAAGAAATCCCGGCCTACGGCGACTATTTCGCGACCGAACTGCTGCCGGGCGGCGTTTCCGCGATCCTCAACCGGGGCAAGGATGGACGCATCCGCGCGTTCTACAACACCTGTTCGCACCGCGGATCGCAAGTCCTCGACGGACCCACCGGCAATGCGCGGCGCATCGTCTGCCCCTACCACAACTGGACATATGCGGCCGATGGCGATCTGATCTCGATCCCGGATGAAGCCAGCTTCTTCGCGGTCGATAAGAAGCGCTGCGGGCTGACGCAGATGGCGACGGAAACCTGGGAGGGCTGGATCTTCGTCAACCTCCAGCGCCAGCCCGAAGTCGATCTGCGCACCTTCCTCGGCGATTTCGCCGACCGTCTGGCCGGCGTGCCTTACGTGGCGGCGGACAAGCCGATCGTGCTCAAGGCGGACCTCGATGCCAACTGGAAGGTCGTGCAGGATGCCTTCATCGAAAGCTACCACATCCCCGCGATCCACAAGAAGACGATCGCCCAGACCTTTTCGTCGAGCGAGAACCGCTTCGCTCGGCTGCTCGATGCGCGCACGTTCGGGCCGCACCGCACCGTCTCGATGTATGGCAACCCGACGATGCCGCTCGACGAGCGCAACAAGGTGGAGATGCTGGCCTATGCCTCTGGCGACACCGGCAGCCTGATCGCGGCGGGCACGAGTTCGCAGATGGCGCAGTTCCTCGATCACCCCGCCGTCAATCCGACGCGGGCGGGGTGCTGGTCTATGGACGTGAACAACCTGTTTCCGAACACTCAGATCGATTTCGGCCCCGGCGGCTTCTGGGTCCACCAGTTCTGGCCGCTGACGCCGACCACTTCGCGCTACGAAGTGCGCTTCTATGTCCCCGACGCGCTGAACGCGCGTCAGCGCCTGCAGCAGGAACTCTACGTCGCGCGGGTGATCGAGGTGGTGCTGGAAGACCTTGCCAACGTGGCGCGCACCCAGCGCGGCATCAACAGTTCCGGCAAGGACGAGATGCAGCTTCAGGACAGCGAGGTCGGCATCCGCCACTCGGTCGAGCAACTGCTCAAATGGGTCGAGGCGGAAACCGTCACCGAGGCGCTGGCGTGAGCGGTGCGGCGCGCTTGCCGCAGGCGTTCGCGGAACTCGAACCTTTCGTCGACAGCTGGGGGAGCCATACCATCGCCGGGCGGCTGGCCGCGCGCTGCGAGCGCTCGATGGACGAGATCAGGGTGTTCTACGAGGCCATGTGCGCGCGGGCGGAAGAGGCCATCGGCTACGTCGACCGGTTCGGGCTCGACGACCTGCCGGACGATGCGCGCAATCTCATGGCGCTGGTGCTTGGGCTGGCGCAGGCGCACGTCGCCATTGAAATCCACGGGCAACCCCGCGCGCCGGGAACGCCGTGGCCCAATTCGATAAGGATCGCCCGCGGCTTGCCGTTTCTCGGCTGATCGGGCGCAAGGGAAAGGACTGTCATGCGTTTCAAGGGCAAAGTCGCCATCGTCACCGGTGGAGCATCGGGCCTCGGCCGCGCGACCGCGCTGCGGCTGGCGTCGGAAGGCGCCGTAGTGGGCATCGCCGACATCAACGATGCAGCGGCGAAGACCGTTGCCGAGGAGATCGCCGACGCCGGCGGCACGGCGCGCGCGCTGCATCTCGATATCACCGTGGAAGACCATTTCCGCGCGGCAGTGGGCGCGATGGTCGATGGCTTCGGTCGGCTCGACATCATGCACAACAACGCGGCATTCACTTCGCCCGAGGCGATTTCGGGGGATACGGATATCCTGGAAATCCCCGACGTGCTGTGGGACCAGATTTTCGCAGGCACGGTGCGCGGGACGATGCAGGGGTGCCGCCACGCGATCCTCGCCATGCGCAAACAGGGCGGCGGGTCGATCGTCAACACCGCCTCGATGTACGGGGTGGATGCGTTCTACAAAATGCCCGCCTACTGCGTGTCCAAGGCGGCGGTGATCCAGTTGACCAAACAGGTGGCCACGGCCTTCGGCCGCGAGGGAATCCGCTGCAACGCGGTGGCGCCGTCGATGATCACGACGCCGCTGCTCGAAGCCTCGATCCCGCCAGCCTTCATCGCAATGAACGTCGATGCCACGCTTACCGGCTATCTCGGCACGCCTGACGATGTCGCGCAGGCCGTCGCCTGGCTGGCGTCGGACGAGGCGCGCTACATCACCGGGCAGGTGATCCGGGTGGACGGCGGCTCGACCGCGCACCTGCCGACTTACGCCGACGCCCGGCGGTTCTACGACGGCCTTGCAGCCGCCTGATCTCCCGAAACGAAGGAACAACGATGAAGCTGGCCCGGTTCGAAAACGGAGGCGTGCCGCGCCTCGGCGTGGTGGACGGCGATGGAATCGTCCCGCTCGATACTATCGGCATCGACCATCCCGACATGATCGCGTTGATCGAGGGCGGGCAGGGCGCTCTGGGTGAGATCGCCGCTGCGCTGGCATCGGGGCGCGGTGAGCGGCTGGCGCTGGCCGATGTGCATCTGCTGGCTCCGCTGCGCCCGCGCAAGTTCCTGGGTCTTGGCATGAACTACCGCCGTCATGCGGACGAGGCGCGTGCGCTGGGCATCACGGTGCCTGACGGGCAACTGTGGTTCAACAAGCAGACGACGTGCGTGAACGGGGCCTACGACGACGTGGTGCAGGGGCCGACCACCAAGCTCGATCACGAAGTCGAACTGGGCGTGGTGATCGGCCACGCGGCCAAGTCCGTCGCCGAGGGCGATGCGATGGCGCATGTCTTCGGCTACCTTGTGGTGAACGACGTGTCGGCGCGGGACTGGCAATTCCAGTCCCCGACGATCACCATGGGCAAGTCGTTCGATACGCACGGGCCGATCGGGCCATGGATCGTCACGGCGGACGAGATCGCCGATCCGGCCGCGCTCGGCATCCGCTGCATCGTCAACGGCGAGGTGCGCCAGTCCAGCAATACCGAGCAGTTCATCCACTCGATCGGGGCGCAGATCGCCCACCTTTCGGCCGCCTTCACGCTGGAGCCGGGCGATATTCTCGCCACCGGGACGCCCGAAGGCGTCGGCGCGGCGCAGCAGCCGCCGCGCTTCCTGTCGCCGGGGGACGTGGTGCGCTGCGAGATCGACGGGATCGGTGCCATCGAGAACAGGATCGTCGCCTGACCGTCAATTTTTGTCCAAAAACTGACCTAATGGTGGATTAATCTCGCTGCGGTTTTTGCAAAATCGCTTGACCTTGCTGCATATCCTGATGTGAGGGTGTCACGAAATGCACATCTTTGGTCAGGCGAACGGCCTGACGGAGCGATCGAATGGCCGAAACGAGCGATATTCCCGAAGATTCCGCGCCCGCCAAGCGCCGCCGTGCGAGCAGCGGCCGCATCGCGGTGCGGCTCGACGGGGCGGAAACGCACCCGGTCGCGATCGACCAGAAGGCGCCGCAGCGACAGCGCAAGCGCGCCAGCCGCCGGGGCGACGATGTGCGCGAGCGCATCCTGGCCGCCGCGCTGGAATGCTTCGGGGCGTTCGGCTTCGAAGGCACCTCCACCCGCGCCGTGGCGGACCGGGCGGACGTGACGCACACGCTGGTGCTCTATCACTTCCAGTCCAAGGAAGCCTTGTGGATCGCGACGATCGACAATGCGCTCAAGCGCTATTCGGCGGAAATGAAGGCGCATCTGGAAAAGGCGGGCGACAGCGCCGCGGCGGGACTGCGCACGTTCATCGAGCAGTTCATCCGTATGTCCGCCCGCCAGCCGCAGATCCACCGTATCCTGACCATGGAGAGCAACCAGGACACCTCGCGCCTGCAGTGGGTCATCGAGAACTACTTGCGCGAACACTTCGGCGCGATCCGCGAACTCATCCGCGCCGGGCAGGACCAGGGCATCGTGCGCCAGTGCGATCCGGCGCGGATGTACTACATGATAATCAGCGCCGGCGGCACGCCGTTCACGGTCTCGACCGAATACCGTGAACTGACGGGCCGCGACGTGTTTTCGGAGACCGAAATCCTGCGCAACATCGCATTCCTCTACGAACTCGTCTTCATCGACGCGCCGTAGGGCGCGATGATATTGGATTGAACCAACCTTCGTCATTGCGAGCGTAGCGAAGCAATCCAGGGCGGCGTAAAACTGCTCTGGATTGCTTCGCTACGCTCGCAATGACGATGCAATGTAATGTCGTCACGCCGTAGGGCGGCGGCTCGGCCTCAGCTCCATTCCGGCTCGCCGAGGTTCTCCCAGAGCTGGATCATGTTGCCGTCCTGGTCGTAGAACAGGAACGAGCGGCCCATCGATGCGCACTGCCACACGTAGTCCGTCTGCGTGCGGTAGCCGGCGGCCCTGACTTTCTCGAACCAGCCGTCGATGTCTGTCACCAGCAGGCCGAGTTCGTGAATGCCGGTATGGCCATAGCGCAAGTTCTCCTCGGGCGTCTTGGTGATCGCGGGGTTCAGGCATTCCTGTAGCTCGATGAAGGCGCCATCCTTCGAACTGAGCAGGGCCATGCGGGATCGCGCGCCCTTGATCTTGAAGATGTCGTCCAGCAGCGCCGGATACATGAAGGTGTTCGGTCCTGGCTCTGGTCCGTCGGGGATCACGGTTTCGACGCCCAGTTCGAAGCCCATGACGTCGCGCCAGAGGCGGATGGCGTCTTCCAGATTGGTCACCATCAGCGCCATGTGATGAAACTTCATGCCATTCTCTCCCGATCGGGCGGTCTGTGCGACACGCCTCCTTGTCATCCGCCTTGGGTTATGCTTTCCTGACCAAAAGATCAATATAAGACAGGCAAGGAAGAGGAGGATTCGATGGAGGATGCACAAGGGCTTGCCCGCCGGTTCGGCGAACTGCTGGCGCAGTTGCGGTTTCCGGAGGCGTTCGAACTGCTCGCCGACGACGGCGTCTACACCGTGATCGGCACGACGCCCGCGTCGGGCGTCTATCACGGACCGAAGGACCTGATCGCGCGGCTGGTGCCGCTGCTGTCGGACTTCGTCGAGCCGCCGGTCGTCCGCTTCGAGGAGCCGATCGTGCAGGGCGACCGCGCCGTGCTGCTGGGCAGCGGGCGCGGCGTGGGGCCGACCGGGCCTTACGATCAACCCTACTATGCCTTCGTGATGCGCGCGGCAGGCGGGCGCCTCGTCGAAGTGATCGAGTTCATGGACACGATGATGCTCCAGTCGGCGGTCTTCGGCGAGCAAGCGGCGCACTGACGCCTTCTCCAGACACAAGGACAACAACCATGACACAGCAATCCAGTGAGGCCGCCACGGAGACTGCGGCGATCATCCCGCCCGTCCGGCTTGCCCATTTCGTGCTGCGCACATCGCGCTTTCGCGAGGTGATTGACTGGTACAAGACCGTGCTCGGCGCCGAGGCTGCTTTCGAGAACGAAATCCTTGCATTCCTCTCCTATGACGAGGAGCACCACCGCGTCGCCGTTCTGAACATGCCGGATCTGGAGGAGCAGAAAGACGGCGTGGCGGGCTTCCACCATGCGGCGTTCACCTACGACAGCCTCGGCGACCTCATGGCGACGTACAAGCGACTGCGCGATGTCGGCATAACGCCGGTTTTCCCGATCAATCACGGGCCGACGACTTCGATGTACTATCAGGATCCCGACGGAAATCAGATCGAACTGCAGGTCGACAACTACGACAATATCGAGGACGCGACGGCGTTCTTCTATTCCCCCGCGTTTGCCGAGAACCCGATCGGCGTGGAGTTCGATCCCGAAGATCTGCTGCGCCGCGTCGAGGCGGGCGAGGATCAGGCCGTGCTCAAGCGGCGGCCGGATATCGGCCAGCGCGGGCTCGAAGCGGTGAAGCTGCGGTGACGGAGGCGGCAATGACGAAGCTCACCATCGAAGATCGGCTCGACCTTGCGGAACTGGCCCTGCGCGGTTTCTGGCTCATCGACCATGGCCGTGCGGGCGAGGCGGCGGCGCTGTTCGCCGAGGATGCGAACCTGACCTTCGGGCCCGGCGCGCCTCGGCCCGGCACGATCAGCGGCGCTGCGATTGCGGCGGCGATGGCGGCCCGGCAAGCCGAGGCGCACGTTACCTCGCGCCATGTCCTGTCCAACACGCTGATTTCGGCGCTGGGCGACGGGCGGGCGGAAGTGCGTTCGCTGCTGACGCTGTTCCGCTCGCCCGACGCGGACCTTTCGCCGGTGGTGCGTTCGGTGGCCGACGTGATCGACGTGTGCGTGCAGGAAGGCGGCGTCTGGAAGATCGCGGATCGCAGCATCCTCCCGGTTTTCCAGCCGGGGTGACCGGGCCACCGTTCCCATAACGACAAGGCGGAGAGGGTATTTGTCTCGTATCAAGATGTTCGGCGCGATTCCGCGCAAACCCGGCGTGACGGCGCAGTGGTTTCACGACCACTACCGGCACCCTCACGGAACGATGGGCCGCACGATATCGACCATGCGCGCCTACACCCAGAGCCATCAGGTTCACTCGGACCTGCTGGACGCGCGGCAGACGCATTTCGAGGCGACGGCGGAAGTGTGGTTCGACTGCGTACAGGATGCCATCGATTTTCCCGGCGAGCCTAATTACGTCGAACTGCTGATCCCCGACGAACCGCTGTTCGTCGACATGGACAAGCTGCGGTTCGTCTTCGCCGAAGAGGAAGTGCTGCAGTCGGGGGCTGACTGGAACGAGGAGGGCGTCGAAACGGGCGACAGACTGTTCCGGCTGGATCGCCGTCCGATCAGCATCAAGCTGCTGCAATACGTCATCAGCGAGGGTACGACCGCCTGGGACGATGAGGAAGACCTTGCGCTAGGCCGGCGGATCGGGGCGCTGCGCCATGTCCGGTGCCGCCCTTCACCTGCCCTGCATCCCGAAGGCGCGTTCTGCGTCGGTATCCGCGAACTCTACTGGCCGACGCAGACGGCGATGGAGGAGGGCGTCGCGCGCGATCCGCAGGCCTGGGAGACACTGCTGCGCCGTCCGGCGGAGTCGATCGCCTACCTCGCCAGCGCCGAGCGCTTCATGTGACGAAGGGCGGGGTCGGCGTGCCGACCCCGCCTCTGCTCAGCCGCGCAAGGTCGGCGCGAGGTGCTTTTCGGCCCATGCGCGAAAGTCGATCGGCGAGCCGACCAGCGCCGTCAGCGCGCCGGTGTCGTTCTCCGCGGGTTTCGTGGCCAGCCAGGTATAGAGGTCCACGCCCTGCGGCCAGTGCTCCTCGATCGCGGCCATCGGGACTTCGACGGCAACCGCCGGCTTGTCGGTAAGTTCACCGACGATCGCAGCCATCTGTGCGGTGCTGCCGACGTCGGCGACGAGATCGACCTCGCGCCCGCGCCAATTGTCTGGCGACGCAAGCACCGCCGCCGCCGCGCGCCCGATGTCTTCGGCGCAGATCAGCGCGAGTTGCACGTCGGTCGGCAAGGCCATTGCGATCGTAAGCGTGCCGTCGTTCTGCGTGATCGGGAAGTAGTTCAGGAAGTTGTCCATGAACCATGCCGGGCGCAGGATCGTGGCATCGAGGCGGAGTTCGGCGATCCGTTCTTCCACCGCACGCTTGGAGCCGACCGAAAGCACGCCCCGGCTGCCCGCCGCCTGTGCGGATTGATAGATGAAGTGCCCGGTGCCCACTTCGCGCACCGTTTCCGCCACCATGATCCCCTGAACGGCCTGCCCGATGTCCCAGCGGTCCTGCAGGGACGCACCGGATAGATAGACCGCGTCGGCCGCTTCGATGGCCCGGCGCAGGGCCGAGCGGTCTTCCATGTCGGCGGTCACGGTTTCGGCGCCGAGCGCCCGCGCAGCCTTTGCCTTGTCGCCCGTTTCATCGCGGGTGACGGCGCGGACCGTCCAGCCGTCCCGCAGCAGCGCGCGGACCACGCCGCCTCCTGCCGTTCCGGTTCCCCCGAAGACCGTTATCGTACGCGATGCCATGCCTGCTCTCCCATCTGGCTGAGTTTGCGAAGGACTATGGCCGCGGTGCTTGGTCAGTGCAATTAAATTGACCATATGAATTCATAATCAGGCTGCGATTCATGCGGAAATTCCATTCCTTCGCGATAAATCTCGTTTTTCGGACGTTTTAATTGACATAACGGTCAAATGTGGGAGTTTTGCTCCGGGCGTCCCCCCAGCGACGGAGGACCACGCCGATAGGAGAGGACATGACCGACAGCAGGCAGATCGCGCGCGCGTTCTTCGACAAGTTGTGCAGTGGCGATTTCATGGGCGGTTTCGAATCGCTGGCCGAAGATGCGACCTGGACGATCATCGGCGACACGCCCCTGTCCAAGCATTTCACCAGGGATCGCCTGCTGACGGAGATGATCCCGATGCTCTCCACCTTCCGCGAACCCGCACGCATGGCGGTGAGCGAGATCATCGCCGAGGGAGACCGCGCCGTCGTGATCGCCAGCGTCGAGGGTGTCGGACCTTACGGTCCATACCGGCAGGACCCCTATTGCTTCATCCTGCGCACCCGCGACGGCCGCATCAGCGAAATCGTCGAGTATCTCGATACGGTTGCCGTGGAGACGGCCCTCGTCGGTCGCAAGCTGGTGGATGCGCGATGAGCGGGGCGAGCGTGATTGCACTTCCCGAAACGGCGGACATGGTGGTGATCGGCTCGGGCGCAGCGGGCATGACGGCAGCTACCGTCGGCGCGCTGAACGGGCTGGACGTGGTGCTCCTTGAAGCGGCCGATGTCTTCGGCGGGACCACCGCCTTTTCCGGCGGAGGCGTGTGGATTCCTGCGAACCACCACCAGCCGGCGCTCGGTATCGCGGACGATCGGGCCTCGGCACGCACGTATCTCGAGGCGGTGCTGGGCAACTTCTTCAACGCCGCCAAGATCGATACGTATCTCGACAAGTCGGGCGAGATGCTGGCCTTCATGGAACGCCGGACCACGGTACGGCTGACGCCCAGCGACATTCCCGATTACGCCCCTTCTGCGGCAGGCTGGAATCAGGGGCGCTGCCTGCTCACGGCTGATTTCGACGGCAATGCGCTGGGCACGGATTTCGAGCGCGTGCGTCCGCCGATCCGCGAGATGGGGTTGTTCAAATCGATGCAGGTCAGCCCCGCGCAGGCGGTGGCGATGCAGGGGTGGAACCGGTCGCTTTCGGCCTTTCGCCTGACTGCCTCGCGCATGGCGGGCTACGCTTTCGACCGGCTGCGGGGACGGCGCGGAAGGCACATGGCCAACGGCAATGCGCTGGCGGGGCGCCTGTTCAAGTCCGCGCGCGATGCGGGGGTGCACCTGATCGAGAAAGCCCGCGCCTGCGATCTCGTGTTCGACGGCGGCCGGGTGACCGGCGTGGTGTTCGAGCATGGCGGCGCGCGGCATACGGTCAAGACGCGGCAAGGCGTCGTCCTTGCATCCGGCGGCTTCGGGCAGGACGAGGCGATGCGGCAGAAGTGGTTGCACCAGTCGGCGGCCGGCTGGTCGCTCCAGCCCGAAGGCAGCCGGGGCGACGGCATCCGCATGGCCGAGAAGCTGGGCGGGCGGCTGAACCCGGACAATGCGGCGAACGGCATCTGGGTGCCGGCCTCACGCTATCAGCGCGAAGACGGCAGCGTCGGCCTTTTCCCCTCGCTGTTCTTCGATCGCCACTGCCCGGGGCAGATCATGGTCGATGCACGCGACGGCAAGCGTTTCGTCGATGAGAGTTTTCACTACCAGAACTTCGGCGAAGTCTCGCTGGAGAAGGGCGTGACGCGCATCTGGCAGATCGCCGATGCCGAGGCGGTGGCGCGCTATGGCCTGGGTGCGATCAAGCCCGCGCCGTTCCGCCCGGACAAGTGGGTCGCCTCCGGCTACGCCCGCAAGGCGGCGAGCATTTCCGAACTCGCGCGCGAGCTGGGGCTCGATCCGCTGGCGCTGTCGGATACCGTGGAACGCTTCAACCGGCATGCGGCGGACGGCCGGGATCCCGACTTCGGACGCGGCACCAATGCCTATGACACGTACATGGGCGATGCGGGACATGGACCCAACCCGTCTCTGCGGCCTCTGACCAAGGCGCCGTACTACGCGATCGAGGTGCGGCCCAGCGATCTGGGCTCGGTACAGGGCCTCGATACCGACGAGTATGCGCGCGTGCTTGGCGCCGATGGAGCGCCGATCGCGGGACTCTATGCGGCGGGTCTGGACAACAACTCGATCATGCGCGGCAAGTACCCCGGCGGCGGGGCCAGCCTGGGGCCGGCGATGACGTTCGGCTATATCGCGGCGCTCGACATTGCCGCCCGTGCCGCAGGCAAAGGACGCGACCATGTTTGACCTCACCGGAAAATCGATCGTCATCACCGGCGCGGCTTCGGGCATCGGCGCCGCCACGGCGCAGCGTTTGCGCCGGGCAGGCGCGCAAGTGCTGATCGGGGACATCACCGATTGCGCAGAAAGCGCGGCGCAGTGGGGCTGCACGTTCCGCCATACCGACGTATCGGACGCGGACCAGTTCGCCGCCCTGCTGGACGAGGCGATGGAGCGCCACGGCAGGCTCGACGTGCTGGTCAACAACGCCGCCTCGGCCGGTGTGCATGACATGGCTGAAGCCGATGCGGAGCGCGCCGCGCGCTATTACCGGATCAATGCGCTCAGCGTGCTCGTCGGCATGCGCGAGGCGGCGCGGCGGATGGAGCGGGGCGGCGCGATCGTCAACGTCGCCTCGCTGTCCGGCGCGCGGGGGACGCCGGGTTGGGGTGAATACGGGATGAGCAAGGCGGCGATCATCTCCGCCACGCAGACCGCCGCGCTGGAGTTCGGGCCGCTGGGCATCCGGGTCAACGCGGTCAGCCCCGGCGGCGTCGCCACGCCGCTGTCGATCGCCATCAACGGCGACGCGCTCAGCCGGGCGCTGGAAGTGCTGGCGCCGCTGGGCCGCGAAGGGCAGCCAGAGGACATCGCCGCCGCCGTCCATTTTCTCGCCAGCGACGATGCCGGCTATGTCACCGGGCAGAACTGGTTCGTCGATGGCGGCTGGAGCGTCGGCACCACGGTGCAGACGCTCGGCCGGATACTGGCTTGAGGTCATGACTTCTTATTGAATCGTCATTGCGAGCGCAGCGAAGCAATCCAGGGCCGTTCTGAGCCGCTCTAGATTGCTTCGCTACGCTCGCAATGACGAAGGGTGGTTTACCCCAATGTCATCGGGCTCTACGCCTCCAGCAGCGTTTCGATCGGGCGGACCTTGTCGGGCGCGGATTCGAAGCCCGAGCCAATGAACCACGCACGCTGGCGCTCGATCGGCATGGCGCTCGCGTCGATCACCACCCTGCGGGCCTGATCCGCGAGATCGGGGCCGAGGGTCTCGATGAGCGCGCATGTGCTGTCCATCAGGGCGCTGCGGGCGGCTTCGATCTCGTGGTTTTCCCGTGACGGATCGGCAAGCGCCGCTTCCAGTGCCTCCCGCGGAGCCGACAGGGCCTGACTGGACGTAAGCGCGCCCAGCTTTCCGGCGAGGTCCAGCGCATCGCTCGACAGCGCGCGGATGAAACGGCGCGTCATCGGCAACTGGCTGCGTAGCACGCCGAGCGTGGCGAGCGACAAGTGCAACTGCTCCTGTGCCACCTTCTCGTCCGCCCGGATCGCGGGGCCGACGGCTTCGCGCAGCGCCTTGATGACGACCTGCAACTGGAGATCGGAATCGGGGACCATCAGAGCACCTCCTTCAGCGTGCCGCGCAATTGTTCCATGATCGGGTAGCTGATCATCGCCAGCCACGAGACAACGATGTCCTGATGCGTCTTGGCGCCCTTCGCCACGCGGTACCCGGTGCCGAGGCAGATCGAGACCGACAGGTAGCTGCACAGCACCCGGTAATAGGCCAGCCGCGCCGGATCGACCGTCAGGCCCGACGCCTTCTCGTAGGCGGCGATGTAGTCGTCGTAAGGCAGCATGCCGTTGATGAGCTGGGCGGTGCCTTCCTCGTTCGAATGGCTGTAGGGGTCCATCATCGACCATGCGAGGTCCTGATGGCGGTCGCCCAGCAGCGCCAGTTCCCAGTCGAGCCAGGCGGTGATCCGCGCGTCGTGCTCGGTGAACAGGAAGTTGCCGGCGCGGCAGTCGCCATGGACCAGCGAGACGTGGTCGATCGGCGGCGCATTGGCGATGAGCCAGTCGTAGGCGACCGTCATCAGCGGTTCGTCGTGGGCGCGGTCTTCCTCCCACACCCGCCGCCACCAGTTGACGAGGCGGATGACGCTGGCGTTGGAGCCGACCTCCACGCCGTCGAAGCTGGGCAGGCGGGGCGAGAGTTCCGCGCCCATGCGGTGAAAGCGCGCCATGTGCTCGATGAACTGCGCGGTGATCGGCGCGCGCAGCTTAGGGCCATAGTTGAGGCCGATCCCGGTCACCTGCTGCGAGGGCAGATCGGAAGGCTTGGTCACGCCTTGCGCGAAGCCGTAGATCAGCGCGGGGTGCGGCAGGTGTTCGCCATCCGGATCGACCCAGAAGCAGGGCGGCACCGGCACCACCCCGTCGAGCGCCTGCAGCAGCTCGAACTCGCGCTTGCGGCTGGTCTCGACCACGGACTCGTTGGGTTCCATGCGCAGGACCATCGGCGCCTTGCGACGCGCCGAACCGTCCTGCCATTCGAGTTCGAAGGCGACCTGGATCTTCGAGGCGCCGCCGGTCAGCCAGCGTGCGTCGGAGATCGTGAAATCGTCGCCCACGTTGGCGCGGATGAGGCTGGCGGTGCCTTCGATCAGGCTGTCCAGCGAGTGGGCGGCGTAGACCTCGCCGCTCGCCCGCAGGCGCATCTTGCGCGACAGGGTGCGGTCGATCTCGGCCTCGACCGGAAACCGGTCCCGGATGGCGTCGAGGAAATGGTCCTCGGGGCGCTGGCGTATGTCGAGAGTGCCGTGCATTGGTTCAGCCACTTCCTTCCCAGTCGTTTCTTGTATCCTGGCGGGGTCAGGTCATCTCGATGACGACCTTGCCCATGTCCTGCGCCGCGCGCAGGTGTTCATAAGCCTCTGCCGTCTCGTCAAACGTGAAGCTGCGGTCGATCAGCGGTTCGATCCGGTGCGCTTCCAGTGCGCGGCCGAGGTCTTCGAAATGGCGGCGCGAACCGACCATGACGCCGCGCACCAGCGCCCCGCCGACGAGGATCGCCAGCGGGTCGATCGTACCGGGGGCGATGACGCCGACCATGGCGATCTCCCCTCCGCGCCGCAGTGCCGACAGCGACTGCGGCATCGTGCCCGGCCCGGCGCTGTCGACGATCTTGTCGATCCCGCGTCCGCCCGTGAAGGCGCGGGCGGCGGCGCCCCATTCGGGCGTCGCGGCGTAGTTGACGACATGGTCCGCGCCCATCGCCGTGGCCCGTTCCAGCTTGGCGTCGCTGGACGAGGTGATGACGACGCGCGCCCCGGCGGCCTTGGCCAGTTGCAGCGTCCAGATCGCGACACCGCCGGTGCCAAGCGCCATCACCGTAGAGCCGGGCGTGATCGGCTCGCGGCCGTAGAGCGCGTTCCAGGTGGTGACGGCGGCGCAAGGCAGCGTGGCCGCCTGCGCGAAGTCCATGTGGGCGGGGATCGCCACCAGGCCGGCCTCATCGACCACGACATATTCGGCGAGCACGCCGTCGATCGCACCGCCCAGCGCGGAAGCACCGTCGGCGTCGGTCATGTCGCCGCCGATCCAACTCTGCATGAAGATCGGGCAGACCCGGTCCCCCACCGCGAAGCGCGAGCAGCCTTCACCCAGTTCGACGACCTCGCCCGCACCATCGGAAAGCGGCACGATCGCGTCGGGCGCGCCGCCCGGATAGTGTCCGTCGATCATCAGCAGATCGCGGAAATTGAGCGAGAAGGCACGCATGCGCAGCAGCACCTGCCCGCGACCGGGGCGCGGCATGGCCACGCGCTCCTGCCGCAGTCCGGCGATGCCCTGTCCCGGCGTGATGACGTAGCGTCGGTTTTCGGTCATCGCCGAATCTCTCCCTATGCGACAGTGTAGTCGAAGATGGTTTCCTCGTCCGCGAGGAAAGCGCTGATGCGCGGGGCGTCGATGAACTGTTCCTCGTCCGCCTGCAGCACGCCGCTGGCCTCGATCCCCTCGGGCGAGGAGAGCGCGGCCTGCATGGCTTCCTCGCTTTCCCACCATACTTCGGTGAGGCCGTCGGGCGGGCGCTTCCAGCCGCGCCCTTGCGCAAAGGCGTCGATCTCGGGCGAGACGCGCTTGTGGCTCTGGACATAGCGCACGAAGCCCATAGCCTTCGCATTGGCACGCACCAGCGCACCGTGTTCCACCAGCCAGCGGCGGGCGAACTGCTCGTCCGTCATTTCCGGCTTCTTCCAGACTTCGACGACCATCTTTATCATGTCAGCCTCCCTCAGATGGCGTAGCCGCCGTCGACGATCATCGGCGATCCGGTCATGAACGAGGACATGTCGGACAGCAGGAACATCGCGGCGTTGGCTATCTCGTCCATCTCGCCGAAGCGGCCGATGACGTGGCGCTGGCGCAGCCCTTCGAGCGCCTCGGAGAACACCGGGTCCTGCATCAGCCGGTCCTTGGCCATCGGCGTCATGATGAGGCCGGGGCACAGCGCGTTCACCCGGATGCCGAGCGGCCCGCCGTCGCAGGCGACCGCCTTGGTCAGACCGACGACGCCGTGCTTGGCCGCGACATAGTCCGAGGCGTTGATCTGCCCGCGAATGCCCGAGGAGGATGCGGTGTTGACGATGGCCCCGCCGCCGCTGTCCTTCATCACCCGGAACTGGTGCTTGAGGCAGTAGAACACGCCGACCAGATCGACGCCCAGCACCGCCGCGATATCCTCTGCGGTCAGTTCGTGGACCGGCTTGTTGCGCATTTCGATCCCGGCGTTGTTCATCGCCCCGTCGAGCCGGCCGTAAAGCGAAACCGCCTTGTCCACGGCGGCGGCGACGCTGGCTTCGTCGGTCACGTTGCAGGGCTGGAACGCGGCCTCGCCGCCCGCGTTGCGGATGCCTTCGACGACCTCGGCGCCCGCTTCGGCGCTGAGGTCGGTGACAAGCACGCGCGCGCCGTTCGCCGCGAAGACTTCGGCGCAGCGGCGGCCTATGCCCGATGCCGCGCCGGTGATGAGGATGGCCTTGCCGTTCAGCATCCGTATTCTCCCTTGGCGGCCGTGCCGCTCTGCAAAGTCATGGGTCGCGCCCTCATCCCGGGAACAGCCCGCCGTCGACGATCAGTTCCGCGCCGGTGACGTAGGATGCGTCGTCCGAGCACAGGAACAGCGAACTACGGGCGATCTCGTCCGGGTTGCCGATGCGCTTCATCGGGATCGAGGTGCGGATCATCTCGCGCTCCTCGGGCAGCATCGTCGCGAGTTGCGGCGTGTCGATCATGCCGGGGTAGATCGAATTCACCCGCACGCCGCGGCCTGCATATTCCTGCGCGGCGGCCTTGCTCATGCCCCGGATCGCCGCCTTGGCGCCGTGGAACGAGAAGCACGTCACGGTCGACATCATCGCCAGTACCGAGGAGATGTTGACGACCGCGCCGTTGCCGCTCGCCCGCAAGTGCGGCATCGCCGCGCGCATGCCCAGGAATGTGCCGGTCTGGTCGATCGAGACGATGTGGTTCCAGCCCTCCAGCGTCTCGTCCTCCACTCCGAACATGTGGTTGAGGCCCGCGTTGTTGACCAGCGTGGTCAGTCCCCCATAAGCGGCAAGCGCCGCGTCGACGGCGGTCTGCCAGGAGCTTTCGCTGGCGACGTCATGCTCGATGGCGATGGCCGCGCCGCCGGATTCGACGATCTGCGCCACCACGGAGCGGGCGGCGTCGAGGCGGATGTCGGTAGCGACGACTTGCGCACCTTCGCTGGCGAACAGGCGGGCGTGCGCCGCGCCGATTCCGCTGCCTGCGCCGGTTATGAGCGCGATTTTTCCGGAAAGTCGGCCGGTGGGCATCGTCTTGTCCTTCATCCCTTGGTGCAGTCAGTCGCTGCGCTTTCCATAAACAGACCAGACGGTCAGCCAATGTCAAGCATTCAATCGCGACTTCGGGATCATGCGCTCGGTTTCAGCGCGATTATTGCTAAAATCATAGCCTGACCCGGCTTGACGTCCATTTGCGCATTGCGCACAAGTTGACCATATGGTTCAATTTCGTTACTCGCGGTTGGGCAAGGCATAAGAGGGGAGATGGAATGACGCAGATCGAAGTGCCGGTGCTGATCGCCGGAGGCGGGCCGGTCGGCATGACGCTGGCCCTGAACCTTGCCCGCTACGGCATTCGCTCCCTGCTGCTGGAGCGGAACCCGGCGACCACGCGCCATCCCAAGATGGACCTGACCAATGGCCGCAGCATGGAGCTGTTCCACCGGCTCGGTCTGGACGAGGCGCTGCGCGACGCGGGCGTGCCGCGTGCGAACGGCTTCGACATCCTGTGGATCACCTCGATGGTCGGGCATGACCTGTACCGGTTTCCCTACCCCTCCGCCGATGAGAAGACCCGCATCATCCGCGAGGAGAACGACGGCAGCCACGGCGCGCAGGCGCCCTTGCGCGTCAGCCAGATCCAGATCGAGCCGGTGCTGAAACGGGCGATCGACGCCAATCCGCTGATCGACGTGCGCTTCGGCACCCGCTTCGAGCGGATCGTCGAGAATGGCGCCGATGGCGTCACCGCCGAGATCGTCGATTCGCAGAGCGGCGAAACTAGCACCGTGAAGTGCCGCTTCCTTGCGGGCTGCGACGGCGGGGGCAGCCGCGTGCGCCGGGGTCTCGGCATTGCGCTGGAGGGCGAGGAGAACGTCGCCGGGGCCTACATGGTCCACTTCCGCACCGACGACCGCGAACTGCTGCAGCGCTGGGGGCCGATCTATCACCTGCAGTCCGGGCTCGGCACGATCATCGCCCAGAACGACCACGACATCTACACGCTGCAGGCATGGCTGCTGCCCGGCATGAACCCGGACGAGATGACCGCCGAGGGCGTGCTCGAAGCCTGGGTCGGCAAGGCGTTCGATTACGAGATACTGCAGGCCAATCCGTGGCATGCGCATTTCGTGGTCGCCGAGAAGTACCGGGACGCCAGCACGCTGCTGGCGGGCGACAGCGCGCACCAGTTCATCCCGACCGGCGGCTACGGCATGAATTCGGGGATCGCCGACGCCGCCGCGCTGTCGTGGGTGCTGGCCGCGAACCTGCAGGGCTGGGGCGGCGACGGGCTGCTCGATGCCTACGATGCGGAGCGGCGGCCGACCGCGTGGTGGCATCTCGAAGCCTCGCGCCGGCACATGGGCGTGCGCCAGCAGATCACGATGATCTACATGGAGGCGGGCGACCTCGAGGGTGAAGGCCCCGAAGCCGACGCCCGCCGCGCCGATGTCGCCGCGAAGATCGCCGCGCTCGGCAATGCCGAGAACGAGAGCTGGGGCGTGGAATACGGCTATCGCTACGACCAGTCGCCGGTCGTGGCGGGCGAGGGGGAGGCTCCGGCGATCGACCCGCTGACTTATGTGCCGAGCACCTGGCCCGGCGCACGCCTGCCGCATGTGTTCCTTGAGGACGGGACGGCGCTGTTCGACCGGCTCGGGCTATTCTTCACGCTCGTCGTGCTCGGCGATGCGGACACCGCGCCGCTGGAGGCTGCGGCGAAGACGCAGGGCGTTCCGCTCGACGTGCTGCGGCTCGATCGCCCGGACCTTCGCGCGATCTACGAACGCGGCCTGATCCTGGTGCGGCCCGACCAGCACGTCGCCTGGCGCGGCGATGCCTTGCCGGACGACTGCGCGGGATTGCTGCGGCGCGTCTGCGGTCGCTAGAGCATTTTCTAATCAGGTGGGATCACCTGATGACTCGGAAAATGCGGCAAACCAAAAACCAGGGGCGGTTGATCCGGTGCAGCCGGATCAACCGCCCCAAAGCCGGGTACAACGACAAGAGGAGAGGACAATTGACCGTCGAAAAGAGTCCCGAGGACTACTGGCAGGCCAACGATCACCCGCGCTGGAACCAGAGCGTCTACTTCAACTTTTACGATCCGGCGCAGCGCATCGGCTGCTTCATCCGCGTCGGCATCCTCGAGAATCTGGGCGAGACGAACAGCTGGTTCGTGTTCTTCCGGGACGGCAAGCCGCTGTTCAACCGCACCAACATGAACTTGCCCTACACCGCCACCCGGCTGGGGCAGGGAGACGGGCTGGAAGTCGCCGGGATGCGGCTGCGCTCGGTCGAGCCGCTGTCGAAGGCGCACATCACTTTCGATGAACGGGACTTCAAGGTCGATCTGACCTGGGACGCGATCCTGCCGATGCAGGATGCGATCCACCTCAGCGATGCCGGGGCGGAGGACGCCTTCGCCAAGGAGATCGCCCATATCCACATGGAGGGCACTTGCCGCGTCACCGGCACGATCACGCTGGCAGACGGCGAGACGATCGCGATCGACGGCAAGGGCTTCCGCGATATCGCCGTGGGCCCGCGCAACTGGGACTTCCTGCGCCATTACCGCCTTGCCTGGCCGATCTTCGATAACGGTCTGTCGATCGTCTCGACACACGGCATCTCCACCAACGGCGACGACGCCTACATCAAGATGGTGGGCAAGGGCGGCAAGTGGATCGGCGTGACCGCGATCGAGGACCGCAACATCTACGAAGCCGACGGCATGACGCTGAAGGGCATGGACTGGCGCGTCACCGATGCGGACGGAGATGTTCACGCCTTCACCGCGCGGCGGCTCTACTGCTGGACCTTCCCGCTCGATACGTTCGCGCTGACCGAGCACATGATGGAATATACCCTTGCCGACGGCACCAAGGGGTACGGCCTCGGCGAATGCGGCTTCCGCTTCCCCTGGGCGGGTAACGGAGAAGACTGATGGCATTCGATCCCGCAGCACTCGCCCGGCCGGCAATGGCCATCGACCCCGTGCATGATGGTCGGCACACCCTGCCTGACCTGCCGTTGATGCGCGAATCCATCCCCTATTGCGTCGTTCTGCCCGAGCACGAGATCGCCTTGTTTACTTATACCTGGGTGGACAAGGACGGCATGGCGGGCGCGGCGATGGGTATCTGGGGCAGGGGCCTCGGCCGTGCGCCCATCGCGGTGCGCCTGCCCGATCGCAAGGTGCCCGATACCATGGGCTTCGACGACTGGCGGATCGACGACTTCACCATGCGCCAGGACCTCAGCTTCAACCGTGCGGACGTATCGTGGCGCAGCGAGGAGGCGGAGATCGCCTTTACGTACGAGGCGTTCCATCCGCCTTATGCCTACTCGACGCACAAGGACGGCTGCCCCTCCTACGCCGCCGACGACCGCATCGAGCAGAGCGGCCGCGTCTCCGGCACGTTGCGCATCGGTGATCGGACGATCGACTTCACCGGCAGCGGTCACCGCGACCACAGCTGGGGGCGGCGTGACTGGGATGCGCTGCATTATTACCGCTGGTTCCAGGGCCAGTCGGGCGATGCCTTTTCGGTGCACTTCTGGGAGTTCTACGCCCTCGGCCGCCGTCAGGTGCGCGGCTACGTCTACAAGGACGCGGTCATGGCCGAGATCGCGACGCTCGATGTAGACTGGCAGGGCGACAGCCGCCTCGACCAGACCGCGTTCCAGTGCGACATCATCGACGAACTGGGCCGCGCCACGCGGGTGGAGGGCGATGTCTTTGGGGTCTTCCCGCTTCCAGCCGCGCCGAACTTCGTGCTGAACGAAGGCGCGGCGCGCCTGACCATCGACGGCAATCCCGGCGGCGGCTGGATGGAGATGGGCTGGCCGATCTCCTACCTCGAACATGTGCGTGAAGCAGGAGTTTACTGAGCCTCCTCCCGTCATTGCGAGCGAAGCGAAGCAACCCAGGGCAGCTCAAGACTGCCCTGGGTTGCTTCGCTACGCTCGCAATGACGAAGGGGAGCGATCAGGCCGGAAGGTACGCGCCCAGCGCGTTCATCACCACGCCGGTGTCGAAGTATTCGCGGTAGAACACCAGCGTATCGCCCCGATATTCGTGCACGCCGACATAGCGCTGGTCGTAGACCGCGCCGCCCGGCTCGCCGTAGCCGCGATACTCCACCAGCACGCGGTTCGGATCGGCGAGCGGGGTCACCTCCACCGAATTGAACTTCACGTCGAAGACTTCGGCGGCCGTGCGGAACATGCCCAGCGCATCCTCGCCATGCAGCTCGGTGGGCAGGCGCACCGTCCCCGCGAACGGCAACTCCATGTGCAGGTCGGGCGAGATCATCGCCCAGAAGGCATCCATGTCGTGCCCGAACAGCGCCATCAGCTTCTGCGCATTGGCGACGTTGCGGTCGCTCAGGGCCTTGTCGAATTCGCTCATCGGTATCGTCTCCCGTTCAGGCAAGTGCTTCGGCCACGGTCCCGGCCTCGATCCATTTGTGCAGGTTGTGCAGCGAGTGGCGGATCATCACTTCGCCGTCCTGCAGCGGCATCGTATCCTTCGCGCCCGAGGCGATGCCTTCCTGCGTGCGCTCGGTATTGCCGACGTCTTCGAGCAGGATCTCGCCCAGCCGCGCGATGTAGTGCTCCTGCTGCAGGCGGCTCCACACGTCGGGCGCATCGGGGATGTAGAAGCGGGCCTCCCAGCGCGTCTCGTCCTGGCTGACCGGCCAGAAGTGATGCGTCCAGAACCCGCCGGGCGAGACGTCGATCTGGAAATTCGGAAACAGCCAGGTCACGTCCACCGCCCAGCTCGCCGACTTGGTCGGGTTGATCGCCGGATGCCGCCGGAACACTTCGGTATCGTCGAGGCTGGCGGCCGAGAGCACATTGCCGGTGGCGATGTTGCTGTAGAACAGGCGCTCCACCTGCGATCCGGGCGGCGGCGCATATTCGGGGTTGCCGTAAGTCGATACCGAGCGGTGCGGCCCCCATGTCTGCGCGCTGATCGGCCGGGCGAAGGGGTTCTCGTTGCTGGCGAACGTGGCGCCGATCGTCTCGGGATGGATCGCCGGGATGTGGTAGGTCTCGGCGAAGGCGTCGGCGATCACCTTCCAGTTCGCCTTCAGGCGGGACTCGAACAGGATCGAGCGGTCGGCATTGGGGTAGGGGATGCCCCGGTAGATTTCCCCGAATGCGCCGAGGAACTCGGCCAGCGGCACTTCCGGCTCGCGCTGGAGGTTGATGAAGATCCACCCTTCCCAGATGTCGCAGGCCACGGGGGTGAGGCCGCAGGACTTGCGGTCGAAATCGAAGAAGTTCTTCTGGTCCGGCACGCCGACAAGCTCGCCGTCGTTGCGGTAGGTCCAGTTGTGATAGCGGCACATGAAGCGCGAGGCATTGCCCTTGCGCTCCAGCACGACCTTGTTGGAGCGGTGCGAGCAGACATTGTGGAAGGCGCGGATGCGCCCCTCCTTCGTGCGGGTGACGAGCACTTCGGCGCGCGCGAATTCGAGCGTCTGGACGAGGTAGTCGCCGGGCGCGGCGATCCGCTCCTCGCGGCCGAGGCACAGCCATGCGCGCTTGAACACCTGCCGCACTTCGGCATCGAACCAGTCCTGCGAGCGGTAGGGTTCGAGGCTGACCGGCGCGGTGTCCAGCCCGGCCAGCGCGGTCAGGTTGGTGCGGTCCGCGCGGAAATCGGCGACCTGATCGTTCATGGTTCCTCTCCTTCGCCGTTTTCGGCTTTTTCCTGTTGTCTCACCCGAGAATGCGCGGCCCCTCCACCAGACGGACCTCGTGCGGATAGGGGGTAAAGGGCGCGCGCGGCTGGCGGTGCAGTTCGGTCGCCATCGAGACGTGCGCGAGCGCGAGCAGAAGCTGCATCAGCCGCAGCGGCGCACCTTCGAGATCGCGCATGTCGCGCCCTTCCAGCGAACGGATCGCCTCGGGCGCGAGCGCCAGCATGGCGGTGTAGAACGCCTCGATCTCCTCCATCGAGGCGGCCTCGCGCGCGGCGCGCCGTTGCTGCGCGCTGGCCGCCGCCCAGTAGGCGACGTGGGGTTCGAGCGCCTCGAACCCCGCCGGCAGCGAGCGGTCTGCGGTCACGCCGCCACCGGCTGATCGACGCGCCGGCCAAGCACGGTGGAGATCACGCCCTGCAGCGTGGCCCCGGCATCGGCCACCGGCACGGCCCCGCGCCAGGCGACGTGCTGGTCGGGCCGCACGATGATCGCCCCGCCGCGCTGCAGGCCGGAGATATTGGCCCAGCGATCGTCGACCGGCGTGAAGTCCTCGTCCTTGCCGACAGGGACGAGATCGATGGTCAGCCCGCTGGCCGCGCGGGCGGCATCGACGGCGGCGGTCCAGTCCCCCGCAGGTCCGTCCACGAACACGGTGAAGCGGTCGAGCCGGGTCAGGTCGAGGGTGGAGACGCGGCTGTCGTCGTGGTCAAGCCAGACATGGGCCATGCGGTGCCCGGGGCGCATGGTGGGCACATGCGTATCGCCCAGCAGTCCGCGCGGCGGTGGCTCGGTGCCGTCGGGGACGATGGCGCCGGTGTCGTAGCGGAAGCCGATCTCGATGTCGTGGGCCTGGAATTCGGCGCGCTGGGTGCCGATCACTTCGGCCACCATCTGCCGCCGCGCCGCGCCTTCGGGCGTGTCGGAGAACAGCTTGTGATAGGCGCCGATGTTGAACTCCACCGGCACGCCCGGCATCAGCCCGATCGCGGAATCGATGGTCAGGTGGTTCTGGAAGGTCATCATCGCCCAGGCCACGTTGTTGGCGGCCACCGGGCGGCGCTCCGCCTCGTAGCTATCCAGCAGGGCATCGCCCGCGTCGCCGCGGATCACGGCGGCCAGCTTCCACGCCAGATTGTGCGCGTCCTGGATCGCACTGTTCAGGCCAAGGCCGGTGGTCGGCGGATGGCGATGCGCGGCGTCTCCGGCCAGGAACACGCGGCCCTTGCGGTATTCGCGCGCCAGTACGCCCTGCACCTGCCAGTCGTTCATGCGGATGATCTTCGGGTCGAGATCGGGCAGGCGCAGCAGTTCGCGGATCTGCGGGATCGCGGTTTCCGCGTCGAGCTTGCCCGCCTCGCCCGGCTGGAAGGCGAAGTGCATCAGCCATTCCTTGCTTTTCGCGCCGAACGTATCGGGGCCGAGCGCGACCATCACGCCGCTGCCCCATGATCCGCCCTTTTCGGGGTTGGTGAACCAGCGGATCATCACCGACTCGTCCTCGATGTACTCGGAGAGGTCGGCGGCGAACCACACCGTCACCATGTCGATCAGCCGGTCGATGCCGTCCATCGCGATGCCGAGCGATGGTCCTACCAGACGCCCGCCGTCCGCCGCGATCATGTACTGCGCGCGCACTTCGTAGACTTCGCCGGAATTGCGATCCTCTACTTGCGCGGTGACGCCGTCATCGTCCTGCGTGAAGCTCTTGAGTTCCTGATGGAAGGTGATGCGCGAGGTGGGGTAAGTGGCGAGGTGCTCCAGCAGCAGCGGTTCGATGTACATCTGCGCGAAGTTGGCGGCGCGCACCGGGCTGTCGGCGCCGTAGGCGTCCTTCAGCGAGTGGCCGCCGAAAGCGTCGATGATGCCGATGCGCTTGCGGTCGAGCGGGCCGTCACCGCCGAGGCTGGTGTACCAGCCCACGCGCGCCATGTTCTCGGCCGGGGTGCTGCTGCGGTAGATGTGATCGGCCAGCCCCTCTTCACGCATGATCTCCATCGTGCGCTGGTTCAGGTAATGCGCCTTGGGCGCGGGCGAGGTGGCCGGATAGCGCTCTATCACCAGGCACTCGATGCCCAGCCGCCCGAGGAAGTTCGCGCTGGCCAGCCCGCAGCCCGCGCCGCCGACGATCAGGACCGGGACTTCGATTCGCTTCATTTCGCGTGACCTCTCCATTGCCTGGCTCAAGCGCCGGGGGCGCTCCGCCGCATTTTTCGTAGAATGCTACAACTGACCAAATAGTCAATATTAAGTTCAGGCGGCCTGCGCCTCGACTTGCGCCACGTAAGCCTCCACCTGATAAGGATCGAACAGTTCGCGCACCTTCAGCAGCACCCCGTCGCGGTAGGTGAAGAACAAGTGGTAGGTGTTGCGGTAGATCGCCGAGCGCGGGCCGATGCCATAGGACTTGCCGAGGATCGCCACGGTATCGCCGTCCGCCACCGCCTGCTCGACATGGAATTCGAAATGCTCGAACCCGCCGAGGAACCCGTCGAGCAGTTCGCGCATCGCCGTCTTGTCGCGCTCGCCGGCGAAGGCGAAGCGATCGGGCAGGTAGGGCATCGTCCATGTGCCGTCCTCGGCGAAGGCGGCGAACATGGTGTCGAGGTCGCGTTCGGAGAGGAGGCGGCAGGCTTCGAGGGCGCGGTCCTTGTTGGTCGTCATGGGTAGAACTCCTGTCAGAATGCGGCGGCGAGGTCGCCGAAGGCGCGGGTGACCTCCGTGGTGTCCCAGTATTCGCGGAAGAGGATCAGTCTGCCCTCCTTGAAGCGCATTATGGTGATGTATTGCTGGTCGTAGGTGCCATTGGGTGCCGGGCAGGTGCCGACGTATTCGACCACCACTTCGCCCGGATTTCCGGTCTCCCTTGCGGTGATGCCGGTGAAGCGCAGGCCCTCCAGCCCCGAGACGACCTTCTCCAGATAGGCCCGCGAGGCGTGCTTGCCGGTGACCCGCTGCGGCATGCCGATCGAGCGGGCGAAGGGGAATTCGAGGACGAGATCCTCGTCGGCGATGGCCCACCATGGTTCCATGTCGGCGCCGAACGTCGCCATGAGATCGGCGGCTATGCGTGCGTTTTCAGCCATTCGTCCTATCCCGCCAAGAGGCCGCCATCGATCGGCAGTTCGACCCCGTTGACGAAGCGCGCCTCGTCCGAGGCAAGGTAGACGCAGCCCCAGGCGATGTCCCCGGGTGCGCCGTTGAAGCCATTGGGCTGCTGCGCGGAGAAGGCGGCGCGGGTCGCTTCGGGATCGTCGCTGCGGTCGAAGATGCCCTGCAGCATCGGCGTCTCGATCACGCCGGGGTGGATCGAGTTGGCGCGGATGCGCTGGTGGGCATGCTCGACGGCGGTGGACTTGGTGAAGGTGCGCACAGCCCCCTTGGATGCGCAATAGGCCGCGAAACCGGGGGCGCCGACGACGCCGTAGGCCGAGGAAATGTTGGTGATCGAACCGCCGCCGCCCGCGATCATCGGCGGCAGCGCATGCTTGGTCAGCAGGAATACGCCGCGCGCGTTGATAGCCATGATGCGGTCCCATTCGTCCACCGCAAGGTCGATGTCGCTGCCTTGTCCGGGAACCCCCGCGCAGGCGACGGCAGCGTCGAGGCGGCCCCAGGTCTCGGTCGCCAGCGCGACGGCGGCGGCGACGTCGCTCTCCTTCGAGGCGTCGCAAGTGGTGAAGCGGACCTTCTCGGGCGCCTCGTCCAGCAGGGTGCGCAAGGCGGCGTCGAGCGGGGGCTGGATGTCACAGGCGAGCACTCGCGCGCCTTCCTCGACGAACAGCCGCACGACCGCCGCGCCTATGCCCGATGCGCCGCCCGATACCACGGCGACCTTGTCCTGAAGTCGATTCATTTCCCATCTCCCTTGGATTTGCTTGCGGAGCAGCCCGGCAGCCGGAAGGCCACGACGCTGTCGGAAAGCGGTGATTGCAGCATGTTGTGGCCGCCTGCGGCGGTGGCGACGTACTGGCAGCCGGTGCGCGGGCTGCGGTAGGTCATCGGCATCGTCTGCGCGCTGGCGGGCAGGCGGGCGGACCACAGTTCCTCGCCCGTCGCGGTGGCGAAGGCACGCAGGGTCTTTTCGCGCGCGGCGCCGATGAAGGTGAGGCCGCTCGCGGTGGTCAGCGATCCGCCGAAGTTGGGCGCGCCCATCGGGATCGGCAGGCCGAGCGCCAGGCCCAGCGGCCCGGCATCGCGCGCGGTGCCGAACGGGCGCTCCCATGCGACCTTGCCGGTGTCGAGATGGATCGCAGCGATCCGGCCGAACGGCGGGGCATTGCACGGCACGCCCAGCGGCGACGCGAGGGGCTTGAGGCGAACACCGAACGGGGTGCCCGCCTGCGGCAATGGCAGGCCGAAGTTGGTGACCGCGTGGCTGCCTGCGGCCGCGCCCGCGATCAGGCGGTCGGTCTCGGCGCGCGGCACCAACTGGATGATCGTGCCGTAATAGAGCGCGTTGGCCACGGCGATGCGCCGGACGGGATCGATCGCCACGCCGCCGAAGTTCATGCCGCCGCCGATGCTGGGGTAGATCAGCGCCTCGTCGGTGCCGGGCGGGGTGGCCTTGCCGTCATAGCGCAGTTGCCGGTAGCGCACGCGGCACCAGAGCTGGTCGAACGGGGTGAGGCCCCACATGTCGCGCTCGGCAAGGTCCGGGCCGGCCATGGAGTGAAAGGCGGAGAAGGGCTGCGTCGCGGCGACTTTCTCCACCGCCCCCCGGCTGGGGACGGTGCGTTCCGTGACCGGCAGCAGCGGTTTGCCTGTGCGCCGGTCGAGCACGAACGTCTCGCCGCGCTTGGTGGGGATCGCGATGGCGGGGGTGTTGCCAGCTGCGAAGAGGCTGGGCTGCGCGGGAACGTCGTAGTCCCACAAGTCGTGATGCGCGGTCTGGAACGACCAGCGCACGGCCCCGGTGGCGATGTCCAGCGCGACGACCGAGGAGCCGAACTTCTCGCTCGCCGCACTGCGCAGCGCGCCGTAGTGGTCGGGGGTGGGATTGCCGGTCGGGGCGTAGATCAGGCCGAGGGTATCGTCGACGCTCATCGGCGCCCAGGTGTTGGGCGTAGAGCGCGAGTAGTGCTCGCCGGGGCGCGGGCCGTGGACGTTCAGCGGATTGCCCGCGTCCCAGGCCCACACGAGCGCGCCGGTGCGAACGTCGTAAGCGCGGATGACGCCGGAGGGCTCATCGTTGCTCTGGTTGTCCGCTACCCATCCGGCGACGACGATGCGGTCGCGGGCGATGGCGGGCGGGGCGCTGGAATAGTAGAAGCCGGGCTGCACCAGTCCCATGCCGTCGAACAGGTTGACCGCGCCGTTAGTGCCGAAGCCCTCGCAGGGCTTGCCGTCGGCGGCGTCGAGCGCGATCAGGCGGCCGTCGAAGGTGGCGGTGACGATCCGCGCGGCGCAGCGGCCGGTGTCTTCGGTCCGGGCGAAGGCCACGCCGCGACAGGTGCGTACGGCGGAGGAGCCCTTGGCGGATACCCGGGGATCGAAGCGCCAGAGTTCCCGGCCGCTGTCGGGATCGAGCGCGAAGACCGAATTGTCCTGCCCGCACAGGAACATCCGCCCGCCGACCATCAGCGGCGTG
This sequence comes from Novosphingobium sp. fls2-241-R2A-195, assembly GCF_030209485.1. NCBI lineage: Bacteria > Pseudomonadati > Pseudomonadota > Alphaproteobacteria > Sphingomonadales > Sphingomonadaceae > Novosphingobium > Novosphingobium sp. fls2-241-R2A-195. The sequence continues at coordinate 76,813 of NZ_JARVRY010000024.1, forward strand.
GCGGAGAGGTAGCCGGTGGCGGGGTCGGACGGAATGCGGGTATGGAAGGTCCACGCGGCTTCGAGCTTGCCGACATTGGCGGGCGTGATCTGCGCCAGCCGGGAAAAGCGGCTGCCGCCCTTGTCCCCGCCCCACGATGTCCATTCGTCCCCCGCTGCGTCTGCGGGGATCGGCGCCGAGGCGGCGATCGCTTCGGCCGCGCGAATGTCGTGGCTGTCGCGCCCGAGGTGCGCGCCGACGACCAGCAGCAGCGCCAGCGCCCCGACACCCGCCGCAAGGCTGGCGCCCCGGCCGAGCGAGGCGCGCGCACCGGGAATGAGGAAAAGCAGTCCGAGCAGCGCCGGGGCCAGCAGCCGCGCCGTCAGCGGCCATGGCGCGAACCCGCTTTCCGCCACCGCCCATACGATCGTGACCACGAGGAATAGCGCATAGCCCTTGGCGCCGATGCCGCGCCCCAGGGCGATCAGCGTGCCAGATCCCAGCAGCACGGCTCCGGCGAGAAGGTAATAGACCGAGCCGCCCAGTGCGGCGAGCCATAGCCCGCCTGCCGGGAATGCCAGACCTGCGATAGCCACTGCCATGCCCAGGGCAATCGTGCCCCGGCTCGCCGTTTTCGGCGCCATCCTCGTTTCCCCGTTCGTTTTGAGGAGGCTGGACTAAACTTACCTTATGGTCAATAAAAACATTGCACGCCCACCCGTATCGAGTGGGGAAGGATGCGAAGATGGGAGAACGAAGGAATGAAAGGTCTTCAGGACAAGTCGATCGTCGTCACCGGCGGTGCTAGCGGGATCGGCGAAGCGGTGGCGCTTGCGCTGGGCGAGGCGGGCTGCCGGGTCACCGTGGCGGACCTCGACGGCGGCAAGGCGCAGGCCGTCGCGGCAGCGATCGGGCAGGCTGGCGGCACCGCGCAGGGCATCGCGGCGGACGTGGCGGATGAAAGCTCGGTCACCGCGATGATCGATGCGGCGGTGCGCGCCTACGGCCGCATCGATGGCGCCTGCAACGCCGCCGGTGTCCCCCAGCGCGGCAAGCTGCTGCACGAAGTCGAACTGGACGAGTGGGACCGCTGCCATGCGGTGAACCTGCGCGGGCTGTTCCTGTGCAACAAGCACGAGATCCGCGCGATGCTCGACAAGGGCGGGGCGATCGTCAACATCGTCTCCACTTCCGCGATGGTCGGTTTCCCGAACGGCAGCGAGTACTGCGCCAGCAAGGCCGGAGCGATGGGCCTGACGCGCGGCGGCGCGATCGATTATGCGACCAAGGGCATCCGCATCAACGCGGTGCTGCCGGGCGGTACGCTCACGCCGATGCTGAAGGGCGCGATGGAGGTCGATGCCGGGCTGGAAAAGGCGCTGGCCGCTGTCCATCCGATGAACCGCTTCGGCCAGCCTTCCGAGATCGCGGGCGCGGTGCGCTGGCTGCTGTCGGACGAAGCCTCGTTCGCCACCGGCGCCTCGTTCGCGATCGATGGCGGGCACACCAGCATCTGATCTTCATCTGTCATAACGGCAAAAAAGTGGCCCGGAAACCTCGCGGTTTCCGGGCCTTTTCAGGAGGGTAGGTCTCTTCTTCAGAAGTTCATGCCGACCGTGATGCCGTATTCCGCCGGGCGCCCGGTGTAGCGCACGAAGGTGTCGTAAGCCTGCGTGGCGTTGCTCCAGTAATAGGTGTTGAAGATGTTCTTGCCCCAGACCGACGCCGTCCACTTGCCGTCCGAGGAACGGATGCCGAGGTTGGCGTTGACCAGCGTATAGGCCTTGATGTCGTAGAGGTCGGAAGTCGCCCCGAAGGTGGCCGAACCCGGCACGACCAGCGCCGATACCGAACTGCTCTGCCCGTTGAGGCCCGCGCCCACGAAGCCGTCCAGCGCCGAGCTGACCGGGAACGTGTAGTCCGCGCGCAGCGAGTACTGCCACTTGGGCGAGAACGGCAGGTCGACGCCCTTGAACGAGGCGTTCACCGGCACCAGCACGCCGCTTACCGCCGTCTGGCCCACGGCGCCGAGGTACTTGTCCACCTTGGCGTCGAGGTACGTCACCGAGGCGCTGAGCGACAGGCCCTGCATCGGGCGCGCGTTGACTTCGAGTTCGGCGCCCTTGATGGTGGACTTGGGCACGTTCAGCAGCTTGTCGAGCGCGCCGAAGATCGGATCGACGAATTTCGCGCGGGTCTGCTTGTTCTTGTAGTCGTAGTAGAACGCGGCGCCGTTGATGGTGAGCAGGCGGTCCATCAGCTGGGCCTTGAAGCCCGCTTCGTAGGCCATGATCGATTCCTGCTTCACCGGCGCATAGGCATCGAAGATCGCGCCCGACAAGTGCGGGAAGCTGCCCGCCTTGTAGCCCTTCGACACGTTGGCGTAGAGCAGCAGGCCGTCCACCGGCTTGAAGTCCGCGCCGACCATCCACGAAGTGCTGTTCTCGCGGATGCGGATGTTGACGGTGGTGGCGGTCAGGAAAGTATCGGGATCGACCGGATCGTTCGCCGAAGGATCGCCCAGCACCAGCCCGCGCGTGTCGAGGATGATCGAGCCGCCCGGCGCGATCGTCGGGATCTGGTAGCCCGGGCCGCCGTAGAGCGGGCCGAGAGAGCCGTACACCGCGTTGAAGAAGTCGGTCAGCGTGACGCCCGGAGTGCCGCCGAAAGTGGTGTCGGTCGGCAGGATCGGGAACTGCGGCAGATCGCCGTTGAAGGCATAGGCATCGCGCTTGGCACGGGTCTGGCGGATGCCGGCCTTGAGCGTGATCTGGTCGTTGACGTCGAATTCCAGGTTCCCGAAGGCGGCGTAGTTCGTCATCTTCTGGCGGGTTTCATACGTGCTGCCGACGATGCCGTTGACGTAAGTGGAGCTGGTGTCGGTGTAGGTCAGCCAGGTGACTTCGTTGACCTTGGTGCGCTCGTAGTTCGCGCCCACCACCCAGCGCAGCGCGTTGTGGGAATCGTTGGCGATGCGCACTTCCTGCGTGAAGCTCTTGATGTGGCCGCTGTCGCTGCGCAAGTCGAGGTCGCGCAGCGCGGTGCCGCCGCCTTCGGTGGTGTTGTCGAACTTGAGGTCGGTGTAGCCGGTCAGCGACGTGACGGTGATGCCGCTGAAGTCGTAGTCCATGCGGAACAGGCCCTGCAGCATGCGGTTGTCCTGCCGCGGGCGATAGTCGGTGGACCAGTCGGCGGCGCGGGCATTGCGCGGTGCGTTGGGGTAGGTCGCCTGCGGATAGGGTACGGGGCCGTCGGCATACGTGAACGGCGCGATGGCGGGGGCGCCGGACACGTCGTTCTGCGGCACGAAGGCGATGCGCTGCGGGGCCTGCGGTTCACTCTGGTCGCGCCAGCCGTTGAGGTTGAGCGAGGCCTTGAAGTCGCTGCTCGGCTCGAATTCGAGGATCATGCGCCCGGCGATCGTATCGGCGCGGCCGTTGCGATCGTCGCGGGTATAGCTCTTCTGCCAGGCGTCGCCGTTGACCGCCTTCACCGCGATGCGCCCGCCCAGGGTATCGGTGATCGGGCCGCTGATGAAGCCGTTGGCCTCGATCGTGTTGAAGCGGCCGTAGCTGAAGGTGGCGCCGCCCTCCAGCGTCGGTGTGGGCGTGTTGGCGACGAAGTTGATCGCGCCGCCGGTGGCGTTGTTCCCGAACAGCGTGCCCTGCGGACCCTTCAGCACTTCGACGCGCTGGAGGTCGAAGCCGGTCTGCGCGGACATCACCGGCAGCGCCAGCGGGAACTGGTCCATGTAGACGGCGACGTCGGGGTAGGACGCCAGCGAACTGTCGTAGAAGCCGACGCCGCGGATCGTGTAGACCGGCGTGGCGTTCGGCGTCGGCGCGAAAGTGAGGCCCGGCGTCACTTTCGCCAGGTCCGCGATGTTGGAGATGTTCTGGACCTTCAGCGCCTCGCCGCTGACCGCGCTGACGGACGAGCCGACTTCGCTAAGGTTCTGTTCGCGCTTGTTGGCGGTGACGACGATCTCGTTCGTGCTGGCGGACGAGGGCGGCGATGTGGTTTGGGGCGCTGTTTCTGCGGTCTGCGCGTCCGCATATGTCGCCGAAAGACCCAGCGACAGCAGCGATCCGCCTGCAAAAAGCACAGCGCGTGCATGCATTTTCATCGATTATCCTCCCCATGGGTGCGGCGCTTTGCGCTCGCCGGTTGCATTTGCTTAACCTGACCAATTGGAATTCTAATGAGCGCATTTGGCGCGTCAAGCCATTATTCGAACTCGTGATCTGCTGCAGATCTACAGGTTGCCAAAGGCTTTGAAATTCGGCGTAAATATCGATTAATATACTGTAATTTATAGATAAATATCGGATTTATGGGGAACATGACCGATGCGGTTGGTGCTTGCCTTCCGGCATTCCTGTGCTGTTTTTGCTGGGCGGGCTATTAGTCATATGGTCAGATAATTCGTGACGGGGAGCAAAGGTGTGAGCTGGATTCGCCGATTTTGACGACTTTGCCTGCGATCTCTGTGTCCCGCCGTGCTCCGCGGCGAGAATCATATTGACCGTTTGGACAGTTTAAATCACATCGACATTCACAACGCATGCCTTGGCAGAGACCGGCAGCGAAAAACGGAGGGCGAGATGCCGAAGTCCAAGACCATCATCAGCTGCGCCGTGACCGGTTCGATCCACACGCCGTCGATGTCGCCGCATCTGCCGGTGACGGCCGATGAGATCGCGCAGAGTGCGCTTGAGGCGGCAGAGGCAGGCGCGGCGATCGTCCACCTGCACGCGCGCGATCCCGAGACCGGCAAGCCGGTGCATGAGCCGGCAGACTTCGCGCCGTTCCTCAAGGTCATCAAGCAGGCAAGCGACGTGGTGGTCAACATCACCACCGGCGCCTCGCCCTACATGCCCGTCGAGTACCGGGTGAAGCCTGCCGAGACGTGGCAACCCGAAGTCGCCAGCCTCAACATGGGCAGCATGAACTTCGGCCTGTTCCCGATGCTGAAGAAGGACCGGGAGTGGAAGCACGCCTGGGAGCCCGAAATGCTGGAGGCCAGTCACGATCTGGTCTTCCGCAACAGCTTCAAGGACATCCGCTACGCGCTGGAAACGCTGAACAAGACCGGCACCCGCTATGAGTTCGAGTGCTACGACACCGCGCACCTCTACAACCTGCACTATTTCTGGAAGGAAGGCCTCGTCGAAGGCCCGTTGTTCATCCAGACGTGCTTCGGCCTGCTCGGCGGCATCGGCGCCCACCCGGAGGACGTGATGCACATGAAGCGCACCGCCGACCGCCTGTTCGGCGATAACTACCGCTGGTCGGTGCTGGCCGCGGGCGCGAACCAGATGCCGGTGGCGGCGATGGCGGCCAGCATGGGCGGCCACGTGCGCGTGGGACTGGAAGACAGCCTCTGGATCGGCAAGGGCCAGCTCGCCACCAGCAACGCGCAGCAGGTGACGAAAGTGCGCCAGATCATCGAGGGCCTCGGCGGCGAGATCGCCACGCCTGCCGAAGCACGCGAAATCCTCGGCCTCAAGGGCGGGGACAAAGTGGGGTTCTGAAGCGCTCCTTTTCGCAGCAATCGGGATGACGATGATGACCGCTACGATCACCGAGATGCGCGCGGCCCTGGGCTGAAGATTGGCGGGCATCGGGCCAGTTGCGCTTCGATGCCGACGCCACCGCCAATGCAGCGACGCAACTGTTTCCGGAGAAACTGAAATGGCCATTGAACTCAAAATGCCGGCGCTGTCCCCGACGATGGAGAAGGGGACGCTTGCCCGCTGGCTGGTCGGCACGGGTGATACCGTCAAGGCGGGCGACCTGATCGCCGAGATCGAAACCGACAAGGCGACCATGGAAATGGAAGCCGCCGAAGATGGCCGCATAGCGCGTCTGGTGGTGCCTGCAGGTAGCGTTGATGTACCCGTAGGTGCCGTTGTGGCACTGTTGAGTGCCGGTGAGGACACCGATCCTGTCCCTCTCGCTGCTGCCGAAACCTACGCCGAGCCGATTCAGACATTGCCCGTTTCAGCCCCGGATGTCAGTTCGACATCGCTCGCCCGGCGCCTTGCCACGGCACGCGGCATCGGGTTGGACTCGATCGCGGGCTCGGGGCCGCGCGGCAGGATAATGGCGGCAGATCTGGGACTTGCGACGGCGGCATCGGTTGCCCTGATCCCGGCGGAAGATCGGCCGCTGCCCGCGCCTCAGGGAATACCGATGCGCAGCGAGAGCCTGTCCACTATGCGCAGGACCATCGCCCGGCGCCTGACCGAGAGCAAGCAGACCGTCCCGCACTTCTATCTCACCGCCCGCTGCCGTCTTGACGGATTGCTCGAACTGCGCCGGGAATTGAACGGTGCCGTCTCGCATCGCGGTGCCAGCGTTTCAGTAAATGACTGTGTTATCAAGGCGATGGCGTGGGCATTGGAGCAGGTTCCAGAAGCCAATGTGCAGTTCGCCGGGGACCGGATTCATCGCTTCGAACGCGTCGACATCGCCATGGCGGTGGCCATCGACGGCGGCCTCGTCACACCGGTCATCCGGGATGTGGCGGCCCTTTCCCTTGGCGCTGTTTCCGAAGCGGGCCGGTCGCTTGCGGCGAAGGCGAGGGAAGGCCGCCTGACGCCCGGCGACTACGAGGGCGGGACCGCGACCATCTCGAATCTGGGGATGTTCGGCATCGATGAGATGGTGCCGGTCATCAATTCACCGCAAGCCATGATCCTGGGTATCGGGGCAGGGGTGGAACAGCCGTGGAAAGTCGACGGCGATATTGCGCTGGCCACGATCATGGCCGCGACCGGCAGCTTCGACCATCGCGCGATCGACGGCGCCTTGGCCGCGCAATTCATGGCCGCGTTTCGTGAGGCGATCGAGGCGCCTATGCTGCTGATTTCCTGATACAATTCTTGCGGGAGAGTTCTAAACTCTCCCGCAAGAGGACGTCCTAGACCAGTTCGGCCATGCCAGCGAGGCCGCCGATATAGGCAGGCACAACAAGCGTGCGAGCAAGTGCGTGATCGAGTTGCAGTCGGGTGCTGTCGTCCATGTCGGCGACTATGCCGCTGCAGTCCTGCGACAGTCCCTTAAGGGCTGCCATCGCCGCCGGGCGACCGCGAAGCCAGAAGTCCATGCCGACCCTCCGCTGGACCGGTGCAGATCCGGCGGTAGGGGCTCCGAACAGGGCGCTGGCCAATTCGGGGCATTGCGAAGACGCCTGCGATACCTTCGTGGAGATCGCCTCCCGCGCGGCTTCGATGCTGTCCGGCAGGGAGCCGTCCTTTGCCGCCTTGTCATAGGCCTGCTTGCCGAGGAACATCGTGCGGATCATGTTGCGGGGTTCGGGGCGCTGGATCAGAGCCGAGAACACGGACATTTCCGCGCGGATGGCACCATCGATCGGCTGGATGATGCCGAATTCCACGCAGTCGAGAATGGCGAGAGGGGCCGGTTCGTGGCCGAGCATCCTTGTCAGTTCGCGTTCGCGATGGCGCTCGATGGCGCCGGAAATCTCGGCATGCGGCAAAGGAGCACTGTCAGGGTGGTCCCAGGGCTGCACGCAGTGGGCCGCCTCGGACAGCAGCCAGCGTTCGGCGGCGGCGATCTCGTCGCCTTCATCCACGACCTCGCCGGCAAGGCCGGCAGCCACGGCATCTTCGCCCTGGTATGTACGGCCGAGAAGCAGGACTTCCAGCCCGGCCTCGACGCCGACGAGGCGCGGCATGCGCTGGGTTCCGCCGGCGCCGGGAAGCAGCCCCACGGCATATTCAGGCAGGCCCAGCATCGCACGGCGAGAACGGGTCAGGACACGGTAGTGGGCTCCGAGCGCCAACTCGCATCCGCCGCCGAGTGCGACACCCGCCACGGCGGCGGCAATCGGCTTTCCTGCGGTCTCCAGACGGCGGATTGCATGGCTGAGGGGGAAGAAGTGGTCGAAGGCGATATCGAAACGGTCGGCCCTGGGCGCGGCGACGATCATCTCGTAGGCGACGCCCAGTTCCGTCAGGTCCGCGCCCGCGCAGAAGCCGCTGGTCTTGCCGGAACGGACGACCACGCCGCGAACGTCGTCGGCGCGGTGCAGCCATTCGGCGAATGCGCCCAGTTCATGGATCGCCTTGTTGGAAAAGACGTTCATCGATCTGTCGGGGCAGTCGAAAACGAGATGGATCAGGCCGTTGTCCTGTCGTTCGACACGGAATTGGGTGAGATCGGGGAGGGGCAATGTCATGAATTCTCCTGCGCCGGCTTGCGGCATTGCGAGAGGCAGGGTCAGAAGGCGACCTTGTCGCCGCCCTTGAGGCCGAGGATTTCGCGGGCTTCGGCAGGCGTGGCGATCTCGCCGCCGAGGCCCTCGATGATCTGGCGCACCTTGGTGACCTGCTGCGCGTTGCTGGTCGCAAGCTGGCCCTTGCCGATCCACAGCGAGTCCTCCAGCCCCACGCGCACGTGGCCGCCCATGCTGGCCGCCATCGCCGCCACCGGCATCTGGTTCGCGCCTGCCGCCAGCACCGACCAGCGGTAGTTGTCGCCGAACAGGCGGTCGGCGGTGCGCTTCATGTGCATCACGTCTTCCGGATGCGCGCCGATGCCGCCGAGGAGGCCGAAGCAGGTCTGGATGAACAACGGGCCTTCGACCAAGCCCTCCTTCCAGAAGTAGTGCAGGTTGTAGAGGTGCGCCGTGTCGTAGCACTCGAACTCATAGCGGGTGCCGGTCTTGTTCAGCGTTTCCAGCGCATAGCGGATGTCCTTGAAGCTGTTGCGGAACACCAGATCATGGCTGGCCTCCAGCATTTCGGGCTCCCAGGCGTGCTTCCACTCCCGGTCCTTTTTGAGCATCGGGAACAGCCCGAAGTTCATGCTCCCCATGTTGAGGCTGGCCACTTCGGGTTGCCACGTCTCGGCGGGTTTCACGCGGTACTCGACGGGCATGTAGGGCGAGGCGCCGGTGGTGATGTTGACCACCACGTCGCTCGCCTGCTTGATCACCTTGAGGAACGGCGCGAAGTCTTCCGGCTCATGCACCGGCTTGCCGGTTTCGGGATCGCGCGCATGCAGGTGGACGATCGCCGCGCCAGCCTCTGCCGCCTCAAGCGCGCTCCGGGCGATCTCCTCAGCCGTCACCGGCAGATGCGGCGACATCGATGGCGTGTGGATCGAGCCGGTCACGGCGCAACTGATGATGGTCTTGGCCATATAATCCTCTCTTGTGTTCTCAGAGCCGATCCGAAACCGCACGCCAGCTTTCTGCCAGGACATCGCGGAATTGGGGGGCGGCTATACGTATCAGGGCTTCGGCGCGGTCATCATGGCTCTTGCCCCGCAGGTCGGCGGCACCATGTTCGGTGACGACTACATCGGTATCGAGCCGGCTCAGCGATGCCGGGCCGCGTGCAGAGGCAGGGTCGATGATGCGCGACAGCGTGCCTTTCGCCGCGTCGGCGGGAAGGCAGATCAGGCGCAGCCCGCGCGGCGACAGGCGGGCGGCGGCGGCAAAGTCGCTGGCGCCTCCCGGTCCCGACATGGCGCCCTTGGGGCCGACCTCGGAATAGACTTGTCCGAACAGGTCGACTTCCAGCGCGGAATTCACCGTGACGAAGTGTTCGGCGGCTCCCGCGATGCGCAGATCATGCGTCACTGAGACCGGCCGAAACTGGAAATGGGGATCCTCGAGCCCGGCGTAGAGTTCGGGCGATCCGATCGCGACGCCGACAAGGGCGCTCGAACCCGGGGCCATGGCCCCCGATCGCACCAGCCGCAGCCCGCCGTCGCCGACGAGGCCGGTATGAAGGCGCAGGTTGCGGCGGTCATGCAATGCATCGAGGACGGCGTCGGGCACTTTGCCGAGGCCGGTCTGCAGCGTGGCGCCGTCTTCTATGAAGCGGGCCGCATGTTCCGCGATCGCGCGCGAAACAGGGTCCGGAAGATCGGCGGGCGTGCCTTTCAATACCTGATCCTGCTCGATGAACGCGGTCAGTTCGCCGAAGGGAATACCCGGATCGCCTGCCGTGCGCGGCATGGCGGGGTTGATATGCGCGATCCGCGTTCCGGCGGATCGCCAGAAATCGGGAATGAACGCTGTTTCCGGCCCGAACGAGCACATTCCGTTTTCATCGGGCGGGCTGCACATGAACAGCACGGCGCTTGGCGGCTCGGCCGCATAGAGCTCGGATATCTGCCCGTAGCACAGCGGCCTGAAATCGACCCGCTCGGGTTCTGCCCTGAGCTGCGGCGTCTGGAAGAACGTCAGCACGCGGCTTAGGCTGCTTCCCGACCATGTCCGGCGGTTGAGGCCGGGCACGAAGATGCCGGAGAACCGCATGGCCGCCAGGGTATCTCCCCCCCCGGCGACCATATCGGCCAGCAGATCCGATTCCGCGCTGCACGACGAAACCAGCGTCAGCCCACCGGGCGGCAGGACTGCGGCCAGATCGTCGTCGGTGATGCGTCGTGGTGCCACGGGCCGGACCTGCTGATTTGCTATCTGCTATTCCGTCACTTCACGTACTTGTGGAAGTCGGGCGCGCGCTTCTCGGTGAAGGCGCGGACGCCTTCCTTGGACTCGTCGGTGTCGTAGAACAGCTTCACCGCATTGAGCGCCAGCATCGAGATGCCGCGGATGTTGTCGCTGTCGGCATTGAAGCTGCGCTTGGCGAGCGCCAGCGCGGTGGGCGAGCGCTGGGCGAGGATGTCGGTCCACTCGGTCACCGCCGCATCGAGCTGGTCGTGCGGGACGATCTTGTTGACGAGGCCCATCTCGAGCGCCTCTGCCGCCGTATACTGGAGGTTGAGGAACCAGATTTCGCGCGCCTTCTTGTCGCCGACGTGGCGGGCGAGCAGGGCGGTGCCCCAGCCTGCATCGACCGAGCCGACCTTGGGGCCGACCTGTCCGAGCTTCGCCGATTCCGACATGATCGAAAGGTCGCACAGCGTTGCGAAGACGTTGCCGCCGCCGATCGCGAAGCCGTTGATGCGGGCAATCACGGGCTTGGGAATGTCGCGGATGATCGACTGCAGTTCGTCGATCGGCAGGCCGACGATGCCGCGCCCGTCGTACTGGCCTTCGTGGGCCGACTGGTCGCCGCCGGTGCAGAAGGCCTTGTCGCCCGCGCCGGTGAGCACGACCGAGCTGACGCCGCGATCGTCGGCGGCCAGCTTGAACGAGGCGATCAGCTCCTCGATCGTCTGGGCGTTGAAGGCGTTGTAGAGCTTGGGGCGGTTGATCGTGATCCAGGCCGCGCGGCCCTTTACTTCGTAGATCACGTGCTCGAACTGGGGTGCTTCGCTCATAGCGAGTCCTTTCCTGCGTTGTTCTTGTAGATCGCGTGGGAGCTGGCCATCACCCGCTCTCCGACGGTGGCGATCGCCTGGGTGAAGATCATCGTGCGCGTGGTTTTCACCAGCACGACCTCCGCCACCAGCCAGTCGCCCGCGACGGGCGGAGCCAGGTAATTGACCTGCAAGGATATTGTCGGCGTATGGGGATCGGCGGCTTCGCGGTCCTGGTAGACGAAGGCCTGCCCGTCGAGGAAAGTCGCCATGGCGCCTCCGTGCATGCCGCCGACGCCGTTGCAGTGATCTTCCGAGACCTTCAGGCAGTAGCGCTTCGCTTCCCAATCGACCCAGATCTGGCCGACCGTCCACGCTCCCGTGCGGGTAACGATGCCGGTTTCCCAGTTTCCCGGGATCGGCGGTGGGGTATTGTCCTGATCCGACATGGCCGGATCAGACCATGTTCATGCCGCCGGAGACGGAAATGGCCTGCCCGGTGATATAGGCCCCGTCGTCCGACGCGAGCATCGCCACGATGCCGGCGTAGTCCTCGGGTTCTCCCATGCGCTTCAAGGGGATACCGCGCACCATCGCGTCCTTCCACTTCTCCGCGTCGGCGCCTTCGCCCAGCACCGAGGCCATCATCGGCGTGTTGGTTGGACCAGGGCAGACGCAGTTGGCGAGCACGTTCTTGCGCGCCAGTTCGCGGGCGATCGACTTGGTGAAGCTGATGAGGCCGCCCTTGCAGGCCGAATAGACCGCCTCGTTGCTGGTGCCGACGCGCGCCGCGTCCGAGGCGATGTTGATGATCCGCCCGCCGCCGCGCTGCGCCATCCGGCCCGCGACCGCGAAATGGGTGTTGAGATTGCCCTTGAGGTTGATCGAGATGACCTTGTCCCAGAACTCCGGGGTGGTGGTCAGGAAGGGCATGGGCTTGTCCCATCCGGCGTTGTTGACCAACGCCCAGACGGGACCAAGGGTGTCCTCAACGGCACCTACCGCAGCCTGAACGGCCTCGAAGTCGCTCACATCGACCTGCCAGGTCTGCACCACGGCGTCTCCGGCGAGCTTTGCGGTCTCGTCGCCCGCCTCGGGGCTGAGATCGAAGATGGCGACCTTGCACCCCTCCGCCGCGAGCCTGAGAACGAGCGCGCGCCCGATGCCCTGTCCGCCGCCGGTGACGATGGCGACCTTGCCTTCCAAACCTTTCACAACAACCTCCGTTTGTTCATGACCGGCTACATTTCTATGTCGCCGGCCCCTTCGGCATCGCTGCCGATGAGTTCGATCAGTCTTGTCTTGACCTTGAGGAGTACGCCGCTGGCGCCCTCGAGTTCTTCGTCTTCCACCACGCTCATGATGTCGGCTTCCACCGCATCAACCGCTTCCCTGATCGCGGCGACCAGCTTCTGGCCAGCCTTGGTCAGGTAGATGCGACGGGCGCGGGCATCGCGTTCATCCGCCCGGCGTTCCACGAAGCCACCGGCTTCCATGCGATCGACCAGTCCACCGATCGCCACCTTGGTGAGATCGAGGTCGGCGGCGAGGGCGGTCTGGGTCATTCCGTCGCGGCGCGACAGGAAGGCCAGCACCCACCACTGCGAACGCGTGATGCCGAGGGGCTTGAGGGCCCGGTCCACGACGATGCGGCGCATGCGCGACACGTCGTGGATCAAAAAGCCGAAGCGCAAATTGGAATCCAGATTCTTGGGCACGCTCTTTCCTTCGGAGGTTGAAACCTCCGCACTATCGGCAATCGCGCGTGCATCAAGAGGTAAGCGTGTTTCCATTACCCTTTGCGCGTCAGCTTGCCCTTGAACATCTCACGCGCGATGATGGTCTTCATGATCTCGATGGAGCCACCGGCGATCTTGACGATGCGCGCGTCGGCATAGGCGCGGCAGATCGGATACTCCCACATATAGCCCCAGCCGCCGAACAATTGCAGGCACTTGTCGACCGTTTCGCAGTGCAGTTCCGAGGTGGTCATCTTGGCCATCGCGGCATCGACCGGATCAAGCTCGCCCTTCATGAACAGGTCGATGCACTTGTCGGTGAAGACCCGCGCCATCACCGCACGTGCCTTGAGGTCGGCCAGCACGAACTGGGTGTTCTGAAAATCCCCGATGGTCTGGCCGAAGGCCTTGCGCTCGGCAGTGTAGTCCACCGTCCATTCGATGACGGTTTCGGTCACGGTCGCCGAGCGGATCGCCTGGGCGAGCCGTTCCTGCGACAGCTTCGTCATCATCAGCGCGAAGCCCTGACCTTCCTCGCCCAGCATTGCGCTGGCGGGCACGCGCAGGTTGTCGAAGAACAGTTCCGAGGTGTCCTGCGCCTTCATGCCGAGCTTGTCGAGGTTCTGGCCCCGGTTGAAACCGGGGAGGCTGGCATCGACGAGGAACAGCGAGGTGCCCTTGGCCCCGGCGGCGCTGTCGGTCTTGGTGGCGAGCACGATCACGTCGCACAGCTGGCCGTTCGAGATGAACACCTTCTGCCCGTTGATCACGAAGTCGTCGCCTTGGCGCTCGGCGCGGGTGCGGATCGCCTTGAGATCGCTGCCCGCGTGCGGCTCGGTCATGCCGAGCGAGCCGATCGCCTCGCCGCTGACCATCTTCGGCAGCCACTGGCGCTTCTGCTCCTCGGTCCCGAAGGCGAGGATGTAGGAGGCGACGAGGTCGGTGTGGATCAGGAAGCCCGGGCCGCTCGTGCCCGCGCGCCACAATTCCTCGAAGACGATGACGTCGTAGAGATAATCCGCGCCGATGCCGCCGTATTCCTCGGGAACCGTGCAGCACAGCATCCCGGCTTCACCGGCCTTGAGCCATACGTCGCGCGGGACGATGCCGTCCTTTTCCCACTGGTCGTGGAAGGGGACGATTTCCTTCTCGATGAACTTGCGGACAGTGTCGCGCCACATTTCGTGTTCGGGCTGGAAGAGGGATCTTTCGATCATGGCTCAGTTGCTCCCCCGTTGGGCTTTTTCCTTGGCGACCGAACCCGCGATAGCGGCGCGCGCTGCGTCCCACTGCTCGCCTGTCAGGTTGGTGAGATCGGCGAAGGTGCCGGGACCGGCCAGATGCTGCGCGCCGTCGATCGCGATGGTCTGCCCGGTTAGGTAATTGCACCCATCCGACAACAGGAAGGTAATCAGGTTGCACAGTTCGGGCATGTCACCGAAGCGGCGCAGCGGCACCGTCTCGCAATTGGTGGCCGAGCTTTGCGTGTCCGGGATCGGGTTCAGCTTTTCCCAGGCGCCTTCGGTGGGGAAGGGGCCGGGGGCCACGGCGTTGAGGCGGATGCCGTAAGGGCCCCATTCCACCGCCAGCGACTTGGTCATCGCGTCGATCGCGGTCTTGCCCATGGCGGACGGCACCACGAAGGCCGATCCGGTCCATACCCAGGTCGTCAGGTTGGAGACGACCGCGCCTGCGATCCCGTCGCGAATCCAGCGCTTGCCGCACGACAGCGTGGTGTAGAACGTGCCGTCGATCACCGTCGAGGTCACCGCACGGAAGCCGCGGGCGCTCAGGTCCTTGGTCGGTGCGATGAAGTTGGCGGCGGCGTTGTTGAACAGGCCGGAAAGCGGGCCCGTCTGCCAGATCGCCTCGACCATCGCGTCCACCGCATCGGCATCTCGGATGTCGCAGGCGTGAGCATGGACCGCGCCGCCGGTCGCCGCCGAAATTTCGGCGGCCGTTCCGTCCAGCAGCGCCTGGCGGCGGCCGCAGATATGCACCACTGCGCCGCGCGCGCTGAGGCTGCGGGCGATCTCCCGGCCAAGGCCGCTGCCGCCACCCGTCACTAGAATGGCCTTCCCGGCCAGTGCGTCCTGTCTAAAGATGTCCAAATCCTGCTCCCTTGGCCGGAGGCTGCCCCGAGGGGGTGCCAAATCACCCTTGCCACTAATTGTGAACCTGTTTACAAAATGATTCGGCGCTGTCAAGAAGGCTGCGACGATATGCCGCCGCCAAGCAGCGGCGGACCTGAAAAATGATCTTGCGGAGGATAGGGTGCAGATCGGTATAACCGCGATGGGTGCATACTTGCCCGCGCTGCGCGTCGACCGCAAGGCGATCGCCCGCGAATATTCCTGGAGCGGCCTCGGCATGCCGCGTGGCGGTTTCCGCGCGCTGGCGGGCTGGGACGAGGACAGCCTGACGATGGCTGTAGAAGCGGCGCGGGGGCTGGTGCAGACCGCGCCCGAAAGTCTGCGGATCGCCTCGACCTCGGCCTATTACACGGAGCGCTCGCAAAGCGCGATCGCGCTCGATGCGCTGGCCCTGCCACGCACGGTGCGCACCGTGGACTTCGGCAATTCGCGCCGCGCCGCCACCACTGCCATGCTCGATGCGCTGCTGGGTACGGGCGACCAGATCGTCGTCGCATCGGAAAAGCGGCTGACGCAGGCGGGCAGTGCGGCGCAACTGGCCTATGGCGACGGCGCCGCAGCGGTGCGCATCGGCGAAGGCGGCGGCGCGCGGCTGGCGGGTTTCGCCAGCGTGACGCACGATCTGGTCGATCGCTATGCCTCGCAGGATCACCCCACGCCTTACGCCTACGAGGAGCGCTTCGTGCGCGACGTGGCGGTGGCCGAACTGATCGTCCCCGCCATCCGCGACGCCTGCGAGGAAGCGGGGATCGAGCCGGGCCATCTGACGCATGTCGCGGTGGCCGAGCCGGTCGGCGGGACATGGGCCGCTGCGGCGCGCCAGTTGAAGGTCGCTGCGCCTAATCATTGTCAATCGGTTTCCGATGCGGCGGGCGATCTGGGCACGGCGATGCCACTCTACGGCCTCGGCCTGGCGCTCGCGGCGGCGGCAGTGGGCGATTACGTGCTGGTCGTCGGATTCGGCAGTGGCGTCGATGCTCTGGTGTTCGAGGTGACCGGCGAAGTCGAGGGCGTGGCCGGGTTCGCCGAGGTTCTCGCGCAGGGCTTCCGCCTGACTTCGCCCACGCGCTTCCTCAATCTTTCGAGTGCGCTGTCGCTCGACTGGGGGATGCGCGCGGAATTCCAGCAGAAATCGCAGGCCACCGTGCTGGAGCGCGTCGGCCGCGACACCATCGGCTTCATCGGCGGGCGCGACAGTGGAGGCAACGTCCAGTTCCCCAAGAGCGCCTATCCGGTCAACCCGGCTCTGTCCGAGCCCGAAGTGCTGGAGGACGTGCGCCTTGCCGATCTGGAGGCGAAGATCGTCTCGATCACGGCGGACCGGCTGAACTTCACCCCCGACCCGCCGTTCGACTTTGGTCTCGTCCAGTTCGACAACGGCGCGCGGGTGCTGATGGAGATGGTCGACCGGCCCGAGCAGGGCTTTGCGGTGGGGGACCGCGTCCGCATGCGGTTGCGCATCAAGTCGCAGAACCGCGAGCTGGGCACCCGTACCTATTTCTGGAAAGCGGCGCCGCTCGCGCGCCCGACGTTGGGAGACGCCTGATGGCGAGCGGATTCAGGGACAAGGTCGCCATAGTCGGCATGGGTTGCAGCCGTTTCGGCGAACGTTGGGAGCTCGGCGCTGACGGGCTGATGGTCGAGGCGTTCGGCGAGGCGCTGGCCGACGCCGGTATCGCGCGCGAGCAGATCGAGGCGGCGTGGGTCGGCAATGCGCTCGACGACATCAACGTCGGCAATTCCGCGCTGCCCGCCGCCCATGCGCTGCGCCTGCAGCGGGTGCCGGTGACGCGGGTGGAGAACATGTGCGCCACCGGCACCGAGGCGCTGCGCGGCGCGGCTTATGCCGTGGCTTCGGGCGCGGTGGACATCGCGCTGGCCATCGGCGTCGAGAAGCTCAAGGACACCGGATACGGCGGCTTGCCGCTCAAGACCAAGGGCGTGCAGAACGACTTGTGGATGCCTTACGGCTCGGCGCCGGGCACGTTCGCGCAACTGGCAGGGGCTTATGCCGCGCGCCACGGGATCGATGCCGGCGACCTCAAGCGGGCGATGGCGCATGTCTCGTGGAAGAGCCACCAGAACGGCGTCCACAGCCCCAAGGCGCACATGCGCAAGGCGGTGGAGATGGACAAGATCCTGAACGCGCCGATGATCGCCGATCCGCTCGGCCTGTTCGACTGCTGCGGCGTGTCGGACGGCGCGGCCTGCGCCATCGTCACCACGCCCGACATCGCGCGCGGGCTGGGCAAGGTCAACCCCGTCACGATCAAGGCGATCCAGCTGAGCGCCAGCAACGGCTGGGAGATGCAGTACGGCGAATGGGACGGCGCGCATGTGCCCAATACCCGCGTCGCGGCTGGCAAGGCCTATGCCGAGGCGGGCATCCACGATCCGAAGCAGAGCATCGACATCACCGAGGTGCACGACTGCTTCTCGATCACCGAACTGGTCATCATGGAAGACCTCGGCCTCTCGGACGAGGGCCGCGCGCCTGCCGACATCCTCGATGGCCGGTACGACCGCGACGGGGCGATCCCGTGCCAGCTCGACGGCGGGCTCAAGTGTTTCGGACACCCGGTCGGCGCCTCGGGCCTGCGCATGGCCTACGAGGTCTACAACCAGCTTCAGGGCCGGGCGGGCGAGCGCCAGCGCGGCAAGGTCGACTTCGGCCTGACGCACAATCTGGGCGGTGCGCCGTTCAACAGCGTCGCCGCCGTGGCGATCCTCGGCCGCCTGAACTGACAAGATAATAGGGAGACGATACGATGGCAGGCCTCTGGTTCGAGGAGTTCGAGGTCGGGCAGGTGATCCGGCACGAGATCCGCAAGACCGTGCTGGAATACGAGAACATGCTGTTCTCGTCGCTGACCTTCAATCCGGCCCAGCTTCACGTCGATCACGACTATGCGGCGCAGACCGAGTTCGGCAGGCCGCTGATGAACTCGATCTTCACGCTGGGACTGGTGATCGGCCTGTCGGTGCAGGATACGACGCTGGGCACCACGGTCGCCAACCTCGGCATGACCGATACGGTGTTTCCGAACCCGGTCTTCTCCGGCGATACCATCCGCTCGGAAACGCATGTGCTGGAGGTGCGCGCCAGCAAGTCTCGCCCAACGCAGGGCATCGTCCTGTTCGAGCATATCGGCCTCAACCAGAACGACCAGATCGTCTGCCGCACTAAGCGCAATGCGCTTATGTTGAGGAAGCCGGCGTGAGGCTGCGCTCGCTTCTCTTCGTGCCGGGCGACAGCGAGAAAAAGTTCGCAAAAGCCTCGCAGACCGCGGCGGACGTGCTGATCCTCGATCTCGAGGACTCGGTTGCTCCGGCGGTGAAGCCCGAGGCGCGCGGCATCGTCGCGGGCTGGCTCGACCGCGCGGGCGAGGTCGGCGCTGCGCTGTTCGTGCGGCCCAATCCGCTCGACAGCGGGCTGATCGACGACGACCTTGCCGCCGTGGTGCGCCCCGGCCTTGCGGGACTGTTGATCCCCAAGGCCAATGGCGCCGAGGACATCGCCGAAATCGCCCGCAAGCTCGACCGGCTCGAGGCCGAGGCGGGCATGGCGGCGGGCACGGTGAAGATCGCCGTCGTCTCCACCGAGACGCCGCTGGCGATGTTCAACCTGCAGTCCTACACGCCGCCGCACCCGCGCCTCGTCGGTCTGACCTGGGGGGCGGAAGACCTTGGCGCCGCGATCGGCGCGACGGACAACAAGGAGGCCGACGGCTCCTGGACCTTCCCCTATCAGGTTGCCCGCGCGCAGTGCCTGTTCGCCTCGGCCTCGGCCGGGGTCGTGCCGATCGACACGCTCTACGCCAACTTCCGCGATCCCGAGGGGCTGGAAACCGATTGCCGCAAGGCCCGGCGCGACGGGTTTCTCGGCCGCATCGCCATCCATCCCGATCAGGTCGACACGATCAACCGCTGCTTCAGCCCGTCTGAGGAGGAAGTGGCCCATGCCCGCCGCATCGTCGATGCCTTCGCCGCCAATCCCGAACTCGGTACGATCGGCATCGACGGAAAGATGTTCGACATTCCCCACCTCAAGGCCGCGCACAAGACGCTGGCCGCAGCAGGAGAAGATGGATGAGCGGTTTCGCGCGCGGCGCCAGCCTTGCGATCGTGGTCGGCCTGACCGCGTTTCTTCTCTATGCCTTCGCGACCGGCGAGGTCATCCCGGACCAGCTCCACGTGTGGTCGGTGGTCTGGGGCCTCTACGTCTGGGCCGATGCCTATTCCGGCTTCCTGCTCTTCTCGCTCATCATCTACGCCTACGAGCGCAACCTGACGCTCGTGGTCGTGCTGTTCATCGTCACCTGCTGCACCGGCAACATGGTCAACGCCGCCTGGCTTCTGTGGCGCGGGCCCGACCTGCTGCGCCGCATCCAGTCCCATTCAACGAGGATTTCGTCATGAGTGCACCCCGTCCGCTTCCGACCGAGGAAGATCTCGAAGCCATCCGCGAAGGCGTGCGCGCGGTCTGCAAGCCGTTCGACGACGAATACTGGCTCGCCCGCGACGACGACGGCAAGTTCCCGCGTGAATTCCACCGCGCCATGGCCGAAAGCGGCTGGCTGGGCATCACCATGCCCGAGGAATACGGCGGCTCCGGCCTCGGCGTGACCGAGGCGATGACGATGATCCGCGAGGTCGCCTCTTGCGGCGGCGGGTTCGCCGCGTCCTCGACGATCCACATCAACCTGTTCGGCCCGCACCCGATTGTGGTCAAGGGCACCGAGGAGCAGAAGGCCCGCTGGGTGCCGCGCCTTGTCTCGGGCGAGGACCAGGTGTGCTTCGGCTTCACCGAGCCAGACGCCGGTCTCAACACCACGCGGATCAAGACTTTCGCCGAGAAGGTGCCCGGCGGCTACCGCGTCAACGGCCAGAAGGTCTGGACCTCGACCGCGCAGGTCGCGAACAAGATCATGCTGCTGACGCGCACGACCAAGTTCGAGGATGTGAGCAAGCCGACGGACGGCATCACCATCTTCTACACCGATCTCGACCGCAGCAAGATCGACGTCCACCTGATCCCCAAGATGGGCCGCAAGGCGGTGGATTCGAACGCGATCTTCATCGAGGACCTGTTCATCCCCGACGAGGACCGCATCGGCGAGGAAGGCAAGGGCTTCGGCTATATCCTCCACTCGCTCAACCCCGAGCGCATCCTGATCGCCGCCGCCGCCACCGGCATCGGTTCCGACGCACTGCGCCGGGGCGTGAACTATGCCAAGGAGCGCGTGGTTTTCGACCGGCCGATCGGCCAGAACCAGGGCATCCAGCACCCGCTCGCGGAAAAGTGGATGTACCTGCAGAGCGCCTGGTTGATGGTCGAGAAAGCCGCGCGCCTCTACGACAGCGGCCTGCCCTGCGGCGCGGAGGCCAATTCCGCCAAGTTCCTTGCCGCGCGCGCCTGTCATGACGCGGCGTGGCAATCGGTCGCGACGCATGGCGGCTTTGGCTATGCCAAGGAATACCATGTCGAGCGACTCTACCGCGAGGCCGCGCTGACGCGCCTCGCGCCGATCACCGAGCAGCTCATCATGAGCTTCATCGCCGAGAAGGTCCTCGACCTTCCCAAGAGCTACTGAGGATACGACAATGGGAATGATGGAAGGCAAGGCCGTGCTCGTCACCGGCGCCGGTCGCGGCGTCGGTCGCGGCATCGCGCTGGCCATGGCGAAGGCGGGTGCTGCGGTGGTCGTCAACGACCTTGGCGTGGCGCTTAGCGGCGCGGGTGAGGAGGGCGCTTCGCCCGCCGAGCAGGTGGTCGAGGAAATCCGTGCGCTGGGCGGGCAGGCGGTCGCCAACCACGACAGCGTCGCCGAATGGGACGGGGCGCAGGCGATGGTCCAGGCCGCGATCGACAGCTTCGGCCGGATCGACGCGGTGGTGAACAACGCGGGCAACTTGCGCGACGTGATCTTCCACAAGATGGAGCCGGAGGACTTCCGCGCGGTGATCGAGGTGCACCTCATGGGCAGCTTCCACACCAGCCGCGCCGCCGCGCCGTTCTTCAAGGATCAGGGCTCGGGCGCTTTCGTGCACATGACCTCCTCGACCGGGCTCGTCGGCAACTTCGGGCAGGCGAACTATGCGGCGGCCAAGCTGGGCATCGTCGGCATGTCCAAGTGCATCGCGATCGACATGCAGCGCTTCGGCGTGCGCTCCAACGCCGTTGCGCCCTGGGCCTGGACGCGCATGGTCAGTTCGATCCCGACCGACACGCCCGAGCAGCAGAAGCGCGTCGAGGGCCTCAAGAAGCTGGACGCCGACAAGATCGGGCCGTTCTGTGCGGCGCTGTGCAGCGATGGCGGCAAGGACGTGACGGGACAGGTCTTCGGCGTGCGCAACAACGAGATCTACCTGTTCTCGCAGTCGCGCCCGATCCGCACCGCCCATACCGCCGAGGGCTGGACGCCCGAGACGATCACCGAGCGCGTGTTCCCGCAGTTCGCCAACGACTTCTACCCGCTCCACCGCTCGGGCGATGTGTTCACCTGGGATCCGGTGTGACCATGATCCGGCCCGACGCGATCCGGGACTACGGCTTCGGCGTGCGCACGCAGTCCTATGCCGAGCGTGACGCGATCCTTTATGCGCTGGGCGTCGGGCTGGGGCACGATCCGTGCGATGAGGGCGACCTCGCGTTTCTCGATGAACGATCGCTGCGGGTTCTGCCGACTTATGGTGTGACGCTGTGTTCGCCCGGCATGTGGATACGCGAGCCGGCGCTCGGGGTCGATTTCGGTAAGCTGGTGCATTCCGCGCAGGCAGCCGAGTTCTTCGAGCCGCTGCTCCCCGGCGCCACGGTGACAGGGACGGCGAGCGTCGTCTCGCTGACCGACAGGGGTGAGGGGCGCGGCGCGGTGCTGGTGCTGGAGCGCGAGATCAGCAATGCCGATACCGACGCCGTCCATTGCCGCCTGCGCCAGACCCTGCTGCTGCGCGGCGACGGCGGTTTCGGGGGCCCCGAAGCCCCGCGCGAGGCGAAGTTCGAGCCGGTCGGCGCTCCCGATGCGGTCGGGCACTACGCGATCTCGCCGCGCGCGGCGCTGATCTATCGCCTGTCGGGAGACTGGAACCCGCTGCATCTCGATCCGGGCTTCGCGGCGAAGGCCGGTTTCCCGCGCCCGATCCTGCACGGGCTGGCGAGCTATGCCGTCGCCGGCGTGGCGGTCTCGCGCGCGTTGGGGCGCGATCCGGGGGCGGTGGGGGCGCTGGCCTGCAAGTTCTCGGGCGTGGTCATGCCCGGGGACGAAGTCACATTCGAGGTATGGAAGGACGGCGATGCCTCGGCGCGGTTCCGCGCGTTGGTGGGGGATCGCAAGGTGCTGGATGACGGCGCGATAACATGGAAGCGATAGAACGATGAACAGGGAAGAGATCGCCGCCCTCAAGGGCAGACTGCGCATTCCGGTGATGGCGGGGCCGATGTTCATCGCCTCCACCGCAGATCTCGTGATCGCGCAGTGCAAGGCCGGGATCATCGGCTCGATGCCCGCACTGAACCCGCGCACGACTGAGGCGCTCGATGCCGACATCGCCCGCATCAAGGCCGAAGTGGGCGACGCACCTTATGCGATCAACCTCGTCGCCCATGCCTCGAATTCGCGGCTGGAGCCGGATCTGGAGGTGGTGCTGCGCCACAAGGTGCCGATCGTGGTGCTGGCGCTGGCGGCCAACCCCGATCTCGTGCGGAGGCTTCAGGACAACGGCGCGCTGGTGTTCCAGGACGTCGTGCGCAACCGCCATGCGCAGAAGGCCGCACAGATGGGCGTGGACGGGATCATCGCTGTCGGTGCCGGGGCAGGCGGGCATACCGGCAATATCTCGCCTTTCGCGCTGGTGCAGGAAATCCGCGAGTGGTGGGACGGGCTGCTGATCCTCTCGGGCTGCATCGCCAACGGCCGCTCGGTGCTGGCAGCCGAGGCGATGGGGGCTGACCTCGCCTATGTCGGCTCGGCCTTCCTTGCGTCGGAGGAGGCCAACACGCAGGCCGGTTTCAAGCAGATGATCGTCGACTGCGCGGCCGACGACATCCTCGTCAGCGACTCGTTCACCGGCGTGAAGGCGACGTTCCTGCGGCCTTCGATCGTCGAGAACGGGCTGGACCCGGACAACCTCGTGCGCGCGGCGGGCAAGGCGATCAACATCGACGGCGGCGGCGACAACGCCAAGGCGTGGAAGGAAATCTGGAGCGCCGGGCAGGGCATCGGCGCGGTCAAGGTCGCGGGGCCTGCAGGCGAATGGATCGGTACGCTGGTGGACGAATACGCCGAGGCGCGCCGCTTTCTGGCAGACGCAGGCTGACATGAAGAAGGCGCGGGAGAGTTTGCCTCCCGCGCCTTCTTTGTCAGTCGACTGGCGGCGTTACCGTGAGATGAGCGGGCTGCCAGATGCCGATGCGGGGTTCCGCAACGAGCAGCTTGGCCAGGTCCGTGAACAGCCCCGAGTCTATGCGTGCCTGCAGGTAGGTCTGATAGGCCAGCGCACTGTGCCATTGCTCGGAAAGGATGAGTCTGTCGGCGTCCTCATGATGGCGATGGGCACTGATGGCGACAAAGCCGTCGGTCCTGCGCGTCTCTTCGAGAATGCCGGGCAGTTGCGTCAGGAACGTCTCTATCATGCCCGGTGCGAAATGGAGTTCGAGGGTGACGAATACAGGGTGCATGCGATCTCTCCGTGCCTGGAATTGCATCTTCGCGTCTATCCCGTAAGTGCGCGGTTCCAGACGCCTTCGAGATCGAGGGCGAACGGGGCGGGAATTCATCCTCGACACCCCCTCCGTCGTATCTTGTGAGCCCGGTGTTTGCGGCCCGGACAACCGAAATTACGCGAGCGCAGCCGTCATCGACGGCAGTTCCGTGTCCGGGCCTTCGAACCCGGTAATCGCGAACCAGCTCCGGTCGCGCAGGGCGGTAGCGGCCCCGTGGCCTAGCACCTGCCGATAGACCGCAGTGCGGAATCGGGCATCTCCATCGACGTGCGCTGCGGCGATCAGCGCGGCTATGGCGGCGCTCGTCCGTACGGTCGCTGCCTGCAGGGTTGCATCGTCGGTTGTGGGCATGGCCGCCGACCGCAATTCATGCGCTGCGGATGTCGTCACCGGGCCGCCGCTCGCTGCTGCGACCAGTTCTGCGGCCAACGTTGCGAGTGCGCGGAACTCGGCATCTTCGTAATGCGTGTTCAGGCCTGCCTGCGCGCGCAACTGGTGGAGATGCCCCAGCACCAGCGATGCCTGCTCCTCCGCAAGCCCCTTGCGTCCCCGCAGTTCGGGGAGAACGACTTCTTCCATGGCCCGGATCATGCTGCCGAGGCGATCTTCGATCGATGGATTCATGGTGCGGTTGCCTCATCCAGAAGGCGGCAGAGTTCGGATACGAAGATGTATCCCGCGGGTGCCAGCCAGGTGAGCAGGACGTCCTGATGATTGTGGCGGTCGCGCGCGGTCTTCATGCCGGTCGCCAGCGTCATAACCACGCATTTGTAGGCGGAGAGTATCTCGTAGAAATGCAGCGAACGCGGATTCACCGATCGTCCCGTCTGCGCGATATATGCGGCAATGAAGTCCTCGCGCGTCAGCATCGCGCTGGCAAGGTGCACACCGTTCTCGGACGAACCGAATATCCGCTGCAGCGTCCACGCGAGATCCTCGTGCGGGTCGCCGATATGGGCCAGTTCCCAATCGAGCATGGCGGTGATCTCGCCGCTGTCCTCGTCGAACAGGTAGTTTCCGGTGCGATAGTCGCCGTGGACCATCACCAGATCGGTCGCGGCGGGCAGGTTGGCATACATCCACTCTTCCGCGAGTGTAAGCACCGGATGGGCCTGGACCACGTCTTCGCGGTGCAGGCGAGCCCACCAGTTCACCTGCCAGCGCGCCGCCTGCCAGGGATCGGCGTCCGGTCGCTGGAAGCTGGCAAGGTTTGGGTCGGCAAGGTCCAGCGCGTGAATGGCGGCGAGATTGCGGATGAATTGCGGTGCTATCCTGCCGCGAAGATCCGGCCCCAGATAAGTGCCCAGACCGGTCACCGTATTGCCGTTGTCGCTCGGTTTGGTCACGCCTGCGACGAAATGCATGATGGCTGCAGGCTGGCCGAAGAATGTCCCTTCCGCGTCGAGCCATGCCGGTTCTGGCGCGGGAATTATGCCCCGCACCGCGTTGAGCAGGTCGGCCTCGCGGCCCCGGTCCGATTCCGAGATCGACTGGATCGGCTCCATGCGCAGCACGTAGGCCTGCGCTGGAGCAGCGCCGCCGCCGATTTCAAAGTAGA
This sequence comes from Novosphingobium sp. fls2-241-R2A-195, assembly GCF_030209485.1. Lineage (NCBI taxonomy): Bacteria > Pseudomonadati > Pseudomonadota > Alphaproteobacteria > Sphingomonadales > Sphingomonadaceae > Novosphingobium > Novosphingobium sp. fls2-241-R2A-195. The sequence goes on from NZ_JARVRY010000024.1 coordinate 102,208, forward strand.
ACTGTTCCTTGGACGCGCCGCCGCCGAGCCGGCGCACGCCGCTGGCGATCAGGCCCGGAGCGACGCTTGCCAGGAACCGGGACAGGCGTTCCTCCACTTCTGCTATAGACGCGACGCGATAGACGTCGCTGGCCGTCTTGCGCAGTGCCCGCCGATCGAGCACGGCCCGGATGCCAGGCTCCAGATCGGACCGGTCCGGCGTGGATGCGAAGGCGGATGTACTGGTCGAATGGACCGTAGCCATCGGGATAACCTCATCGTCAGGGCAGTCATGGTCGGCTCGGCTGTCTACTGGCCGTACTTCCCCACATGTTGCTGGGCGAAGTTGTAGTAGTCCTTGTTCCAGCAGAACTCGCACCACCCGGCGCCGGGGACTCCGTCGATGGTCACGGTGACGGGCGCCTCGCAAAGATAGGTTATCGGATCGAAGTCGAGCCGGATGTTGGCGAACGCCTTGCATTCCACGCGCGCCGTGCGGCCTTCGTCGTCGAATACGGTGGAATCGAAAGTCTGCTGCATCATCTTCTCGTCGAACGTGTAGTCGTATTCGGCATCAACGAGGTGGGTCATCCTGCCGTCCTTGACGAGATAGCCCTGCAGGTGGCGCCGGCCGAACGATTGCATTTCGAAGTAATGGATCGACGCTTCGGCAGTGACTGCGTGGAACCACTTGTAATGCTGGTTGAGCCCCCAGACGCGCGGCCCCCACGAATGATCGCGCACGAGCCAGCCGTTGACCTCGAAGGTCTTGCCGTCGACGGTCAACTGGCCGGTGACCCTGCCGTGCTGCTCGGTGCGATCATCGCCGTAGTAAGGCGGCAGGCCGTCCGGGTGCGAGCTGAAGGCGTAGACGGGATAGGCCGCCTCGTACCTGCCCTCGAACTGGATGCGCTCTCCCTTCCAGCGCAGTTCGACTTTGTGGTGAGGTTCGACGATGGCCATTTCCAGCGGTCCGAAGCGCCAGTCGTCGAAATCGAGGTCGGGGGCCTCGCCTTCGATCTCCTCGTGGATTTCCTCGCCAAGGCCCGGGCCGAAAAGCGTGGTGCGCACTTTCGCCGTGCCGCCGCCGCGCAGGCTGGGATAGATGAAGCCGGCTATCCCGTGCTCGGGAATGATAAGCATGTGCGCGAGAGCCTCGCGGCCGTCCGGGGCAAGATCGTGCTTGTAGGCGTGCCTGTCGGCAAATTTCGGGATCGAGGTGATGACGTTCATCGGACGCTGTCTCCTGCAGTCGTGAGGATGTCTTGCCGGTCGCAATCTGCGGGACGGCCATGCCTGAAGATGCTTGGAAAGTTCGCATCAGCGCGCTCGATCGGCGGTTGTGCCCCGGCGCCCGCGTCCTTCCTCTCCATTCGTTCGCCGACTCATTCGGCTGTTTGAAAATTGGTAACCTGATTAATCAAAGCGAACAAGAGGTATTTGCCATCCTGTTTTGTCATCGCGCCAAAACTAACTTCGACGTCGAATTAAAATATTGATATATAATAATATATATAAATCATGTGATGGGTAATGGCTGTTCATTCGTTATGTTCGGTGTCACGCAAGGTCATTGCGCTCAACCTGTGGGCCTGTAAGGTGCCGTCATGTCGGTACAGGCTCTCCAGGAAGCGGCACCGTCCGGACAGGACGGCTATCCGTTGAAATCTCTGCTTGTCGGGAAAGCTGTCGAGGGGATCGCGCGGCAAGGCATCCGCAACATGCCGATGCGCGCCATAGCCGCGAACGCCGGAGTCACGACCGCCGCGATCGTCCATCATTTCGGCGACAAGTCAGGCCTCCTTCGCGCGGCGCTGCAGCAGGCACTTGTCGAAGATACCGCGTTTCACCAAAGCCTGAGCGCAGAGATCGCCGGCCGGCCGCTCGGCTACCTGAACTTCGTCGAGTGGACCGCGAATTATGTCCGGCTACGGCATGGGAGCGACAATGCCCGCTTCTGGTCGGAAGTGCTGTTCCATCCGCAAGCGGTGGCCGGCAACCTGCGTCACGTCGAAGCCTGGCACGATATGCGAGTCCGGGCGTGGGGCGATATTCTGGAGGGGCAGGGGCGGGACCGCAGCTTTGCCGAAGCGCTGGTCACTTACCTGTGCATGGAGGAAGTCTGGGCGCAAGGCCTGGATTCCTTCGCCGAATATCCCATCCTGCAGCGCGAGACCTTGCGTGCACTCCTGGCGGCAATGTTCGATCTATCGTGGGATGAAGAGCACAGCATAAGCGCTTTGCTGGAGCCCAGGCTCGAAAGTTTCGCCCTGCGCACGCCGCCCAATCCGGACGACCTGCGCGAACGGCTGCTGACAGAGGCGGCGCGTGACCTGTTCGAACACGGGATCGAAAAGGTGAACCAGCGGCGGATCGCCGGTAACCTCGGCGTGTCTCCCTCGATCATCGCCTATCATTTTGGAGGCATGTCGAATTTTCGCAATCAGGCGACGTGGCGCGCCATGATCCACAAGGTGGCCGATCCGCTGAATCCGTACAGTGCGAAGGACAAGCCGCTTACGCTGGAGGACTGGGCCGAAGGCATGGCGAACGCGATCTCGCCGGCCGACGGGAGCGGCGACAACGGGTTCTACGTGTCCTTCGCGAGAACGATTGGCGAAGTCGCGCTGCTGTCAGGGCGGGAGCCGGAACTGCTTCCCCTCGTCGAGCACTTGCGGATACTGGACGGCACCGCCAGCTATCAGGCCGGGCGCGGAATCTGGGCCGGACTCGTCTCGCTGCGGCGCCAGCAGGCGTCGGCCTTCGCGATGTGGATGAAAGGCCGCGCGGTGCTCAACACGGCCTTCGGGTATGACCGCGCCTCGACACGCAAGGCGCTGATCGAGGCGGTTACGCGGCTGATCCGACCCGCCGGATAATTCCGGCAGGGTCGCGATCATTACCCGGCATACCGGGGATAGTCTGTATAGCCGCATTCTCCGCCGACATAGGCGTAGTCGAAGTTCGCTGCGGCCAATGGCCGGTCTTCGCGCATGCGCTCCACCAGATCGGGGTTGGCGATGTAGGGGCGTCCGAACGATACCGCATCGGCCTGCCCTGCGGCGATGAACGCATCGGCGGTCGCCGCGTCGAAGCTGCCGTTCTGGATCACCGCTCCGGCATAGGACGCGCGCAGCCGGTCCATGACCGGATGCCGGGGCTTTTCCATGAATCCCGACGCGATCGGCTCGATCAGATGGACATAGGCGATGCCGAACTCACCGGCGATCCGCCCGATCGTTTCGGCGAGGGCGCCTGGGTCTTCATCACCCATGCCCTTGCGTTCGCTGGTGGGGCTGATCCGCAGGCCGATACGGCCCGGATCGACCTGTGCCGCCACGACCTCGATGATCTCCCGCAGCAGGCGCGCCCGGTTGGAGACTTCGCCGCCATAGCCGTCGCTGCGCAAGTTGGTCTTCGACTGGAGGAACTGGTCGATGATGTAGCCGTTGGCGCCGTGAATCTCGACGCCGTCGAACCCTGCGGTAACCGCATTGCGCGCCGCCGCTCCGTAACTCGCGACGACGCGGTCGATATCGGCCTGGTCCATTTCGCGCGGGACGACGTAGGGCTTCATCGGCAGGAAGCCGCCGGTGTAGCCGGGCGGCGGCGGAGCCATCGTTTCGCCTTCTCCGGCGATTGCCGAAGGACCGATCGGCAAGTCTCCGCCGAGATAGTCAGGCAGGACGAGACGGCCCATATGCCACAGTTGGGCGAACATCCGCCCACCGGCGGCATGGACGGCGTCGGTGACCACACGCCATCCCGCGACCATCTCCGGGTTGTAGAGGCCCGGCGCGCCATACCAGCCCATTCCGAGCGGATCGACGGCTGTAGCCTCCGACACGATCAGCCCGCAGTCGGCGCGCTGGGCGTAGTACTGCGCCATCAGCGCGGTGGGCACCTGGTCCGGGCCCGAGCGGGCGCGGGTTAGCGGGGCCATGATGACACGGTTGGGCAGGTCGAGCGTCCCGATCCGAACCGGCGCGAATAGGTGCGGGTGCATGCCGGTCATGCCACGCTCCTTCCGTGCGCTTCCCAATAGGGCGCGCGCAGGTCCTTCTTCGAGATCTTGCCGCTGGGGATCAGCGGGAAGCTTTCCATGAAGACGACGCGCTTGGGCACCTTGTACCCGGCAAGCGCCGTGCGGGCATGGGCGATGACTTCGGGTTCGGTGACGGTGCTGCCGGGATGGCGAATGATGCAGGCCATGACCGCTTCCCCCCAGCGCGCATCGGGCACGCCGATCACCGCGACGGTCGCGATTTCCGGATGGGTGGAGAGCACGTTCTCGACTTCGGCGCAGTAGATGTTCTCGCCACCCGACACGATCATGTCCTTGAGGCGATCGACGATGTAGTAGAGGCCTTCCGCATCCCGGCGCGCGACGTCGCCGGTGTGATACCAGCCGTGCCTGAGCGCCTTGGCGGTCGCCTCGGGCTGGTTCCAGTAGCCGGTTGTGATCGACGGTGTACGGATCAGTAGCTCGCCGGGCTCGTCGATGCCGAGTTCGTTCCCTTGCGCGTCGACGATGCGGAATTCGATCAGTGGCAACGGCCGTCCGCAGCTCTGCAGCTTGGCCTCGTTGTCAAGGTCATGCTCGTCCGGGCGGAGGATGGAGAAGGCACCGCCCGCCTCGGTGGCGCCGTAGAATTGCATGAACTTGCCCGGCATCCGCACGATCGCGCGCTTGATGAGGCCGAGCGAGATCGGCGATCCGGCGTAGAGTGTCAGCCGGATCGAGGTGAAATCGGTGTCGGCGGCGCGCGGATGATCGAGCAGCATCTGCAGCATCGTCGGCGTCAGTGTGACCAACGTGGGCCGATCGCGCTGGATGGCTTCGCAGACGAGCCCGGGATCGAACTGCCGCACCACCGAAATGGCGACGCCGTTGTAGAGGCACTGGAAAGCGATGCCGATCGAAAGCAGGTGGAAATTCGGCAGAGGATTGATGAAGATGTCGCCGTCCACCCACTCATAGGCGGGTTCGAGATGCTCGCACAGGCGCATGCGGTTGAAGCCGCCGTGGCTGAGCATCACGCCCTTGGGTACTCCCGTCGTTCCGGAGGTGTAGAGCTGGACGGCGATGTCCTCCTCGCTGATGAACAGGTCGGGGCGGGTGTCGGGGTAGTGGGCGAACTGGGCCTCGATGCTGTCCGCCTCGTTGAACCATATCGCCGCCGGAGCATGCCCGGCGATGGCTATGGCCTCGTTCCACAGGGTTTCCATCGAGCGCTCGACCAGCACCACGCTGGCGCGGCTGTCCGCAATCAACTGCGCCAGTTCGCCTGCGGCAAGGCGCCAGTTGAACACGGTGAAAGCGCCGCGCGTCTTGGCGCTCGCGATCAGCGAGAAATAGAAGTCGGGCGAATTGAGGCCGAGGAAACCGACTCGGTCACCCGGACCGATCCCGTGGGCGACGAGGGCATTGGCGATACGGTTCGCGGCCCGATCGTATTCGGCGAAGGAGATGTTGCGCTGCCCATAGACCAGCGCGCGGCGATCGGGCGTGTGGCGGGCGTGATACTCGATGAATTCGCCCATCGTGCGGACTTCGGGATATAGCCACATGGCGTCACTCCCCCTTGAAGACGGGTTTGCGTTTTTCGGCGAAGGCGGTGATGCCTTCGTGGGCGTCGGCGGTCCCGGCGCAGCGGGCGAGGGCCAGCGCCTCCAGTTCGAGCTGGGTTTCGAGGGGCTGGTCCTCCACGCTCAGGAACAGGCGGCGGATTTCCCCGAAGGCGCGGGTCGGACCCTCGGCCAATTGGCGCGCGACGGCCTCTGCGCGGGCGAGGTAATCCTCAGGCGCCGCGACTTCGTCCACCAGCCCGGCGCTGAATGCTGCATCGGCATCGAGCAGTTCGTTCATCAGCAGGAAGCGCTTGGCGCGGGCGATGCCCATGCGACGCGACAGCATGATCGAGGTTCCGGCATCCGCGCAGAAGGCGATCCCCGCATAAGCGGCGAGATAGCGGGAAGTGGCCGAGCCGACGACGTAATCCGCCCCCGCGACAAGCCCGTTCATGCCCCCCGCCGACATGCCCTGCACGGCGACGACGACCGGCGCGTCCATGCGTGCGAAGCGGGCGATGCCGACATGCAGGGCGGCGGTCCACCGCTTTATCATCATCGGCAGGCGGTCGAGCTCACCGGTGAACGTGGCGATATCGCCGCCGAAGCTGAAGTTCTTGCCCTCGGCAACGATCAGCACGGCCCGGATCGACGGGTCTTCCGAGATCGTGTTCGCGGCGTCGAGGAATGCCCCGCAGAATTCGGCGTTGATGGGGTTTCCACGCTCTGCCTGGGAAAAGACGAGACGGGCGAGGGCGCCGTCGCGCTCTATGCGCATGGTATGATCGGTCATCGAGGACAAACTCTCCGTCATTCTCATATCGGCGCCGCCTTGTTGCCGGCGCCATTGTCTGCGTCCGCTACCGCTGTGCTGCGCCGGAGGACGGCGCGGATGGCGATACGGTCGAGCGATTCCAGGAACCGCCTCGAAACCAGTTAATCACTTTATTATCTTGAAGGGAAGTGTCCTGTCATTCACGGCGACAGGAATGTGCGTCGGAGCCTTCCAAGGCAAAGCGCATAGTCCTCCGCCGAGGATGACGCCGACGATACCGAGCCAGGCGAGCAGCAGCGGCGCGAAAGGCCGGTGGTGCCATTCCAGATGCATGAAGCGGTTCAGGATCAGCGACGCCTTGACCAGCGCGATCGCGACGGCGGCAAGGCCTACGACAAGGGACGCCGCTTCCGTTTCGACGAGCAGAAAGCTGCCTACCGACAGTGCGGCGAGAGCGAGCAGGGTGGCGGTACTGCCGAAGCGGGCGCTCATGCCGTGCCTCCCGCAAGATAGAGCATGGGGAACAGCACCATCCACAGCAGATCGACCATGTGCCAGTAGGCTGCCGCGCTCTCCAGCCAGACCAGCGTTTTCGCGCCTTCAGGCTTGGCAAGCTTGCCTGCGGTGACTGCCAGCACGCCGATCCCGAGCACGAAGTGCAGGAAGTGGATGCCGGTGAAGGCGAAGTAGTAGCCGAAGAACTCGCTGGAGGTGAGTGTGATGCCGGCAGAGACCTTGGCGTAGTATTCGTAGCCCTTGGTCAGGGCGAAAGCGGAGCCGAACAGCATCGCCGCCAGCACCCGCGTGCGGGCGCGCCGCCAGTCGCCCTCGCGCCCGGCTTCGACGGCGCGGACCATCCACCATCCGCTGAAGACGAGGATCAGCGTGTTCGTCAGCCCCAGCACCGGGTCGAGCGCCGCGCGTGAGGCGCGATAGCCTTCCGGGTCCTGGAACTGCCCGACCATGAACAGCAGGAAGAACACCGCGAACATCGCCATGTCCGCCGTGATGAAGAAGAACACGCCCGGATCGCCGGGCAGCGTCCGGTCGCGTTCGCGCAGGTTGCCCGCGCCTGGCTGGCCATGCACGATCAGGGCGCCTTTTCCCGGACCAGCCGGTCGATCGCCTTGAACAGATAGACCGATATGATCGCCATGAAGAGGAAGAAGATCGAGAACTCGAGCCAGTAATTGACGGTGCCGCTGCGCGAGAACGGGCCGGTCTTGAAGAACGGGTTGAGCGCCTCGATCACGAACATCACGCCCACCCAGATGCTGAACCAGCTGACCCAGGCCGGGAACAGCGGCACCTGGCGCCGGTCCGAAAGGAAGCACACGCCCAGCGCCACCATCTGCAGGGTGGTGAGCGAGTAGGCGAGGTCGAAGATCATCCAGCCCAGATCGAACAGGATCTGCAGCGTGCCGGGCTCCAGCGTGTCGGCGCGGAAGGTGGCGGTCAGCCAGATGCCGCAGGGAATGACGAAGATCAGGGTCGTGAACCCGGCGCCCCACAACTGCAGGGTGGAGAGCACGTTGTTGTGCCGCTCGACTTTCTCCATGACCTTGGTGATCGCCAGTCCCCACACGAAGTAGAGGACGGAGCAGGCGATCGTCACGGTCATGCCGACGCGGATCTGGTCCGCCACCGGGGCGAACTGCGCCTTGAACTCGGCGGCGGAAAGCCCGGCGGAGTAGGGCGGGATGTTGCGCCCCAGAATGCCCCAGAAGATGATGGTGACGATCAGGAGGATCGGGCCTCCCCATGCGCATATCCGGACGTACTTGTAGGGGTTCTCCACGGCACTCTCCCATTTTTCTCGTTGTCGTAAGGTCATGAAAAAGGGGCAGGACCATCGGCCCCGCCCCAGTCACCGTCAGAAGCGCATCGTCGCCTCGATGCCGTACGTGCGTGGCAGGCCGCGCACGCGGTAGCCGTTGCCGAACAGGTTTTCGAGCGAGATGCCGTAAGGGTAATAGACCTTGTTGGTCAGGTTCTTGCCCCAGACCGAGATTGTGTAGCGCGGCGTATCGTAGGAGATGCGCCCGTTCATCAGCCAGTAGTCGCCGTTGCCCTCGCCGAACTTGCCGCTGGCGACGCTGGGGAGCGGGCCGCGGCTATAGTCCTTGAACGAGTCAAAGTAATACCGGCCGGTGTACGAGGCATCGCCGTGCAGCTTGATGGTGCCGCCGCCCAGTTCCACCGCGTCCCAGTCGAACCCGAAGTTGAGCGAGGACTTGGCGGCATAAGGGAAGGGATTGCCCCCGACGCTGACGTTGCCGCCCGAGGTCTGGACGCAGGAGCCGTCCTGCGCGGGGAACTGTCCGGACAAGTCCTTGGCAGCGCAGGCGGCTTGATCGTACCCCTTGTACTTGCTGTCGAGGATGCCGACGGACGCGGTCAGCGTCAGGCGGTCGGTGGCGGCGAACTGGATGTCCGCCTCGAAGCCCTTGAGCGTGCCGTCGAGCGCGATAAGGTTGGCAGTGGCGGTATTGTCCACCACCTGACCCTGCTGCCCCTTGTAGTCGTAATAGAAGAACGCGCCGTTGACCTGCACCCGGTTGTTGAGGAAGCGAGACTTGAAGCCGATCTCGTAGGCATTCACCTGCTCTGGCCGTACGAAGTAGACCTGATTGGCGCTGCCGTAGGCGAGGCCGTTGAAGGTGCCGGCCCGGTAGCCGCGGCTGAAGCTGGCATAGAGCATCACATCGTCGATCGGCTTCCAGTCGAGGATCGCGCGGCCGGTGAACTTCTTGGATTTGCCGCTGCGCTCAAGCCCGCCGGGCATCGGCACGCCGAGGTCGCGGTAGGACGGGATGACGATGTTGCCGGCTTCGTCGCGCACCGGCTCGATGAAGTAGGTGTTGCCCAGCGTCGGATCGTTGAAGTCCGACACGGTGATCATCCGCGCATTGCCGGCATCGTCGTAATAGGTCGTGATACCGTCCAGGAAGCGCGTCTTGTCGATCGTGTAACGCAGGCCCGCCGTCAGCTTCAGGGTCGGCGTGATCTCGTAGCTGCCCTCGCCGTAGAGGGCCCAACTGGTGCGCTTCTGCTTGGAATGGTTCGTCGCGCGGATGCCGGTGGGTAGGGAACTGGCCGAAAGCGCGGTGCCGTTGAAGGCGCCGCCCGGGTTGAAATACGTGTCTGGCAGGCCGACCGCCGCGCGCACGTCGCTCAGGAAATTAAAGAAGTCCGGCCGGTTGTCCGCCGTGATCGAGTCGCGGCCATATCCACCGCCCAGGATCAGCTTGAACGCCTGCCGGTCGAGCACGAAGCGCAGGTCCTGGTTGAAGGCGTTGAAGTTGGACTGGTAGCCGATCGCACACATGCGCAGCGGCGTGCCGTCGCAGTCGGTGATCGACTGCAGATAACGCCCGGAATCGTAGCCGCTGACCGAAACCAGATCGAGCGAGTCGCCCAATTCAGCCTTGACCGTCAGAACGACACCTTCCGAGCGGGTCAGCGCCTTGCCGATGGTGTCGGCCTGGATCTCCTTGAGGCCGAGTCCTTCGCCCGACTGGCTGTACGAAGCCGGCAGCAGGCCCGCCGGGGCGAGCGATCCGAACAGGCCGCCGAGCAGGAAATTGGGCGAAGTATAATCGATGACGTCGCTGGTCTTCGATTGCCCGGTCGGCAGTGGCGGCTCGGTGCCGCCGACGGCCTTGGCGTAGTAACCCTTGAGCGTGATATCGAGCGTATCGGTCGGCTTCACCCGCAGCGTGCCGCGAATGCCGTAGCTCTTGGTGCCGCCCGGCGAGCGGTCATTCACCTGGTTCAGCCCCGATGCACCGCCCGCTGCCGAAGTGTTCAGGCCGGGCGCCAGACGGTTGCGCAAGTAGGGGTCGGAATCGACGTAAGTTCCCGCGATGCGGATGCCGACCTTGTCCTCCACCGGCGTGACTTCGATCGCGGCCTCGCCGTTGATCCGGTTGTAGTTGCCGTAGCCGATGGTGGCATAGCCGTTGGTGCCGGAGAGCTTGGGCTTGCGGGTTATGAAATTGATCGCGCCGCCAGTGGTGTTGCGGCCGTAAAGCGTGCCCTGCGGGCCGCGCACCACCTCGATCTGCTCGAGATCGTAGAGCTGCTGGCCGTGGCTGGAACGGAACGCCTGATAGACCTCGTCGACATACACGCCGACGGGCGAGGCGGCGTTCGCGTTGAATTCGGTGCCGACGCCGACGCCGCGCAGCGAGAAGTTCGGCTGCTGCGAACCATAGGGCGAGGACACCTGCAGGTTCGGCATCGAGGCATTGAGGTCGGAGGTCTCGAACACGCCCTTGGACTGCAGCGTTTCAGACGAGATCGCCGAAACCGCGACCGGCACATCCTGCAGGTTTTCGGAGCGTTTGGTGGCGGTGACGATGATCTCGTGCAAGCCGCCCTGGCTGGCAGTATCCTGGCTTTCCTGTGCGAAGGCAGGCGAGGTGAGTCCGACGGCGAGCGCGCAGATGCTCACGCAGCGAATCGCTTTCATGCTGTTCTCCCATTCCCAGATCACTTTTACGTTTTTTGCGTGACCTTGATACGTAAATTATGTAGCTCGAATCGAATGTCAACAGATTTACGAGTTTGTGCTTTGCAGCATCCGCTGATAGTTGGATCGTAAGCCGGACCACCGAGAATCGGCCGATTTGGGATAGGACCATGTTCAAGAAGCTATTCGGCAAGAAGCCCGAGCCGCAGGTGGAGCTTGTCCCTTCGGGGGCGACCTTCTCGGTCGGTCGGAACAAGACGGTGCTGGAGCAGGCGCTCGAAAACGGGCTGGCCTATCCGCACGACTGCACGGTTGGCACTTGCGGCAGTTGCCGGTCGCGGCTGCTGTCGGGGAAGGTCGATGCGATAACGCCGTTCGGCTACACGCTGAGCCGCGAGGAACTGCAAGCCGGCTATATCCTGGCCTGTCAGGCGATCCCCGAATCGGATCTGCGCATCGAGGTCGATCTGCCGGATGCGGAGGAGGCGCCGGTGACGGTCGGCGGCCGCATCGTTTCGGTGCAGGATCTGACGCATGACATCCGCAAGGTGACCTGGCAGGTCGATGCGCCGCTGCGCTTCAAGGCCGGGCAGTACATGAACGTGCGGTGGCCTTCGGGGCCGGGGCACAGGTCCTATTCGTTCTGCCATGCCCCTGCGCCGGAAGGTAGCCGGACGGTGTCCGCATTCGTCCGCCGCGTGCCGGGCGGTGCTTTCACCGAGGCGCTGTTCGCAGGCGAACTGGCGGACACCGAATTCGCCATCGAGGGCGCGCACGGCGGGTTCTGGCTGCGGCCGGGTGAAGGGCCCATCGTGCTGGTCGGCGGCGGCAGCGGTCTGTCGCCGCTGATGAGCCTGCTGGAAGATGCGGCTGCCCGCAACGTGGCGCGCGACGTCGTGCTTCTGTTCGGCGGGCGCGGAGAGCGCGATCTCTACTGCCTTGAAGACATTGCCGCGATCGCGGCGCGCTGGGAGGGCAAGTTCCTGTTTCGGCCGGTCCTGTCCGAAGAGCAGGTCGAAGGCGTCCGCCACGGTCTGGTCACGCGGGAGATCGCCGACGCCATCGCCGAACTCGGCGGATCGGCGGATCTACAGGCCTATATGTGCGGCCCGCCGCCGATGATCGATGCCGCCGTCGCCGAACTGACGGCGCAAGGCGTCGCGCTGGACGCCATCCACTACGACAAGTTCACCGATGCCAGTTCGGCCGCCGGTGCGCGCGCCTGACACCCCCATACCACAAGAGGATGACCACGATGACGATATCCAAGGACGCCTTCTTCATCGGCAACCAGTGGGTTTCTCCCGCCAGTGACCGCCGCTTCACGCTGGTGAACGCCTCCACCGGAGAGGAATACGGCAGCGCGCCCGAAGCGGTCGAAGCCGACGTCGACGCGGCAGTGGCCGCAGCACGCAAGGCTTTTGAGACTTCGGGCTGGGCGGACGCCAGCCCCGCCGAACGGGCGGCAGTGATGCAGCGCTTCGTCGCCGCCGTCGCGGCGCGGGGGGATGAGATCGCCCGCACCGTCAGTGCGCAGAACGGCATGCCGATCGGTCTCAGCACGCTGCTGGAAGGACAGTTTGGCGCAGGCGTCGTGCAGTATTACGCGCAGCTTGCCGAAGGGCTCGGCGCGCCCGACGTGCGGCCCTCGCAGATGGGCAAGGAGACGCTGGTGGAGCGTTCCGCCATCGGCGTGGTGGCCGCGATCGTGCCGTGGAACTTCCCGGTGACGCTGGCGCTCAACAAGATCGCTCCGGCCATGGCGGCGGGCTGCACCGTCGTTATCAAGCCTTCACCCGGCACGATCCTCGACAGCTACCTGCTCGCCGAGGCGGCGCTGGAAGCGGGTGTGCCTGCAGGCGTGCTCAACTGGGTCGCGGCCGACCGTGATGTCGGCGCCTACCTCGTCTCGCACCCCGGCATCGACAAGGTCGCCTTCACCGGCTCGACCGGGGCAGGGCGGGCGATCGCGCGCACCTGCGGCGAACTGCTGCGCCCGGTCACGCTGGAACTGGGCGGCAAGTCCGCCGCGATCCTGCTGGACGACGTCGATGTCGGCGCGTTCCTGCAGGGCGTGCCGATGGCCAGCATGCTCAACAACGGCCAGGCTTGCTACAACGGCACCCGCGTGCTGGCGCCCCGTCGCCGCTACGACGAGGTGGTCGGAGCGCTGGCGGAGTTCGCCAATGGACTGGTGGTGGGCGATGCGCTCGATCCTGCGACGCAGGTGGGGCCGATGGCATCGGCCGCACACCGCGACCGGGTGGAAAGCTACATCGGCATCGGCAAGCAGGAGGCGCGCCTTGTCGCGGGTGGTGGCCGTCCGCAGTCGACAAACCAGGGCTGGTTCGTGGAGCCGACCATCTTCGCCGACGTCGATAATGGAGCCCGCATCGCGCAGGAGGAAATCTTCGGCCCGGTGCTTTCCGTGATCCCCTACGACGGCGAGGAAGAAGCCATTCGCATCGCCAATGACAGCGCGTTCGGCCTCGGCGGTTCGGTCTGGAGCGCGGACGGCGATCATGCCACGCAGATCGCTCGCAAGGTGGCCAGCGGCACAGTGGGCGTGAACGGCTACATGCCTTCCCTGGGCGCGCCGTTCGGCGGCATCAAGGCCAGCGGCCTCGGCCGGGAATTCGGGCCTGAGGCGATCGCAGCCTATCAGAACACCAAGTCGATATACGTCATGGCGTGAAGCCCTGCGGGCCGGAGATTTCTTGCGGAACCCCTGCGAGAAATCTCCGGCATTTCGAAAACAGATAATAATAAACATATTGACCGAGTTTTTGTAACGTATTACACTTCGAGGTACAGGGTCGAAAAGGACCCGATCTTGGTGATTGAGGAAGCGGAAGCGTTCGCAAATGTTCGCTCCGCTGTCGAAAAGCGAATTACTGTTTGATTGGCCGTGGCAGGAGTTACGATTGCGAAGTCGTGTTCTGGCGCTAACCTTCACACATTGCCTGCATTCCGAAGGTGCTGCCGGGATTCCGAAATGTTGAGAAAGCTGCCGAAAGACCAGCGCAAGGACCTTATCCTCGACAGCGTCGAGGCGCTGATCCTTTCGACATCCAGCACCGACTTCACGATGCACCAGCTGGCCAAGCATGTCGGGATCAGCCCGACGACGTTCTACAACCTGTTCGGATCGAAAGGGACGGTACTCTACAGCCTTCTGAACCGGTGCCTGGATGCGATCATCAGCGGCCGCGAGGCGGATGTTTCGGAGAAGGACCCGGTCCTCTACGCCATACACACCATGACGTTCGCGGCGGAACTCTTCGTGGAGCGGCCGGGTCTCTATCGCCCGCTCTACAAGTTCCAGCTGGGCGAGCGCGACATGGGTGCGCGGCCGGTCTACCTCGACCGCGCGCTGGACTTCTGGCGTCGCAGTCTCGCAGGACTGGTCGAGCGCGGTTACTTGTCCGACCATCCGAGCGATGGATCGTTTTCGCGTGACGATGTCGCACTGGCATTGCTGACGCACAGTTCCGGCGTGATCGACCTGTGGGTCCAGGAAGATTTGGACGATGCCGAATTCGTGGCCCGCATGACGCACGATGCCGCATTGATCGTCTATGGCATCGTGTCCGACGAAGATCGCAGGACGATAGCTGCGATAGTCCGGCAAGTCCGGCCGAATATCAGGGACTTCTCTTTCCTCAAGTCTTGACCGTGATCTGCCGGTGCCTGGCACCGGATAATAACAGATAGAGATACATGGGAGAATGTATGACCGAAAGGTTCGGCGGGGATTCCCGCGTCGTACAACTGTGCCCGGATCATGCGCGGCATCGCGCCGCCGACCCGGCCGACCAGGACCCCGCGCTCGTGCATATGCTGGATGGTCGGGCGGCGAAGCTGGCGTCATCCGATTATCATCCTGTCGCGATCGACGACATCACCGCGCGGCTCACGCGCCTGTTCGTGCAGAACCTCCATCCGGCTGCGAAGGTAAGCGGCCTGTGCAGGCTGGCAGGGGGCGCGTCCAAGGAACAGTTTCTCTTCACGCTGGACGCGCCCGGCATAGAGCGCAGCGAACAGCTCGTGGTCAGGATGGACCCGACCGACGGCGTGCTGGAAACGAGCAGGCAGCGCGAGTTCGAGATCCTGGAAGCCATGCAGGGCGTGGTTCCGGTGCCCCGTCCCCGCTTTCTGGATCATGAGGGGACATGGCTCGGCGCTTCCGGGATGATAACCTCATTCGAGCGCGGCAGCACCAAGCCGCCGCAGGCGGGCGCAGGCGTGTCGGGCCTTGGCACCGGCTTCACGCCGCAATGGCGCGAGCGGCTCGGACCGCAGTTCCTCCGGCTGATGGCGGCAATCCATCGCTTCGACTTCCGGGCGGCAGGATTGCGGCACTTCGCCATTCCCGATGCGGACCCGTTCCAGGCCGCGCGCCAGCGTGTCAACTTGTGGGCGCGGGTCTGGCGGGAGGGTGCCTATGCACCGATCCCCGGCTTTGCGGTCGTCGAATCCTGGTTGCGCAGCAACCTGCCCGCTGCACGGGAATTGGTCCTCGTCCACGGGGACTTCCGTACCGGAAACTACCTGTTCGACGGCGGCAGCGGCGAAATCACCGCGATCCTCGACTGGGAACTCGCCCATGTCGGCGACTATCACGAGGATCTGGCATGGTCGCTGGTCGAAATCTTCGGCGCGCGCGACGAACAGGGGCGCTACTTGTGCTCCAACCTCATGACCGTCGAGGATTTCATCGGCGGCTACGAGCGCGAGACGGGACGCATCGTCGATCGCGACACTCTGCGCTTCTACCGCATCCTGCTGTCGTGGAGCGTAGTGGCGATGGCGAGCAGCGGCCTGACGGCGGCTGCCAACCGGCATAACCACCAGGACATCCTGCTGACCTGGCTGTCGATGGTCACGCACCCTTTGCTCGACGAGATCACGCGCCTGATGCTTGAGGAGAAGGCGGCATGAACCCCGGTTTCGAAGTCCGCCTGTCCAGCATGCGCCGGGCGCTGGCGACGGTCATCATGCCCGCGATCGACCCCGGCAATCCGCTGGCGCAGGAGCAGGCCGGGCTGATGCTTGCGCATATCGGCATGCTGGAGGCGCAGTGGGACAAGCTGGAAGATTACGCCCGCCTGTGCGTGCAGGATCTGGTCGAGGTCTCCGACAGGATCGATGCGGCGGGAGGGCCTGAAACCCTTGCCGCAGCCGCCGGACTGGCGGCCCTTGCCGGAAAGCCTCCCGTGCGCGGCGAAGTCGCTTATCGTGCCTTGTCCGAAGCGCTGGAAGGGCTGGTTCGCGCTGTCGATCGGGACGGCGACGCGGACTTTCGCCGCGCGCTCCACCGTGAAGTTCTGCTGCACGGCAACCGGCAGGCGACCCGTGACCGGGTCTGGTTCGCGGCCTGCGGTTTCGACGTGAACACCGCCGACCTGCCCTCCATCGAGACACTGATCGGGCGCGGCGATGGATAGCAAGCAGCATCCCACGCGCGAGTGGATAGAGGCGCTGCGCCTTCGCTATCCGACGGAACGCACGATCGACGAAGCGCTTACCCGAAAGCTGCAGGCGCGGTCCGGGCCTCCCTATGCGCCCAGTCCGCTGGGCGAGATCGCCGGAAAGCTGGAGCGCTTCTTCGCGCACGCCATGCCGGGCGCTCGGGTCTCCCAAGTCGCGCCGCTGGGCGGCGGGGCATCGAAGGAGCAGTTCAGCTTCACGCTGGCGGAGCCCGACGGAACCGAGGCGCGCCATGTCCTTCGCCGCGAACCGCCCGAGTCCGTCGTCGAGACGCACCGCCTGCGCGAATTCCAGATGATGCGGGCGATGGCCGGAACAGTGCCGGTGCCCGATGCGCCCTGGGTGGACGTCGAAGGGCAATGGTTCGACCGCCCGGCGATGATCTCCCGGTTCGTCGAGGGCGTTACCAAGGCGCCGGGCTCGGGCGGGAACGTCACCGGGCTGGGCACCGGGTTCTCTCCCGAACTGCAGGGTGCGCTGGGTGGACAGTTCGTCGACCTGCTGGCGCGGATACATCAATTCGACTGGCAGTCGGCCGCTCTCGACGCCTTCGATCGGCCGGAAGCGGGCAGCACCGCCGGGGTCCATCAGGTCATCAACTGGTGGGAGCGGATCTGGGAGGAGGACTCGTACGAGCCGATGCCCATCATCCGCTACACCGCACAGTGGCTGCGCGCCAACGCGCCGCCGATCGAGCGGGTCGTGGTGGTCCACCATGACTTTCGCGCGGGCAATTTCCTGTTCGATCCCGTCACCGCGCAAGTGACGGTGGTGCTCGACTGGGAACTGGCCCACCTCGGCGATTACCACGAAGACCTCGCCTGGACGCTCCAGGAAGGCTACGGTTATCGCGATGCGCAAGGGCGCTTCATCGTCTGCGGCCTGATCGAGCAGGCCGAGTTCCTCGACCGCTATGCACGCGCCACGGGCTTCCCGGTCGATCCGCGCAAGATCGCCTACTACAGCGTCATGAACACCTGGAAATCGGCGATCATCGTCCTCGCCACCGGCATCCGCTGCGTGATCGGCGGCAAGAGCCATCAGGACATCCTGCTGACATGGCTGGCGGGCTTCGGCCATGTCTGCGTCGATACGCTTCTACAGCATCTGGAAAGGGCCGAGAATGGTTCCTGACACACCCTTGCGCCTTGCCGCCGTGCAGAAGGCGCTGGAGGACATCGTCGCACCGGTCCTGCCGCCCGACGCCGATTTCGCGCGTGAGCAACTGGCGCTGATCGTCCGATCGCTGGCGCTGGTGCGCAAGCAGATCCCCCAGGAATACGCCTTCCACGTACACGATGCGCATGACTTCAGCGCCTTCGGCAGCGAAGTCGCCGCATGCCTGCCCGATGCGCACCCCGCGCGCGGCGAACTCGCGCAGGCCATCGAGGACGTCCGCGCGATCGCCCCGCCGGTGGTGCCTGACCGCACCGCTCTGGAGCAGGCGGTCAGGGCCTTGCGCGGTGCGATCGAGACCGCCGTGCAGCAGGCCGGAGAAGACGCTGCCACCTTGCGCGCGATTAGGCCGGTGGTGCTGGAACATACCCGCAGACAGACGCTGCTCGAACGCGCCTGGGTGGCCGACACCGGCTTCGACCGCGACCCGGCGAGCCTGCCCCTGACCGAAACCATCCTCTACAGCGCCGGAGAGACGCCGCGATGAAAGCCCATCTCGTTCACGCCCATTCTGAGGGCGATTCCTTCGTCACCGCCATGAAGACCGTCATCGCCTCGCAGTTGGAAGCGGACGGTTACGAAGTCACGATTTCCGACCTCTACGCCAAGCAGTTCAACCCGGTCGCCTCGCCCGCCGACTTCGGCAGCCGCCGCGACGATGAACGCTTGGTCTACGCACTGGAGCAGCGCCACGGCTACGAAAGCGGCACGCTGGCGCCCGATATCCTTGAGGAGATCGAGCCGGTTCTGGCCGCCGACCTGCTGGTGTTCACCTTCCCGATCTACTGGTTCGGCGCACCCGCGATCCTGAAGGGCTGGTTCGACCGGGTGATGCTGTCGGGCGTCTGCTATGGCGGAAAGCGCCTCTACGGACGCGGCGGACTGGCCGGTAAGCGCAGTTTCGCGGCCATGAGCCTGGGCGGGCGCGAGAACATGTTCGGCGCGCAAGGCGTGCACGGCGAACTGGTCACCGGCATGATGCGGCACTTCTTCCAGGGCACACTCGGCTATGTCGGCACCAGCGTGCTGGAGCCCTTCGTCGGCTACAACGTGCCTTATATCGGCGAGCCGGCGCGGGCGGCCCTGCTGGACGATCTGCGCGGCGTCGTGGCGCAGATCGACCGCCGCCTGGTCCTCGCCGTGCCGGACCTGAACGCCTTCGACGACAGGCTGGCGCCGCTGGCGAGTGTCGAGGCATGAGCTACGAGACGATGCGCCTCGACGTGCAGGGCGGCATCGCCGCGCTGACGTTCACCAAGGCCGAGACCGGCAACCCCATCAACGGCTCATTCTGCCGCGACCTCTATGACGTGGCGGTCGACCTGTCGGAACGCAGCGACGTTCGCGCCGTGCTGATCCGCGCGGAAGGCAGGGCCTTCGGCTATGGCGGCGACATCGCGGGTTTCCTGCCAAGGCTGGACGAACTGCCGCGCCTGATGAAGCAGTGGACCGGCGACTTCCACACCGGAATCCTGCGGTTGCAGCGCCTCGACGCGCCGATCGTGGTGGCGGTTCACGGCGTCTGCGCGGGCGGCATGGTGGCGCTGGCGGCGGGGGCGGACTTCGTGCTGGCAAGCGACCGGGCGCGGTTCGTCTCGGCCTATTCCGGGATCGGGCTGGCCTGCGATGGCGGTGCTTCGCTCTCGCTCGTGCACCGCATGGGACGCAACCATACGCGCCGGTTCCTGATCCTCAACGAGACCTGGGATGCGGCCGCCGCCGCTGAGGCCGGGCTGGTCGACGAAGTGCTGGAAGGCGACGAGGCGCTGGCAGCGCGGGCGGAAGAACTCGCCCACCGGATCGCCGCCGGGCCGACCCGCGCCATCGGCGAAATCCGCCGCCTGCTGCGCCTCTCGGGCGAAGTCCCGGCGGAGGCGCAGATGGAGGCCGAAGCACAGGCCATGGCCCGAGCCGCCGCCACTGCCGACGCGCGCGAAGGCATCACCGCCTTCGCTCAGAAACGGCAGCCCGTGTTCACTGGAAAATAGAAAAAGGGAGGGAGTCATGCAGACCCAGGCACAGCGCTTAGCGCAAGAACCGGTGGCCGCGATCGACCGCGATGCGATCGAGCCCCGGCTCCTCGAAATCCTGCTGGCGAAGCAGGAACGCCGCAAGTTGGGGCCTTATATTCCCCGAACCGCGCCTGATATCGCGGAAGGGCTCTCGGTCCTGTTCGCCCGCGAAGGCATCGCCGCGCAGGCCCGCGGCGTGCGCCGCATGGGGGGAGGGGCTTCCAAGGAGCAGTTCGTCTTCGATGTCGAGGGCGAGATCGACCCCGCCTTCGCCCGCTGCGTGCTGCGCATGGACCCGCGCGAGGGCATCATCGAGACCTGCCGCCGCCGCGAGGCGCAAGTCCTGCGCGCGGTCGCGGGTGTGGTGCCGGTGCCGCCCGTCCTGACCGAGGACGGCGACGGCGAGACGATGGGCCAGCCGCTGATGGTCACCGGCTTCGTCGGCGGCGTGACCAAGCCCAGCGACAGCGGCGCGGGGCCATCGGGGCTGAAGGCGCGGTTCGGGGAAAGCCTCGGGGCTGCGCTGACCTCGCAGTTCATCGGCCATCTGGCCGCCATTCACGCGGTGGATTATCGCACCGCGGGGCTCGACGATTTCGCCGTTCCCCGGCCCGAAACCACCGACGCGGCGCTTTGGCAGGTCAATTACTGGACCCGCGTGCGGGCGTTGGAGGAAACCGATTCCCTGCCGCTGCTGACGCTGGCCGAGACATGGCTCTACGACCATCTGCCCGTCTGCGAGCAGCCGGTCCTGCTCCACGGTGACTACCGCGTCGGCAACTTCCTGTTCGACGAGGAGCGGCAGGAAATCACCGCGCTGCTGGACTGGGAACTCACGCATATCGGCGATTTCCATGAGGATCTCGCCTATAGTTTCGAGCCGCTGTTCGGCCACCGCGATGCCGACGGCGTGTTCCATGTCGGCTCGATGTTCACCACCGAGCACCTGATTTCGCGGTACGAGGCGCTGACCGGGCGCATGGTGAATCCGGCGACGCTCCATTGGTATCGCGTCCTGACGAGCTACAAGCTGATCGCCATGAACCATTGCTCGTCGATCATCGCGGCGCGCGATGGGACCAACCACCAGAACGCGCTGCTGGCGTTTCTCGCATCGTGCACGGCCGGGATGTCGGACACCCTGTGCGAACTGCTTTCGGGAGAAATGGCATGACACCGGACCCGATCATCCGTCTCGCCAGTGTGGTGCAGACGCTGGAGCATGTCGTTGTTCCAGCGGTCGATTCCGGCAATCTGCTGGCCGTCGAGCAGTGCGGCGTGGTGCTCGCGCAGCTGCGCATGCTGGAGCGGCATATGCCGCTGATCGGCGCCTATCACGCGCTGTGCCTGACCGACCTGCTTGGCGTCGTCGCCGCGCTGCCGACGGTCGAGGGCGGACCTGCGGCAGTCATGGCGCGGTGCGAACTGGCCGAGGCCTG
Source organism: Novosphingobium sp. fls2-241-R2A-195 (assembly GCF_030209485.1). Lineage (NCBI taxonomy): Bacteria > Pseudomonadati > Pseudomonadota > Alphaproteobacteria > Sphingomonadales > Sphingomonadaceae > Novosphingobium > Novosphingobium sp. fls2-241-R2A-195. Next base: position 123,124 of record NZ_JARVRY010000024.1, read on the forward strand.
CGCTCACGAGGACGACCCGCGTATTGCCTTCCACCGCGTAGGCCGCGCGCTGGAGGGGCTTGTGCGCGCGATGGCGCAGGACGGCGAGCCTGCAGTGCGGAGCGCCATCGACGCGGCGGTGCTGGCCTTCTCCATCCGGCAGGCGCGGCGGGCGCGCAGCTGGTTTCAGGATGCGGGCTTCGACCACGATGCGGATTCGCTGCCGACCGTGGAGGCCATGGTCGCGGGCAACTGATTGAAGGAATGGCGAATGATTGCCAGGGAACACGCTGAATTCCAGTTCGGCGCCGATGCACCCTACGACTGGTGCGAGACCAACTTCTTCCCGTTTTCGGTGCCCGAAGCTTGCATTTCCGGGAGCATCTACGTGCTGTCACGGCCGAAGCTGGGCGTGGCGATGGTCGATGTGCTGGTGCAGGACCGCATCGCTCCGGCGTGGGAGGCGCAGGCCTATGTCGATAACCAGCAGCATCTGCCGTGCCCCGCCTCGCTGCTGCGTTATGCCTTTCCCAACGGGCTGGAAGTGGAGGCGGTCGATCCGCTTTCGCATTACCGGATACGCTACGAGGGTATCGACGATACCGCATTCGAACTTGATTTTCAGGCACTTATGGCGCCGTTCGACATGAACGACCCGGCGATGGACCCGATGGCGGCGGGCCGCATCGGCGCGGGCTGGGGAGGGGCGGCGTTCTCCGGACACTACGAGATCACCGGCCGGATCACCGGGCGCCTGCGGCTGCGCGGGCGCGAGTATGCGGTCGATTGCGTCGATACGCTGGACCGCAGCTGGGGGCCGCGCAAGGAACGGGACAACGGCAATGCCACCTGGATTCACGGCTCCTTCGCGGAAAAGCTGACGGTTCACGCCTTCCTCGGCCTCGATCCGGCGGCGCGGTCGGGCTTTGGCCCGCTCATCAGCGGCTATGTGCTGGAGGACGGCGTGGTGAGCGGGCTCGTCTCCGCGCAAGGATCGGTGGAGCGCCACGCCGGGCTGCCGATGTCCAACCACCTGCAGGTGGAGGATGCGCTGGGGCGGCGGCATGAACTGACGGCGGCGGCGATCAACGGGTGCGTCTGGGCACCGTTCCCCTCGATGGTCTATGCGCAGAGCTTCATGCGCTGGAACTGCGCGGGAATGCTGGGTTTCGGGGTGCAGCAGGACGTGCTGAGCCGCTCGTATCTCACGCGAAACCGGGATGCACTCAACGGCACCTAGAGGTACCACAAGGGTGCCACAGCCATATCTGAAGTGCCTCCCCGTGCGTGCGGAACGCGCGGGGAGGCACTGCATCACTGGGTCATGAAGATGCCGCCATCGACGGCGATGTTCTGGCCGTTGATATAGCCGCCGTCTGGACCGGAAAGCCACAGCGCGGCGCCGGCGATGTCGCCCGGTTGCTGCGGCCGGGCGATCGTGCGCATCGAGGCCGCGGTGCCTTCGAAGGCGGCGTGCTGGTCGGCGTTGGCGACCGCGTTGTCCGAGTGGGTGTAACCCGGCGAGATCGAGTTCACCAGGATCCCGCTCTGCGTCGCGCCGAGTTCGCGGGCCATCGCGCGCGTCATCGCGCCGAGCGCGCCCTTGGATGCGACATAGTGCAGCATGAAGGGGATGCCGAGGTTGGCGATGACCGAGGCGATGTTGATGATCCTGCCGCCGCCGGCGGCGCGCATCGCAGGCAGCACCGCGCGGGCGCAGAGCCAGGGGCCCATGACGTTGACGTCCATGATGCGGCGCCAGGCATCGACCTCGATCGCTTCCATCGGGGTGTAGTTGAGGCCGGTGAAGATGCCCGCGTTGTTCACGAGCACGTCGATGCCGCCGAACCGGTCGGTCACCGCCCGTGCCATCGATTCGGTGCTGGCCTTGTCGGCGACGTCGGTGGCGACGCCGAAGGCATTGGCGCCCAGCGCGGCGGCGGCGTCCTCGGCGCCCTTGATGTCGGCGATCGCGACTTGCGCGCCTTCGGCCAGGAATCGCTCGACGATGGCGCGGCCGATGCCGGTAGCGCCGCCCGTGACGATGGCGGTCTTTCCCTTGAGTATCATGCAGTTCTCTCCCTTGTCGTCCCTGTGGGACGTATCGGCCCTGCGCCTTGCCGGGGAATCGATCCCGCAAGGCGCCGCGCGGCGCAGTCTGGACTGCGTATAAATTTTACGCAATATTGATAAATCAGTTGACGGTCATCATCTGTAATGTAATACATTCCACTACAGCGACGCCGATGGCCCACAGGGGAAATGTCCCCGCGCCGAAACCCGGCATGCTCCGCGTAAGAAATACCAGACACAAAATATAAAAATAAATCCTATGAAATGTAGGAGAGGAACATGTCCAGTATTCGCTACTATGTAGCGGCGCTCGTCCAGCTATGTACATATGCCGGATTCGCGTTGGGAGGATATTGGGTCTGGACGGGCATTGCGTCCCTGCCGGCCCTCGCTCTATTAGACAGCATTCTGCCGGACGATCTTTCCGCGCGCCGGATGAAGCGCGGCTTCGCCGCCGATCTGCCGGTGTGGCTGGCGACATTCCTGGCTCCGGGGCTCTACGTAGCCGCCGCCTTCTGGGTGGTCCGCGCACCCGATGCCACCGCGGGTCAGTACATCGGTGTCATTCTTTCGCTCGGCTGGCTTTCGGTGGTGCCGCTGGTGCCGTCCAGCCACGAGCTTTACCACCAGCGCGGCAAGCTGCGCCGTTTCGTCGGCCGCTATGCGCAAGTCTGCTACCTCGACTGCACGCGCGAGATCGCGCATGTCGTGGGGCACCATATCCATGTCGCGACCGTGAAGGACGGCGATACCGCGCCGCGCGGCACGTCGCTTTACGGCTTCACCGTGCGCGCCGTGCTCTCCAGCACGATCGAGGCGCTGACGACCGAGAGCGACGGCCTTGCCGCACAGGGCAAGGGGCGCTGGTCGATCGGCCACCGGCTCTACAAGGCGCTGCTGGCGCAGGCGATCTTCCAGGCGATCCTCTTCGCGGTCGGGGGCTGGCGCGCCAATGCGGTGGCGCTGGCGGGCATGATCGTCGCGCGCTTCTGGATCGAGAGCTTCAACTACTTCCAGCACTACGGCCTCGTCCGGCTGGAGGAAGGCCCGATCGCGCGGCGCCATGTGTGGAACCACTTGCGCCCGCTCTCGCGCCTGATCGGCTTTGAGATCACCAACCATGCCGATCACCACACCAACAGCTTCGCCGCCTATCACGAACTGGTGCCGGACCGTCAGTGGATCCGCATGCCCAGCGTGTTCGTGTGCTTCTTTTCCGCCCTGATCCCGCCCTTGTGGCACAACCTCATCATCAAGCCCGCGCTGCGCCGCTGGGACAACGAACTGGCCAGCCCCGAAGAACGCGAACTGGCCCGCGAACAGAACCGTCGCGCCGGCTGGCCCGACTGGTTCGACGGGCAGGGCGACAAGGCCGGAGCCGCGCTGACGGCTTAAGCGATCCGCCCCCATCCTGCCCCATGGCTCCCCCCTGTTTCCGCTCATGCTGAGCTTGTCGAAGCACAGGCAGCCTGGCGCCGCGCTTCGGGGCCTTCGACAAGCTCAGGCTGAGCGGGGTTGGAGGGAGGTGTTCGGGCGGAAAGTCGAGGGATCAATCGCTCTTCTGATTACCAAGTAAAAATAAAACCAGAACAAAGTATTGGGAGAACATCATGAACAGAGCATTCGCGTGCAACGGGCGTTTTGCCCGGCTCCTTCTTGCGTCCAGCGCCCTTGCGCCGATGCCGGGCTGGGCGCAAACCGCCGGATCTCAGGCCACCGAGCCGCAGGCCAGCGAAACCGCGCCGCCGCCGTCTTCCGGCATCGCCGAGATCATCGTGACGGCGCAGAAGCGCTCGCAGTCGATCAACGAAGTGCCGCTGTCGATCACCGCGGCCTCGGGCGAGCAACTGCTTCAGGCGGGGATTTCCAGCACCGCCGACCTCGCCAAGATCGTGCCGGGCCTGACCGCGCAGCCGTCGCCGTTCAACACTCCGATCTACACCTTGCGCGGCATCGGCTTCGTCGAGTTCTCGCTCGCCACGCCGCCGACCGTGGCGGTCTATACCGACGAAGTGCCGCTGCCGTTCAGCGCCATGACCAAGGCCGCCGCGCTCGACGTGGCGCGGGTCGAGGTGCTCAAGGGCCCGCAGGGCACGCTCTTCGGCCAGAACACCACCGGCGGCGCGATCAACTTCGTGGCGGCCAAGCCGACGCAGGATTTCCAGGCGGGCGCCGATCTCAGCTATTCGCGCTTCGACACGATCGATGCGCAGGGCTTCGTCAGCGGGCCGATCACGCCCAACCTGCTGGCGCGCTTCTCGGCCCGCGCCATCCGCAGCGGGCCGTGGCAGAAGAGCAGCAGCAGCGGCGACGAACTGGGCAACCGGCGCGAGACGCAGGCCCGCCTGCTGCTCGACTGGCAGCCGACCGATACGCTGAAGGTGGCGCTCAACGTCAACGGCTGGCTCGACAAATCGGACTCGCAGGCGCCGCAGCGCACCGAGACTTTCATCAGCGCGCCCGGCAATCCCAACGAGGCGCCGATCCGCGCCCTGCCGCCGCAGCCGCTGACCTCGCGCTCGGCCGACTGGACCACCGACCTGTTCCCGCTGAAGCACGACGACCGCTTCGTCCAGGCGAGCCTGCGCGTCGATTACGACCTGAGCGATACGGTCACGCTCACCTCGATCTCGGCCTACAATCACTATCGCACCGAGTCCTTGCAGGACTACGACGCGACGCCGCTGCAGATCGCTGACATCCTGACCGACGGCAAAGTCACCTCGCTGTCGCAGGAACTGCGCCTGACCGGCACGAGTGCGGGGCTGCGCTGGATCGTCGGCGCCAATTACCAGCGCGACAAGACGCGCGATCACGCGACCTATTACGCCACCGATGCGACGACGCACTACGTCGGGCCGATGGAAGGCGGCAACGTCTCTCCGGTCAACGATTCCCTCATCAAGACAGCGGCGCTTTTCGCCAATGTCGAGTACGAGGTGATCCCGAACCTGACGGTGCAGGCGGGCCTGCGCTATACCGACAGCCGCCGCGACAATGCCAGCTGTGCGCTCGTCGGGCCGGGGCCGGGCGGCAACGAGAGCTTCGCGCCGATCTTCGAATTCCTGCAGACGCTGATCCGCCCCGGACAGCCGGTTGTGCCGATCGCCGAGGGCCAGTGCTATTCGCTGACTGCCGAGGGCTTTCCGCTCATCACCCCGCTCAAGGCCAAGCTGAACGAGGACAACCTGTCGTGGCGGGCGGGCGTCAATTACAAGACCGGCAATCGCGGGCTGATCTACGCCACCGTCAGCCGGGGCTACAAGGCGGGCAGCTTCCCGACCGTCGCGCCCGCCACCGCCAAGGAACTCGCGCCGGTCGCGCAGGAATCGATCACCGCTTACGAAGTGGGCTTCAAGCAGCCGCTGTTCGACCATGCGGTGCAGCTGAACGGCGCGGTGTTCTACTACGATTACAAGGACAAGCAGCTGCGCGGCCGCATCCTCGACCAGATCTTCGGGCCGCTCGACGCGCTGGTGCAGGTGCCCAAGTCGCGGGTGAAGGGCGCCGAACTCGAAGTGGTGATCCAGCCTGCGGACGGCCTGCACCTGAACGTGGCGGGGACCTATCTCGATACCGAGATCACGCGGTTCACGGGCTTCAACCAGTCGGGCGAGCTGGCGGACTTTTCGGGCGCGCGCTTCCCGTTCTCGCCCAAGTGGTCGGTGGTGGCGGATGCGGGGTATGATTTCCCGCTGACGGCCTCGATGCAGGGCTTCGTCGGGGCCTCGGCGAACTACAACAGCCGCACCACCGCGAGCATCGGCGACATCCCGCAGCTGGCGATCCGGGCCTATACGCTGGTCGACCTGCGCGCCGGTGTGCACGCGCCGGACGACAGCTGGCGCTTTTCGGTCTGGGGCCGCAACGTCTTCAACAAGTACTACTGGACCAGCGCGTTCCAGACCCAGGACGTCTACGTTCGCTACACCGGCCGCCCCGCGACCTACGGCGCCACCTTCAGCTACCGCTTTTAAGGAGAGAGACGCATGATTACCGATGCGGACACCCGCCTGCACCTTCCCGACGTCAGCCGCGCCGACTGGGCGGAGACCGGATACTTCAACTTCTACATTCCCGAGGCCAACATCTTCGGCTTCATCTACATCGTCCACCGCGCCGGAGTGGGCGCGACGGTGAGCGACATCGAGATCATCGACCGCGCAGGGTTCAGCGCTGACGATGCGGTCTACATCGACCTCATCAACCACAACCCGCTGGTGGACAGAGCCGAGGACTTCCGCCTGGAAACCGGCCTGTCGTTCAAGGCCGCCTCGATCCGCGACTACGTGCTCGACTATGATGCGGGCGGCGTGAAGCTGCATATCGAGGCCAGTGCGCTGATGGAGCCCTACGACATCCACGACCCCGCGATGGACCCGATGGCCGTGGCGGACGCGGCGGCGGCCGTGGCGAACTCGGGCTTCGGGACGGCCTATTCGGCGCACTTCGACATGACGGTGCGGATGAAGGGCTCGCTCTCGCTGGGCGGGCGGACCCATGCGATCGACTGCGTCTCGACCATGGACCACAGCTGGGGGCCGCGTCCGGAGAACGGCTTCCATCCGATCCTGTGGGCCAATGCCCATTTCGATGACGGGCTGGCGCTCCACGGCATCTTCTCGGTCGATCGCACCGCGCCGGTGGGGCAGCAGCACGTCTTCAAGCACGGCTATGCGCTGGTGGGCGGCGAAGTGCGCGGGGCCAAGGCGGGCTCGGTCCGCACGCACCGGCCGGGTCTGTTCCCCACGACGATGGAGATGACGATCGTCGATCGCGACGACCGCGAACATACCGTCTCGGGCTCCGTGCTGGTCCATCACCCGTGGGTGCCTTACGGCAACAACCTCTCGCCGATCACGATGGCGCGCTGGCACCGCAGCGACGGGGCGATCGGCGTGGGGACTTATCTGGAGGGCTTCCCGCTCAATCGCCTGCGCAGCGATCTGGCATGACGCCTGACATCGACCTCAGGATCGCCTCGATGGTGCGCGCCATGGAGGACGTGGTGCGCCCGGCGATCGATCCGCTCAACAGCCTGGCCGCAGAGCAGGCGGCGCTGATCGTCGGGCACCTGCGGCTGCTGGCGATCCAGTGGAACAAGGCGGAAAGCTACGCGCGCACCTGCCTTGCCGATCTCGAGGCGACGCTGGAGGGGCTGGCGCCCTCCGGCGGCCCGGCCACCCGCGCCGCCGCCGCCGATCTGGCCGAGGCGCGCGCACCGGGCGGCGGGGCGGAAGCGCGCTACAAGGCGATGATGCGCGCGACCGATAGCCTCGTGCGCGCCGCAGCGCGCGATGGCGAACCCGGTTTCCGCGAGGCGCTGCACCGCGGCGTCCTCGCCTTCAGCACGCGGCAGTCGCTGCGCGATCGTTCGTGGTTCGCCGCCAGCGGTTTCGATCTCAACCCCGCCGAACTGCATAGCATCGCGGACCTGACCATGGAGACCGCCCGGTGATCCTGACTGCTGAAACCACCGATACCTGCGTGACCATCGAGCCTCGCATCTTCGCCATCCTTGAGGAGAAGAAGGCCCGCCGCCTCACCGGTCCCTATATCCCGCGCAGCATCGCGCAAGTCACCGCCTCGCTCGAAAGCCTGTATGGCCCCGGCAGCATCTCGGGCCTGCGGCGCATGGCGGGCGGGGCTTCCAAGGAGCAGTTCGTGTTCGATCACGGCGGCGAGCGCCTCGTCCTGCGCATGGACCCGCTGGAGGGCCTGATCGAGACCTGCCGCCGCCGCGAGGATCAGGTGCTGCGTGCGATGCACGGCGTCGTGCCGGTGCCCGAGGTGCGCCATGCCGATATCGACGGCGCCACCTTCGGCCTGCCCGCGCTGGTGACGACGTTCGTGCCCGGCGTCGCCAAGCCCCCGCAGGCCGCCGCTTCCGTATCGGGTCTGCGCACCGATTTCGACGCGCACTGGATCGCGCTACTGGCGCCCGCCTTCATCGACAACCTCGTGCGCATCCACGGCTTCGACTATCGCGCCGCCGCCCTGCCGGACTTTGCCATGCCGGACCCAGTGGGCGGCGCAGTCACCGCGATCCTCGACTGGGAACTCGCCCATGTCGGCGATTTTCACGAGGACCTCGCCTGGAACCTCCAGCCCATCTTCGCCAACCGGGGTGCCGATGGCGAGACGATGATATCGGGCCTGTTCCGGCGCGACGAATTCCTGTCCGCCTATGAAAATGCCTCGGGCCGCACCGTCGATCCGGCCGCGCTGTTCTTCTACGACGTGCTCGCCGCGTGGAAATGCGCGGTGATCGACCTCTCCAGCTGCCTCACTGCCGCGCGCGACGGCAACAACCATCAGGACGCGCTGCTCAGCTGGCTGGCGACCTCCGCCCATGTGGTGCTGAGCCACCTGACCGCACTGCTGGAGAAGGGGCGGCACTGACGAGAAATCGTAAATCCATGTACCATTTCGTTGACCCCGAGGCGCCGAAGCTGCCAGAAGGCCCCTCGAAATCCAGCAACGGGATTCTTGCGTGATGACATCGAACAGCCAGCCGGCCACCGGCACCCCCCCGGTTCTTCAGGGCGCGTTTCCGGCGGGCTCGCCCGTCCACAACCTGCGTGACTTCGGCGGTTATGCCACCGCCACCGGCGCCCGGCTCAAGCCCGGGCGCCTGCTGCGTTCGGGCCAGCTCGAAGCGGCGGGGGCGGGGTTCGAGGGCATCCTGTCCGCGCTCGGCGTGGCGACGATCATCGACTTGCGCGCCGGTTCGGAGTGCACGCTCGAAAGGGGCGGGGCCTTCGACGGCTATGCCGGTGCGATCCGCCGGGCGACCGCCCATGACGAGACGATCCCCCACGCCGTCGCCGCGTTCCTGAAGATGACGACGATCGAGGAAGTCGTCGCGCATATGACGCGGATCTACCGCATCCTGCCCGACAGCCCACGCTTTCGCGAATCCATGGGCCATCTGGTGACCGCGCTCGAACAGGACGACGGCGCCACGCTGATCCACTGCTTCGCCGGAAAGGACCGCACCGGGCTGGCGGTCGCGCTGGTGCAACTGGCGCTCGGCGTCCACCGCGACGACGTGTTCCACGACTACCTGCTGACCAACGCCATGGGACCGGAGCGCATCGAGTCCGGGCTCGACGCCCTGCTCGGCAAGGATCGTGCTCGCGGTTCGCAATGGGTGCTGGAGGAAGCCATGTCGGTGCGGCCGGAGTATCTGGAAGCCGGCCTCGCCAAGATCGGCGAGATCAGCGAAAGCCCCGCCGCTTACCTTGAGGCGATGGCGGGGCTTCCGTCGGGATCCATGGACCGGATCGGCACGCGCCTGACGGTGTGATGATCTCTCCCCTTCAGGGGAGAGATACGAAGGCTTGTCAGCTTGCTGACTAGCCGCAGTTGAGAGGGGCAGCGCAACGCCCATGCCCCTCTCCCAACCCTCTCCCCTGAAGGAGAGAGGGCTACGTGTTACGCCGCCGCCATCTGTCCTTCGGCTACGGGCTTGTCCTCGAACCAGTCGGGCCATCCGGCACGGCGGTTCTGTTCCCGCGCCAGTTCGCGCTCGGCGGGAGAGGCCATCTCGTTGTCCCAGCGGCGCAGCGCGGGCATGATGACCTTGTGGTGCCACAAGGGCGGGATCAGCGCCGAGAAGAAGCACACGAACACGCTCGGCATCGGAATCCACTGCCGATCGGGCACCAGTTCGTAGAACGCCGCGAAGCTGTTGGTGTGGTGATCGGCGTGGTTGGTGATCTCGAAGCCCATCACGCGCGAGATCGGCTTCAGATGGTTCCACACATGGCGGCGGTCGATCTGGGTGCCCGGCACGCGGATGAGGCCGTAGTGCTGGAAGTAGTTGAAGCTTTCGATCCAGAAGCGCGCGCCGATCATCCCGGCCAGCGCCACCGCATTCGCGCGCCAGCCGCCGATCGCGAACAGGATCGCGTGGAACGCCAGCAGCACCAGCGCCGCGCGGTATACGCGGTGGCCGATCGACCAGCGGCCCTTGCCCATCTTCTCCAGATTGTCGCTTTCCGAGCGCCAGGCTTCCTTCGTGCTCTCCACCACCGCGCGCGGGGTGAAGGCGTAGAGGCTGGTGCCGCGCGGCGCGGTGTCGCCGTCGAGCGTGGTGGCGACGTGGATGTGATGGCCCACCACATGCGCGATCTCGCGCGTCGCATCGAGGTAGCAGACCTGGCAGTACCGGCCGACAAGGCGGCGCAGCTTGCCGCGCTGGTGGTAGAGTTCGTGCGTGGCGGGAACCAGCGGGATCACGCTCAGCCACGCGCACGAGGCGATGACGCCTGCATATTCCCACCCGCTCGCGCCGGGATTGCGCGCGGCCCAGTAAGCGGCGGCAAGGTAGATCACCGGACCCAGCAGCGCGCAGAGCCACACGGGGATCTCGACCAGCCCTTCATGCCGGATGCGGCGGGCGCGAAAGTCGTTGGGCAGCACGCTGTCGACAAGGCCGAACGCGGGCAGGCTGGCGATGCCGACCCAGACCCACGGCCCGCCGACGATGAAGCTGGCGATCACCGCCACCTGCAAAAGCACGCCCAGATAGTAGCGCGAGTAGTCCATGTTCCTCTCCACAGGAATGCTCAATAATTGCGTTATATCTATACGCAAAAAATGCGTTATGGCAATCCGTGAAATTGCATCTCGGTCGGCCAAGACATTCCCGCTTGGAATGCGTATGGAAGGCCCATGAAAATGCGTGATCTGGAAGCCCGTACCGGTGTGAACCGCGAAACCATCCGCGTGCTGTTCCGTGCCGGGCTGCTCCCCGATCCGCACCGTCCGGCCCGCAACGTCGCCGATTACGGCGAGGAGCACGTCCGCGCGATTCTCGCGGTGCGCAAGCTGCAGCAGGATTCGCGCATGACCCTGCCGCAGATCAAGGCGGCGCTCAGCGGGCAGAACGGCACGACGCAGATCGGTGCCAACGCGCTCGGCCATCTGGAGGAACTGGTGTCCGGCCGCGTCGGCGTGCGCAAGGGCTACCTGTCGCTGGCGGCGCTCGCGGAACAAAACCCCAAGGCGCCGGGCGATGCCCGCGCGCTGGCGAAGCTGGAGATCATCGAACTGGCCGAGGGCGAGGACGGCCCGATGATCAGCATCACCGACGCCGAACTGCTCAACATCTGGAGCCGCATGCGCAGCGTCGGCTTCGACGAGGAGCACGGCTTCCCGCCCGACATCCTCGACTACTACGTCAAGGCGTCCGAATTCGTCGCGGCGAACGAGGCGAAGCTGTTCCTCGAACAAGTCGAAGGCCAGATGGGCGAAGACGAGGCGGCGGCGATGCTGGAAGTGGCGCTGCCCTCGATGCTCGATTTCTTCGGCATCCTGCGCCAGCGCGCGTTCCTGCGCATGATCGGCGAGCGCACCCGCGACGGCGCCGGGATCAAGGTGAAGAAGCTGCCCCGCGCGCCTCGCGCGAAGGGCTGAACCTCTTTGTCGTCCCCGTCTTTCGTCGTCCCCGTCTTTCGTCATTGCGAGCGCAGCGAAGCAATCCAGGGCAGTTCAAGGCCGCCCTGGATTGCTTCGCTGCGCTCGCAATGACGACGGTGGGTTCAGCGCCGCGCCAGCCGTTCGGCGATCCACTGCTGCGTCAGGGTTTCCTCCAGCGCATCGGGTTCCGCCCAGAAGCGGCGGATCGAGAAGCCCGAGATCATCGCCGCCGCCGAGCGCACCGCTGCCTGTGCTTCCTCCTCGCTCCATCCCGCAGTGGCGAGGCGGTTTTTCCAGCCTTCATAGACCGGCGTGCGCAGCCCGCTGACACTGCCGCGCAGGACGGGGTAGAACGCCGCATCCTTGGCCGCTTCCATGGTCATGCCGATGGCCACCCAGAAGCGGTCGCTGAAGAAGAACCCGTGCAGGTCGTCCAGGAGCGCGCGCAGCACCGCTTCGGGCGATGCATCGGGCGCGAGGTCGCCGACGCCGCTGTCCTGCTCGGCCAGCGCCAGCGCCTGCTCCACGGCGGCGAGGACCAGCGCGTTCTTGTCCGGGAAGTGGTGCATCAGCGCCCCTTGCGAGACGCCCGCCGCCTGCGCCACGTTGCGCATGCGCAGAGCATTGAAGCCGCCTTGCGCGATCGTCTCGTACGCGGCGGCGGCAAGCCGGGCGCGCATCGCTTCGCTGCGTTCGGCCTGGGTGCGGCGTGGTTTCGTTTCGGTCGGCAATCGCGGGTCCTCCTCAACTGGCAAGGATATCGCGATAGGTGTCGCGGATCACCTTCTTGTCGATCTTGCCCGTAGCGGTCAGCGGCACGCTTGCGAAGATCACGCGGTCGGGCATCCACCATTTCGCCACCCGTGCGGACAGATGATCGAGCACTTGCGCCTCGGACAGCGCGACGCCTTCGTGCGCCTCGACCAGCAGGATCGGGCGCTCCTCCCACTTGGGATGCGGCACCCCGGCGACGGCGGCGACCTTCACGCCGGGGCAGCCTGCGGCGGTGTTCTCAAGATCGACCGAACTGATCCACTCGCCGCCGGACTTGATGACGTCCTTGGTGCGGTCGGTGATGCGCATGAAGCCGAAGCGGTCGATCGTGGCGATATCGCCGGTATCGAACCAGCCCTGCGCGTCGCAGGCGCTTTCCTCGGTGCGGTAGTAGTGGTCCAGCACCCACGGTCCGCGCACCATCAGCGCGCCGGAGGTCTCGCCATCGTGGGGCAGCGGCGCGCCTTCCGCATCGACGATCTCGATCTCGATCCCGAACAGCATGCGTCCCTGCCGCGTCCAGATCCGTTCGCGCGCGTCCTCCTCGCCAAGCTCGGCGAGGGCGGGGGTGAGCGCGGAGACGACGCCTAGCGGGCTCGTCTCGGTCATGCCCCACATCTGGCGCACCGCGACGCCGCGCCGGTCGAAGGCCACCGCCATGTCGCGCGGCACCGCCGATCCGGCGATGAACACGCGCTCCAGCGTGCCGGTGTCTCCCCCGGTGCGGTCGAGGTGGTCGAGGTACATCGTCCAGATCGTCGGCACCCCGCCGGAGAAGGTGACGCCCTCGGTGCGGACCAGTTCGTCGAGCGAGGCGCCGTCCATGCGGTCGGCCGGGAGCACGAACTTGACCCCGTTGATGGCCCCTGCGAACGGCAGGCCCCACGCCGTCGCATGGTAGAGCGACTGGCACGGCATCACCACGTCGAAGGCGCTGAACCCCATGCTGCCCGACAGCCCGCCGGCCAGCGCATGCAGCACGGTCGAGCGGTGCGAATAGAGCACGCCCTTGGGATCGCCCGTGGTGCCCGAAGTGTAGCACAGGAAGGCCGCAGCATTTTCATCGAAGCTGGGCCAGTCCAGCGCGTCCGGGTGCGAGGCGATGAGCGCTTCGTAGCTTTCGATGCCGTCGCAGGGCCGGTCGGACAGCACGATCAGGTGTTCGACATGCTCCAGCCGGTCGCGGATGCGCGCGACTGTCGCCGCCATGTTGCGGTCCAGCAGCAGCACGCGGCTGCCCGCATGGTTGATGGTGTAGACCAGATGCTCGTCGGGCAGGCGCGGGTTGGCGGTGTGCAGCACCGCGCCCATGCCGGGGACCGCGAAGAACAGCTCGAAATGCCGGTGCGTGTTCCACGCCAGCGACGTCACCCGGTCCCCCGAGGCGACGCCCACGGCGGCCAGCATCCCCGCCGCCTGCGCGGCGCGGCGCAGGCAGGCGGCATAGTCGTAGCGCCACAGTGGCTCGTCCACGTTGCGCGAGACGATCTCGCGCGTCGCGTGCGCGCCCGCAGCAAAGCGCAATATGTCGATGATGGCGAGTGGGCGCGCCTGCATCGAGCCGGGTATGGTCATTGCGGCCCCCGCAGGAACGGTGTCACCAGCGCCACGAAACGCTCGCGCTTTTCGATCTGCGTCCAGTGGCCGCACTGGCCGAACAGGTGCAGTTCGCTGTTGGGGAAGAGCTGGTGGAAGCGCTCCGACACGGCATGCGGGACGATCACGTCCTCGCGGCCGTGGACGATCAGGACTTCATGCGGCAGCGCGGCCAGCTTGGCCTCGTCGGTGGCGAGGGCTTCCAGCCAGCGCTGGCGCGGCTCGGGGAACAGGCTGGAGAACGCCTCCTGCGCGCCGGGGCGCACGCTGGCCTCGAAGCGGGATCGCACGATCTCGTCCTTCACCAGCGCGGGGTCGAAGGCGAAAGTGGTCATGAGGTCGCGCATTGCCTCGACCGAGGGTTCGTAGCCCCAGACTTTGCGCAGGCCCTCCGTCACCTTGAAGTGCACGCCCGCCGCGCCCATCAGCACCAGACGGCCGACCCGCTCGGGGTGCCGCGTGGCCAGCGCCAGCGCCAGCGCGCCGCCATAGCTGTTGCCGATGAAGTGCGCGCGTTCGATGCCCAGCGCGTCCATGAAGCCGGTCAGGTGCGCGATCCAGCGGTCCATGTCGAACCCGGCGATGTCCTCGGGGAAATCGGTGTAGCCGAACCCCAGCGTATCGGGCGCGTAGCAGCGGAAATGCTGCGCCAGATCGGGGATCACGCCGCGCCAGTTGGCATAGGCGGTAACGCCGGGACCGGAGCCGTGGATGAGGATCAGCGGATCGCCTTCACCCGCCACGATATAGTTGGTGCCGATGCCGCCCACGTCGACGCGCTCGCCGATCTCGGGGTTGCTCAAGGTTGCGGAATCCGTGCTCATCATCGTTCTCCCAGAAGGCTTATAGCATGGTGGTGCCGCCGTTGACGCTGATGACCTGTCCGGTCACGAACGCGGCGGCGGGACTGGCAAGGTGGGCGACCATCGAGGCGACTTCCTCGACGGTGCCGGGGCGGCCCATCGGGATGACCTCGACGACCTTGCGGATGAGATCGGGGTTCACCGCCTCGATCTCGTCGTACTGTTCGGTGCGCACGGCGCAGGGGGCGACGGTGTTGACGGTGATCCCACCTTGCGCGAATTCGCGGGCGAGACCGGTCGTAAGGCCATGCACGCCGCCTTTTGCTGCATTGTATGCTGCATGATCGACAAGGCCGTTGCGCACCGAATCCGCGCCGATGTTGACGATGCGCCCGTACCCGGCCTGCTTCATGTGCGGCAGCGCCAGCCAGCACATCCAGAGCGCCGACCACAAGTTGCGGTCCACTGTTTCTCGCAAGGTTTCGGGCGTATGCGAAAGGAACGGCGCGATGATGCCGCCGCCCGCGTTGTTCACCAGAATGTCGATCCGGCCGTGCGTGTCCAGCGCGGTATCGACGAGGGCGCGGGCGACCGCCTCCTGCGCCAGATTGCCACCGCAGCCGATCCCGTCGAGTTCCCCGGCCAGCGCTTCGGCAACATCGAGCGAGAGATCGGCCAGCACGAGCCGCGCGCCGTCCGCCCGCAGCCGCTGCGCGATGGCGCGGCCGATCCCGCGCCCCGCGCCGGTGACGATGGCGACTTGTCCGGCCAGCGGTCCGTCAGCCATGGCGCGCGAGCACCGGGCTGCCCTTGCCAAAGCGCGGGTCGGGGCGGCCACCCCAGGTGTCCATGACTTCGGCCTTGTGCTCCAGTTCGCGAGGCCCCCGCGCGCCCTGTTCCTCGAACAGTTCCATGCCGAAGCTGAACTCGGCGCTGTTGCCGTCAGGGTCCAGGAAATAGAGGAACACGCTGGTCGAGGGCAGGTGACGGCCCGGCCCGAACACGATCGGTACTTCGGCGCCCTTGAGGCGGTTCATGGCCTGGCCGATATCGTCGATGTCCGTCACCATGAAGTTGACGTGGTGCAGCGTATTGGCGCCGGTCGGGCTCTGCAACAGGGCCAGGCTGTGATGCAGCGGATTGGGCCAGCAGCGCAGCCATTCGGCCATGCCCTCCACCCGGTCCGACACTGCGAAGCCAAGCGCCTCCACCCAGAAATTGTGCGCAGCATTCAGGTCATGCACGTTGATGACGACATGGCCCATGCGCACGATCTTGGTCAGCTGCGAGGACAGCGGTTCGTCCGTCACTGCAGGCCCTGTGAAGAAGTCGATCTCCATCCCGGTGATCGGGTCGGTGAAGCGCAGCGAACGGCGCACCTGCATGCGCGTGCATGTTGCCTCGTCGGCCCAGTGGGGCGAGAGGTCGAGGTCTTGCGCGATGGCGTGGGCGCGGTCGAGATCGGCCTCGCCCTCCACCTCGAAGCCCACGGCGGCAAGGCCCGCCGGGCCCTGGCCCAGCACGATGTCGTAGGGCTTGTCGCCGCAGCGCAGCCATGCCTCGGTGTCGTCGCGCCGGGCCAGCGTCAGGCCGACGACGTCGCGGTAGAAGCCGATGCTGCGCTCCAGATCGGGCGCGTGCAGGCGGCAGTAGCCCAGCCGGGCGAAGCGAAGGGGATGGTCCATGGCGTCTCTCCCGCCGGTCAGAGGATGATGCTGATGCGCGCGTGTGGACGCAGCGCTTCCATGTCGAGGACGCACTTCTTGCCCGCGATACGCAAGGCGCCGTCCCGCTCGACGATCTCGTGGATGTAGTGGCCGACGAAGGCGTCGCTGGTAATGTCCTTGCTGCGGTAGATGATGAACGAGGACCGCGCCCGGATCACCGCGCCGTCGCGGCGGACGCGCACGTTGGACACGATGTGGCGCACTTTCGATCGCGGGTGCTCGGAATGCGCGCCGATCTTGGACAGGCGCGACACCCGCTCGCGCATGCGCACGGCATCGTCGATGATGTAGAACAGCGAGGTGTCGGGATCGGCGGTATCGCCGTCCACGTCGCTGGGCGGCACGTGATACCAGGCGTCTTCGGTGTAGAGCGCCAGCCATTCCTTGAGCCGCCAGCTGTCGAGCAGGTCGGCCTCCTCGAACAGCAGGTCTTCCACGCGCAGGCGCAGCATCAGGGTATCGTCGATCATCTCAGGCATCGGCCATCACTTTCGCCGCCGTGACCCGGCGGTCCCATTCGCGCCAGAAGCAGCGCATCTGCGCCTCGTCGTCGAACGAGGGGGCGTCGGAGCGGATCATGCCCTTGGAGATGTCGTTGTAGAGCGCGTCGCCCGCGGTGGCGTAGCCCTGCTGGCACTTCTCGATCGCTTCCACGTCGTCGGGCGTCGCGAAGCCGCCGGGGCCGAGGAATTCGGTGAAGTTGTAAAGCCGGTACTTGCGCCGCCACTCGCTTTCCTCGCGCGGGGCGAGGGCCCAGGCGTTGATCTCCATGTAGTCGGGCGCGGTGGGGAAATAGGTGCGCACGGTGATCGCCATGATGTCGTTCACCACCAGGTTGGGGAAGATCACCATGTTGCGGTTCTTGCGCGCAATACGGTCGGCGCGCGGGGCGCCCACGCGGCTGACAAGTTCGGCGTAGACACCGTCGATCTCGGCCTTGCCTTCCTCGCCCCACAGCGGCACCCAACTGGCGATCGGGCGGCCCCAGGGCGCGGAATATTCGACGACGGCGTGGCCGTTGCCAAGGTCGAACGCCTCGCCCGCCAGCGGCGTGGCGGAGAGGGCGCCGTTCGCGCTCTTGAGGTATTCCAGATAAGTCGAGTGGTTGCAGGCCGCATGGTAGCCGTCGAAGCTGTTTTCGGAGAGCAGCTTCCAATTGCCCCGGATCGCATATTCCTGCGTGCCGCCGACGATCTGCATGCCGCTGGCGGAATGCTCGGAGACCAGCTTGAGGTAGTCGCCCGCGCCCGCGAGATACGTCGCCAGATCCTCGCCGTCGCGTGCGAAGCTGATGAAGAAGAAGTCGCCGAAGCGCTCCATGCGCGGCACGTGGACCATCTGCTTCTGCGGGTCGGTCTTGAAGCCCTCGGGATAGCCGGAGGAGCCGGGCAGCGTCTTGAGGTGCCCATCCGAACCGAAAGTCCAGCCGTGGTAGAGGCACATGAACGCGGGCGACTTGCCGCTGCGTTCGCGGCATACGGTGGCGCCGCGATGGGGGCAGGCGTTGAACAGCGCGTGGAATTCGCCGTCGCGGTCGCGGGTGAACAGGATCGGGCGCCGCGCCACCTTGCGCGTCACGAAGCTGCCGGGCGCGGGCAGCTCGGATGCGTGGCCGAGGTACAGCCAGCAAGTGTCGAATATCGCCGCATATTCCCGTTCGAAAACCGCCCGGTCGGTGAAGACCCGGCGCGGCACGAGAAACCTGTTGGACGCCGGATCATCGATGATCCCGGTCGTTATCCTCTCCATGTCGTGTTGACTCCCGTATTGGCCCGGCTACAAGACGAATCAACAAACCGAGCACTTGGTTTGTAAGAAGCGATGATCCCGGGGTCAACACCCGGCAACGCGGGAGAGATCGATGGAGGCGAATGCCCGGCAAGATCTGGTGCGCAAGGCCGCGCGGGCGCTGGGGCGCAGCGGGCTGGCGCATGCCTATGGGCATTGCTCGGCGCGGCTCGATGGAGGAAGTTTCCTTGTCTGCGCGGCAATGCCGATGGGGCTGGTTTCGGACGAGCCGGGCGTCGTCGTGCCGATATCGGGGCCGTTGCCGGAAGGCGTGCTGGGCGAAGTGCGCGTGCATCAGGCGATCTATGCGCGGCGCGCCGACGTTGGCGGGATCTGCCGGACGATGCCGCCTGCGCTCATGGCGCTATCCACGCAAGGGATCGTCCCGGCCGCGCGCCACGGCATCGGCGCTTACTTCGCACCGGGCCCCGCCTTGTGGGACGATCCCCGCCTGCTGCGCGACGATGCCGCGGCGGCGCGCGTCGCCGAGGCGCTGGGCGAGGGGAATGCCATCGTCCTGCGCGGCAATGGCGTCGTCGTTGCGGGGGAGACGCTGGAGCAGGCGGCGGTGTTGAACTGGTTTCTCGAAGACGCCGCCCGCATCGAGCGCGACGTGCGCATGATGGGCTTCGCCCCCGAAAGCGGCCGTCTGAATGCCGAGGAAATGGCCGCACGGCAGGTCTGGTCGGGCGGAGTCGTTGAAAGAATGTGGAACTGGCTCATTTCAATGTAGGCATTGGAAGAGGTTGCCACGTTCCCAAAATTCATTGTTTTTCGAAGACACCTTGCCGGAAATATTTCGTAATTGATAAACAGCTTGACGATTTTGAATCGGGCTTGATAAATGGTCCAACCAAATCCGGGATGCCGCGACAGACGGTGGCCGGGCGGACCTCAAACAGAGGGAGGAAGAGGATGAACTTGAAGTACAGGACGATTCTGCTTGCCGCATGCGCCATGCCGCAAGTTGCGTTTGCTCAGGATCAGGCGGCGCAGGATACGGCGGCGGACCCTTCGCGCGACATCGTCGTCACCGCGCAGCGCCGTGCCGAACGCCTGCAGGACGTTCCGGCCACGATTTCCGCGCTCGACAGCAAGGCGCTGGTCGCCGCCGGCGTCATGGACATCAGCAACATCGCGCCGCGCGTGCCGGGCTTTTACGCCGGCGGCTTCGGCTCTGCGCGCCCGCAGCTCTACATTCGCGGCATCGGCACGCGCCAGTTCGATCCGGGTTCGGAATCCTCGGTCGGCGTGTTCGTGGACGAGAGCTATCTGGGCCGCACCGGCGGCGTGCTCGGCGCCCTCAAGGATATCGAACGGGTCGAGGTGCTGAAGGGGCCGCAGGGCACGCTTTACGGTCGCAACACGATCGCGGGCGCCGTCAACGTCATCACCAAGGGGCCGACCGACGACTTCCAGGCCGAGGCCGAGGCAGGCGTCGGCAACTATGACAGCTACAACCTGTTCGGCGCCGTTTCTGGCCCGATCGCAGGCGATGCCATCAAGGGCCGCATCGCCGCGTGGCGTACCAAGCAGCAGGGCTACATCACCAACCTGACGACCGGCAATCACCCGCAGGGCGTCAACAACTGGGGCGGCCGCCTGCGTCTGGCGATCGAGCCGACCTCGACCATCAAGATCGACCTCATCGGCGAGATCGCGCGCGACACCGGCCGCTCGTTCCAGGGCGAGAGCATCGGCAGCACCACCAATCCCTACGGCATCCTGCTGGGCCGCGCCGGTCTGGTGCCGCAGCTTTCGGACGATCCCTACAAGCAGTACTACACCACCGATCCGCTCTATGATCGCAAGATCGATGCCTTCACCGGCAAGATCAACTGGGCGACCGACGTGGGCGATTTCGTCTCGGTCACGTCCTATCGCAAGATGACGTACACCGACGACCGCGATTTCGATAACACCAGCCTCGACGTGATCCGCCAGATCAGCAACGAGGACTCCAAGCAGTTCTCGCAGGAACTGCGGTTCGTTTCTGCCAATGACGGCGCACTGTCGCTGGGCGGGCTGGTCGACTGGATCGTCGGCGTCTACTTCTACAAGGACAAGAGCTACCACGAGGACTTCTTCCGCTACGGCGCGGACAGCGTCGCGGGGGCCGGATCGGTCGACCAGACCTTCGGCCATTATGACACCAAGAGCATCGCCGGGTTCGGTCAGGCGACCTTCAACATCAGCAACGAACTCAAGTTCACCGCCGGTGCGCGCTATACCGAAGATCGCAAGAAGGCGACGCTGGGCGGCCGAACCACGGACACGCTGCCGCTGGTCCGCGCCGACTTCGATCAGGTGAACCCGACCAAGAAGTTCACCTCGTTCGATCCCAAGTTCGTGCTGGCCTACCAGCCCAACCGCGATCTCAACTTCTACGCCAGCTTCAGCAAGGGCTTCAAGTCGGGCGGCTACCAGTACACCCCGCTGACGGCGGCGCAGGCGGCCGAAGTCTTCGATCCCGAGAAGATCAAGGCGTACGAGATCGGCGTGAAGAGCACCTGGCTGAACGGCGCGCTGCAGGCGAATGCGGCGGTGTTCCGCTACGACTATTCGAACCTGCAGGTCTCGCGCGTCACGCAGCTGCCGGACGGATCGACGCCGTCGCTCATCACCAATGCGGGCAAGAGCCGGATCAAGGGCGCCGAACTGGATGTGACGATCGAGCCGATCCGCGATTTCCGGGTGGCGGTGGCTTATGCCTATACCGACGCCAAGTACCTCGATTACTCGACCGGGGCGCTGGACTTCTCGGGCACGACGATGGTGCGTGCGCCCAAGCATTCGGTCAACGTCAGCTCGGACTACACCATCCACACCGGCGGCGACAGCGACCTGACGCTGCACGGCGACGTGGCGATGCTGAGCGACTTCTTCCACGAACCGGGACAGGGCGAACTCGCCTACGGCACGACGATCCCGTTCACCTCGGAAGACGGTTATGTGCTGAGCAACGCGCGGGTTACCTTCCGCACCGGCCAGTGGCGCCTCAGCGCATGGGTGCAGAACGCCTTCGACGTGAACTATCGCCGCACGGTGCTGGCGCTGCCGGGGCAGGTCATCAGCATCTACGGCCAGCCGCGCACTTACGGCCTGACGCTGGGCTGGGCGATGTAGCATGGGGGCGGCCCGGCAGGCATGGGGTGGAGACTGTGGCGCAGGGATCGAACCCTCGCGCCCGGTCCCGGTCTGCCGGGCTACCGTCCAACGAACGCGGCACCTGCGAAGCAAGGCGGGCAGTCCCATGACGATGCATGCCGAAGGGAGCGCCGCGGGCGGGCGACGGATATTCGAACGGGTCCGCGATGCCATCCTGGACGAGATAGGCGCCCAGCGCCTCAATCCGGGGGACCGGCTCCCCAGCGAACGCGCCCTGGCCGAAGCCTTTCATGTCGGCCGCCATGCGGTGCGCGAGGCGTTGCGGACGCTGGAAATGTCCGGCGTGCTGCGCTTCGCCAAAGGCGTCAACGGCGGCGCTTTCGTGCGCGAGCGGAGCGGCGAGGGCGTCGGCCAGTCGATCCGCGACATGATCGTGCTGGGCCGCATGCCGCTGGAAGACCTGATGGCGGTGCGCGTCAATCTTCTGATGCAGGCTGCCGAACTGGCCGCGCAGCGCGCCGATGACGAGGATTTCGCCGCGTTCGACGCCAATATCGCCGAAACCGTGCGCTGCCTGGAAATGGGCGATCCGCTGGCGACGATCGATCCGCTGGTGGAGTTCAACCGGGTGCTGGGCCGGGCCTCGCACAATCTCGTGCTGTCGATGCTGATCGATTCCGTAGCCGAGATCGTTGCCGACGTCCTGCGCGTCTACCGCCTGACCAGCGAGATCGAACTGGTCGCCCCGCGGCGCGCCGTCGTCGCCGCGCTGCGGGCGCGCGATGCGGCCGAGGCCGCGCGTATCCTCACGGCGCATTATGCGCAGACCACCCGCTATGTCCTTTCCCGCGTGAACAGCGCAGCGAAGCCGGACGCCTGAGCGAGCCCACGAAGGAGATTTCATGTCGCGCTTTTCCCCCCGCGATTATCTGCGCCACCCCGCCGACGACAGCGGCCGCATGCGGGATTCCCTGTTCTGGCAGACGATCCTGCCCGAGCAGAAGCTCGGTTTTCAGGCCTATCTCTACCTGACCAGCGCCGGGAAGGCGGGCTTCAACGTGGTGCTCTGGGGGGAGGAGAAGCGGCCGCTGCTGCTCGAACTCGTCAATGGCGAGATACCTGCGGGGATGGACCTCGACGCGCTGTCGTTCGAGGGGCTGGAACTGCGCAAGACCGGCTTCGGAGAGCCGGCCAGGGTCAGCTATCGCAGCGAGCGCGTGGAACTCGACTTCACCTTCACCGGCAGCCATCCGCCCTTCAGCTACCATGACAATCCCGATGGGTTGCCCGCATGGTTCGCGCTCAACCGCTACGAGCAAACCGGGCGGATCGAGGGCAGCATCCGCACGGGGGGGCGCACGATCGACCTTTCGGGCATGGCGCACCGCGATCACAGCTGGGGCAACCGCAACTGGGGCGTGCCGCAGCACTGGAAGTGGCTGTGCGCCTATACGCCCGATGGCAGCCGCATGATAAACGGCTGGATCTGGATCGCGCGCGGGGAACTGGGCTGCGCGGGCTATGTCGTGCGCGACGGGGCGCTGACGCCGATCGCCACGATCCGCCAGCACGGCACCTATCGTGACGACATGAGCCAGGACACCCTGCGCGCCGAGATTGTCGATACCTCCGGGGAAACCTGCCTGCTCGAACTGCAGCGCTTCGGCCTCGTCAAGCTGCCGACCAAGGACAAGTTCGGCACGCTCATCCAGGAAGCCGCCTGTACCGGGTCGATCGACGGCGCGGTAGCGGCGGGCCAGTACGAGACGCATTGGCAGCAAGCCTATCTCGACCATCTGGTGGAAAGCGGAGCGACCCGTTGAGCTGGAGTTTCGATGCGCCCACCCGCGAGCGCCTGCATGCCTTCCTGCGCGAGCATGACCTTGCCGACGAAGAACCCCGCATCGCGCCGATCGGCGACGGGCACAGCAACCTGACGTTCCGCCTCGACACGGGCGGGCGGCGCATGGTGCTGCGCCGCCCGCCGCCGCCGCCGTTCCCGCCGGGCAGCAATGACGTGCTGCGCGAGGCCGGATTTTTGCGCATCGTCGGGCCGCACGGCGTCCCCGTCCCGGGCGTGTTGGCAACGGCCGAAGCGGGCGCGGTCTTCGACGTGCCGTTCTACATCATGGACATGGTTGACGGCGTGGTCGTCACCGAGACGCTTCCGGCCGCCTTTACCGGCGAGAGTGTCGGCGAGGGCATGGCGGGGCAACTGGTCTCGGCGATGGCGCAGCTTCACGGCATCGACTGGAGCGCCACCCCGCTTGCCGGAAAGGCCAGGCCGGAAGCCTTCAACGCCCGCCACCTGCGGATATTCGCGCGCATGCTGGATGACGGGCGCGAGGAACCGGCGCCTGCGTTCCGCGAAGTCGCTGCATGGCTGGAGGGCAGGGCGCCCGAGCCTTCCGGCGCGGCGATCATCCACAACGACATGCGCCTCGGCAATGTCATGTGGAGCGGCGAGGGGGTGCCCCGGCTCGTCGCCATCCTCGACTGGGAACTGGCGACCGTCGGCGATCCGCTGCTGGACCTTGCCTATCTCGCCTGCTCACTCCCACGGGAAGGGGCGTGCCATACGCCGGTGCAGGATCTGGCAGCCGCGCTGCTGGAAGCCGGTTGCCCCGAGCCGCAAACGGTGATCGCGCGCTACTTCGCGCAGACCGGGGGCGAGGCGACCGATATCCGCTGGTATCAGGCCATGGTGAACTTCAAGCTGGCGGCGCTCTATCGCTATTCGCGCCTCGCGGGGCACGATTCCTACTTCGCCGATCCCACGCACGAGGCGCGCTTCCTTGCCGAAGCGGCGCATTACTGCCGGGATTGAACCACCCTTCGTCATTGTGAGCGTAGCGAAGCAATCCAGGGCAATTTCAAGCCGCCCTGGATTGTTTCGATGCGCTCGCAATGACGATTTGAGGTCAAGTCATCGCGCTCCGAATTTGGCCGCTCACAGGGAGCGGCCTACCAGTTCGCGCATGATCTCGCTCGACCCGCCGTAGATCCGGCGCACGCGCGCATCGCGCCAGATGCGGGCGATCGGGTACTCGTTCATGTACCCGGCGCCGCCATGCAGTTGCAGCGCCGCGTCGCAGGCCAGCCACTGCATCTCGGTGTGCCAGTACTTCGACGCCGCCGCTTCCTCCGCCGTCAGTTCGCCGCGCACATGGCGCGCGATCGCCCAGTCGAGGTGCGCCCAACCGACCTGCAGCTTGGCCTTGATGTCGGCGAGGGTGAAACGGGTGTTCTGGAAATCGATGATCGCCTTGCCGAACGCCTTGCGCTCACGCGTGAAGGCGACCGCCTCGTCATAGGCGCGCTGCGCGGCGGCTTGCGCGGTGATGGAAATCGACAGACGCTCCTGCGCCAGTTCGCTGACGAGGTAGATGAACCCCCGGTTCTCCTGCCCGATGAGATTGCCGGCGGGCACGCGCACATCGTTGAAGAACAGTTCCGAGGTGTCCGCCATCCACTGCCCGACCTTGTCGAGATTGCGCCCGCGCTCGAACCCGGCGCGGTCCGCCTCGACCAGGATCAGCGAGGTGCCCTTGGCGCCCAGTTCCGGCTCGGTCTTGCAGACCGTGATGATGACGTCGGCGTTCTGCCCGTTGGTGATGAAGGTCTTGGAGCCGTTGATGACGTATTCGTCGCCGTCACGCCGCGCCGTGGTGCGCACGCCCTGCAGGTCCGAGCCCGCGCCCGGTTCGGTCATCGCGATCGCGGACACCGTCTCGCCCGACAGCAGGCCCGGCAGCCAGCGGGCGTTGAGTTCGTCCGATGCGTAGTGCAGCAGGTAGGGCATCGTGATGTCGGATTGCAGCGTCACGCTGTCCGACATCATCGCATACGTCAGTTCCTCGTTGAGGATGGCATTGAACCGGAAGTCGAGCCCAAGACCGCCGAACTCCTCGGGAATTCCGGGGCACAGGAACCCGGCCTCGCCCATCTTCAGCCAGAAGTCGCGGCCGACCTTTCCGGCCTCCTCGAACTCCTCCACCCGGGGCGAGAATTCGCGCTCGATGAAGCGGCGCACGGTCTGGCGAAACAGCCGGAGGTCTTCGTCGAAAAGGTGGCTGGCATCGCGTTCCAACATGGCATCATCCCTTTTTGGCGGCGATCGTATGTCGCCCCGTCGCCCTTCGGGTTAGCCCAAGAAATCACATATTGTAAACCTGTGAACTTTATGCGAGGTTGGAATCGTCGGACCTCACATCCACGGGAAGCGCATCGCCTCCGCAGGCGGTGCCTGTCTTCCGGTTCGACCGGATCGCCTCAGGCGGTCTCTCTCCTATGACTCGAAAGACCTGGTCCACCGAAAATGGACCAGGTCTTCTTTTCACTGCGCCGATGGTGCCCGCGCGAGGTCGAGCGCGATATCGACGATCATGTCCTCCTGCCCGCCGACCATCTTGCGACGCCCGGCCTCGACCAGAATGGCGCGGGTGTCGACGCCGTGATCGGCGCTGGCTTTTTCCGCATGGCGCAGGAAGCTGGAGTAGACCCCGGCATAGCCGAGCGTCAGCGTCTCGCGATCGACGCGCACGGGGCGGTCCTGCAGCGGGCGAACCAGATCCTCTGCCGCGTCCATCAGCGCGTAGAGATCGCAGCCGTGGTCCCAGCCGTTGCGGTCCACAGCGGCGATGAACACTTCGAGCGGGGCATTGCCCGCCCCCGCGCCCATCCCCGCCAGCGAGGCATCGACGCGCACCGCGCCGTTCTGCACAGCGACGATGGAGTTCGCCACTCCGAGCGAGAGGTTGTGGTGCGCATGCACGCCGCGCTGCGTTTCCGGCTTGAGCACCCGGTCATAAGCCTGCAGCCGCGCCGCGTAGTCGTCCATGTTCATGGCGCCGCCGCTGTCGGTGACGTAGACGCAGTGGGCGCCGTATTGCTCCATCAGGAGCGCCTGCCGGGCCAGTACTTCCGGCTCTGCCATATGGCTCATCATCAGGAAGCCGGACACGTCCATATCGAGGCCGCGCGCCGCCTCGATATGCTGGCGCGAAACGTCCGCCTCGGTGCAGTGCGTCGCGATACGGACCGAGCGGACGCCAAGGCCGTGCGCCTGTTTGAGGTCATGGACCGTGCCGATCCCCGGCAGCAGCAGTGTCGTCAGCACCGCGCTTTCCAGCACCTCCGCCACCGCTTCCAGCCATTCCCAGTCGGTATGCGCGCCGAACCCGTAGTTGAACGAGGACCCGCTGAGCCCGTCGCCGTGCGCCACTTCGATGGCATCCACCCCGGCACGGTCGAGCGCGCGCGCGATCGACCGGACGTGGTCGAGGCCGTACTGGTGACGGATCGCGTGCATCCCGTCGCGCAGGGTGACGTCCTGGATATAGAGCTTTGGCTTGGCGGGGGTCACAGGGCGGCCTCCTTCATGGCGATCCGCTCGGCCGTGCGCAGGGCCGCCGAGGTCATGATATCGAGGTTGCCGGCATAAGCGGGCAGGTAATGCGCCGCGCCCTCCACCTCGAGGAAGACGGAGACCTTGAGGCCGGTGAATTCGGTCCGGCCGGTCGATGCCATTTCGGGAATGCGCAAGGGGCGGTTGGAGCCGATGCTTTCGAACTGCACCGCTTGCTTCAGGCGATAGCCGGGGACGTATTCCTGGACCTGCGCGACCATGGCGGCGATGCTTTCGGCGATCGCCTCGCGGTCCGCGTCCTCGCACAGGCACAGCACTGTGTCGCGCATGATGAGCGGCGGTTCCGCGGGGTTGAGCACGATGATCGCCTTGCCCCGCTTGGCGCCGCCGATCTCGACGATGGCGCGGCTGGTCGTCTCGGTGAATTCGTCGATGTTGGCACGCGTGCCCGGACCTGCGCTTTTCGAGGCGATCGAGGCGACGATCTCGGCATAGTGTACCGGCGCCACGCGGTTGATGGCGTGGACGATCGGGATCGTCGCCTGCCCGCCGCAGGTCACCATATTGACGTTGGCGGCATCGAGATGCGCTGCGCCGTTGACCGGCGGCACCACGAAAGGCCCAATCGCTGCGGGGGTGAGATCGACCACGCGCTTGCCATGCCCGCGCAGGACGGCATCGTGCCGCTCGTGCGCGCCTGCGGACGTGGCGTCGAAGACGATGCCGATCTCGTCGAAGCCGGGCAGGGCGAGCAGCCCGTCGATCCCCGCGCTGCTGGTGGCGAGTCCCATGCGCTCGGCGCGTGCGAGGCCGTCCGAGGACGGATCGACGCCGATCATCGCGGCGACTTCGAGCGTCTTCGAGAGCCGCATGATCTTCATCATCAGGTCGGTGCCGATGTTCCCCGAACCGATGATCGCGACCTTGGTTCTGCTCATGGCGTCATTCTCCGCCGAACCTGAAAGCGCATTCGCCGATCCCGCCGACCACGGCGCGCACCTGATCTCCCGGCGAGAGAGGCACCATCGGCCCCAGTGCGCCGGTAAGCAGTATGTCGCCTGCCTTGAGCGGATCGCCCCGTGCCGCCAGCGTGCGTGCCAGCCAGGCGGCCGCTTCGAGCGGATGGCCGAGGGCGGCAGCGCCAGCGCCGATCGATGCGATCGCGCCGTTCACCGTCATCACCATGCCGCAGCTCCACAAGTCGCGCCCGGCGATCGGAACGCCTTCCTCTGCGATCACGAAGAAGGCGGACGATCCATTGTCCGCCACGGTATCGGCAAAGGTGATCTTCCAGTCGGCGATGCGGGAATCGACGATCTCGATCGCGGCGTGAACCGAGCCCGTCGCCGCGCCCACCTGCGCGGCGGTGGTCGTGTCGTCCGGCAGGTCGCGTGCCAGCACGAGCGCGATCTCGGCTTCGGCCTTCGGCTGGATCGTCCGGGAAACCGCGAGGCGCCCGCCATCAGCGATGCGCATGTCATCGAACAGGACGCCGAAATCCGGTTGATCAACCCCGAGTTGTAGCTGGACCGTCTTTGCCGTCAGCCCCGCCTTCCTGCCGACGATGCGACGGCCCTGTGCCTGCCAGTGACGCGTGTTGATCTCCTGCACGGCATAGGCGCCCGCCGCATCCACCGGCTCAAGTCCATCTCGTAGCGGCGGTATGGCGCCCGCGACGTATGCGTCGCGCAGCCTTTTCGCCAGGCTCTCGTGCGGTGTTTCGGTCATTACCGATGGTCTCCCTCTCGCTTGCCGTCGAGCATAGATGCGCGGCATGACTTGCGCCAGTTGGCTAGCAGGTTTACTTCTCACAATATGAGAAATGGAATGCCGCGCCTTTCATCTTTCGAGCGGGCGATGGACTTGCTGGAAGCGGTCCTGGTCGATGGCGGATGCAACCGCGCCTCATCGCTTGCGGGCAGTCTCAATGTCCCGGTGGCAACCATGCACCGGCATCTTGCCACGTTGCGTGACGCAGGGCTGCTGACGCCGGTTGGAGGCGGGCGTCATGTTGCCGGCCCGCGAATGCTCGCCTTCGCGGGCCGGATCAGCGTGCCGGAGGTGCTTTCCGGTATCGGCCGCCAATTGTTGCCCGACTTCGCAAGGCGTTTGGGCTGCGTCGTGCAACTGGGCACCCTTGACGGCGATATGGTGACGTACCGCGTCAAGGTGGGCGGCGATCTGTTCACGAAAGTAGGGATGCAGTTGGAGGCCTATTGCTCCGCGATCGGCAAGGTCCTGCTGGCGCATCTGCCAGACGGGGAGCAGGCTCGCTATCTGGAGGCCGGTCCGTTCGTTCAGTTGACTGCGCATACGATCACCGAGCCTCGTGCGCTTGCGCGGGAGTTCGTGGCAGTGCGCCGGCTGGGCTATGCCTGTGATCGTGAAGAAATCAGCGAAGGGCTGGCATGCATCGCGGTTCCGCTGCGCGATGCGAAGGGCGCTGTCGTCGCCGCGCTTTCTGCCTCACGGGCGATCGAACCAAGCCATTCGGGGGACTTGGAAGCAGCGCTGCCGTTGCTGGAAGAGGCGCGAGGCGTGTTGGAGCAACGGGCCTTCGGCTGCTCCACGTAGACGGATTTGCAATGATCTGGAATTTTGGCCCGTTCTTTTAGCTGGGCAGCGAAGAGGTGTGATCAAACGTAAGGTCTGTGGGATGCCGATAGATCAAGTGTTTACTAGCGATATCTAAGCAGGTATTTTCAGATACTTGAAACGCTTAAGCTCGACCGCCCGCGATCGAAATACGGGCAGACGGGCATCCAGCTTAGGCGGCCGATGTTCCGCAAAGGCCGTAAGACCTGCGCCTGGATTCTCAATCCCAAGGAGGTCGAAAAGCTGGGCGAGCGCATCGACGCCGAGAGTGAGGCGGGCCTAGTAAGGTAAGCCCTGCGCAATCAGGCGGCATTTCGCGCGCTGATCGTGTTGAACAGGGTGAGGATCGTGCGGGCGTGCCGCATGGCTACGGCTTCGCGATCTGTGCCATAGCCACCGCCCAGCGTGCTCGCCAATGGAATGGCGCGCCGCATCGCCTCTGCCGCCACAAATCGATCGCGGTCCGCTAGGCCCTCGTCGGTCATGGACAGCCGGCCAAGCTTGTCTTCCGCATGGGCATCGACGCCTGCCTGCAGCAGGATCAGTTCAGGCATGAAATGATCGAGGACGTTGGGCAGCGCTCCGGCCAGCGCTTTCAGATAGTCCGCATCGCCCGTTGCATCGGGTAGTCCGATATCCAGCGACGAGCGCGCCTTGCGTGTGGGAAAGTTCTTCTCGGCATGAATGGACAGCGTGAAGATGTCGCTGCGTCCTGCGGTGAGGGCGGCAGTGCCGTCCCCCTGATGCACGTCGAGATCGAGTATCAGGATGCGTGAGACGTTACCGTCCTCGATCAGCCTGTTGGCGGCGAGCGCCAGATCGTTGAACACACAATAGCCCGCGCCGGTATCGGCCAGGGCGTGGTGGCTGCCACCGGCGGAATTTGCCGCATATCCATGCCGCAGCGCCAGTTTCGCCGCGAGCCATGTTCCTCCGGGGGAAAGCTGCGAACGCCGGGATATCCGCTCATCGATCGCAAAACCGATCCGGCGTTGCTTGGCCGCCGGGACGGAACAACTGATGACTTCATCGACATAGGCAGGGTCGTGGACTGCCTCGAGCCATTCTCGTGGCATGATTTCGGGCGCATGTATGGTCATCGGCACGCCCGTTTCGCCCAGCGCACGCATGACCAGCGCATACTTGTCATGCGGGAAAGTGCCCATGCGCTCGGTTTCGACCACGTAACCGGGATGATGGACGATATGCAGCATGGCCTTGCAGGTAGAGCGCCTTGATACACAGGTCGAGCAGCATTGTCGGCGGCGCTGACCAGACGATTTTAGCTCGGGAAGCTCGGCCGGGGAATGCGCGAGTCGGCCCCTTTGAGACGCTCAGCGATCCAATGTCGGTCCCGAGGTGCGGTCCGTCCGCTATTGCGGCAGTTCGCGACCACTTTGAGCCATTCATCATAGTCGAACCGAACGACAGGCATGCACTCAAGCTGCCGTTCGACTTGGTTGCGGTATTCGATCGGCAAGCAGGATAATCAAGCGCGCAACTGTTATGTAAGGATATCCTCCGGGGCGACAGGTTCAACGCTCTTTCTCGATCAACGCCGATCATGCAGACGGCACTGCAGCGGTGGCCGAGCATTTCTAGGAGAGTGGTCACCGCTGGTTCGGATTGATTGCAGACGATTCAAGTGTAGCATCCGGCAGAATACGGCGGGAAGCTTTTTAACAGTGCTTTGACGAGCAGGCGCGTACGTCTGGAAGAGATAGAGATCGTCGAGTTTGACGGTCTCGTTGATCAGTGGAGTGGGACGGATTGACCGTTGATGAATTTGGAGCGCCTCGGCGGCCGCCGCCTCTTGGCATCGAGGCGCCCCCAACGGCAATCTTCAATTAAAATGACGAACTGGCCGCAGGTATGGTCGCCCACGCACTGGATATCTCCGTTCCGTGAGAGCTTTGGGTTGCGCGATGCGATGACAGCGATGCAGCTCGGCTTTACTCGCCGGTTCTTACGACTGTCCGGCAACCGATTGCGAAGATAGCGACCATGGCCGTTGCCGCCTTCGCGTGTGAACCGCAGGGGCCGTATCAGGCGATCAGTTGTCCGGTGTCGCTCGTCGTCAGACAAAGCATGGGAATGGCGCCCGTATTCGGCTGTTTTAGCGCCAGGCGGAGGGCGCCGGCCGAAACCCTCTTTTCTCGAGGCAAGGATTTCTTTCGCGCGGTATGAACTTATAGAGTGGCTGTCCGCGATGATCCTAGGCAAAGTTCGTCCCTTTGCACCGACGGTCACGCGGCCGAGGTGATCACCTCTTCAGGAACCTATATGAAGAAGACCCTCGTTGCCGCGCAGGCTCTGCTGGGCGCCGCGTGTTTCGCCGCGCTCTCGATTTCCGCTCCGGCCGCTCTGGCCAAAGACCGCGCCGCGCCTGCTGCCGCATCGGCTAGGCCGGATGCGCGCCCTCGCAACATCGTGTTCGTGCTGGTGGACGACCTGCGCTACGACGGGCTCGGCTTCCTCCAGCCGGGCCTGCTCAAGACCCCGAATATCGACCGCATGGCGAAGGAAGGGACCTACTTCCCCAATGCGGTTGTCACTTCGTCGCTGTGCAGCCCCAGCCGTGCGACGATCCTGACCGGGCAGACCGCGCGCAACCACGGCATCGTGGACAACAACGACAGCTCCGAGGCGGGCCTCACCTACTTCCCGAGCTACCTGCGACAGGCGGGCTACCAGACCGCGTTCTTCGGCAAGTGGCACATGGGGGCCAGCACCGACGCACCGCGGCCGGGCTTCGACAAGTGGGTGAGCTTCATCGGTCAGGGCAACTACTGGCCGTCCAGGGTCAATACCGGGCAGTCCTCTCCGAACCTCAACGTCGACGGGAAGACGGTGCCCCAGAAGGGCTACATCACCGATGAACTGACCGACTATGCGATGGACTGGCTGACCAAGGAGCGCGATCCGAAGAAGCCGTTCTTCCTCTATCTCAGCCACAAGGGCGTGCACTCCGATCCGCTGCCGCCGCCGCGCTACGTGCACCAGTACGACAAGGCGAAGTTCACGCTGCCTGCCTCCGCGGCGAACACGCCCCAGAACAACGCGGGCAAGCCGCTGTGGGTGCAGAACCAGCGCAACACCTGGCACGGCATCGACTTCTTCTACAACGCCGACGTGCCTATGACCGAGTACCTCAAGTACTACTACGGCACCTTGTCCGCGATCGACGACAGCCTCGGCCGGGTGATGGACTACTTGCGCAAGAACCACCTGGAGAAGGACACGCTGGTCGTGTTCACCTCGGACAACGGCTACATGATCGGCGAACATGGCCTGATCGACAAGCGCAACGCCTACGAAGCCTCGATCCGGGTGCCGCTGGTCGTGTGGGAGCCGGGCACGGTCCCGGCGGGCAAGGTCAACGAAGGCCGCATCCGCAACCTCGATTTCGCGCCGACTTTCCTGGACGTCGCCGGGGCGCAGCGCCCGCCGCAGTTCGAGGGCACGAGCGCCTGGAAGCTGTGGGAAGGCGTGCAGCCGGTATCCGCGTGGAAGCCGGGTGACTTCACTTACGAATACTACTGGGAATACAACTTCCCGATGACTCCGACCACTTTCGCGATCGAGCGGGACCGGCTGAAATATATCCAGTACTACGGCGTCTACGACACCGAGGAACTCTACGATCTCAAGTCCGACCCGGATGAGATGCACAACCTGATCAACGATCCGGTGTGGGCTCCGAAGAAACAGGAACTGCGCCTCGCGCTCTACGATCAGCTGGCCAACTCGGCCGGCAGGCACGTCATCCCCTATGGCAAGCGCACCGCGCAAGGGTCGCTGCGGCGCGGGATCAACGGGCCGCATGCGGCGGACTTCCCGGCCGACTGGTATATCAAGCCGAACCCCGTCGACCGCTACGACCCGAACATGCCCGATACCCCCGCCAAGCTGAAGGCGCAGGCCGAGGGGCGGCCGCTCATCTACACTCCGCCGCTGGCGGACGAGCTGAAGCGGCAGATCGACGCTGGCGGCCAGACTTCGGAGAAGTGACGTTGAACGCATTGCTCTCGCCGCGTCGGCGCTGGCTGATCTTCGCGCTGGCGCTGACGGCGGGGGTGCTAAACCTCGTGGACCGGCAGATCATATCGGTGCTCAAGCCGACGATCGCGGCCGACCTCGGCTGGAGCGACGACGACTACGGCACGCTGGCGGCCTGGTTCCAGGCGGGCGCGGCGGTGGGCTTCCTGGCGGCGGGCTGGCTGGTCGACCGGCTTGGCGCCAAGTGGGCCAATGTCGCGGGCGTGGCGGCGTGGTCGGTCATGGCGATGACGCATGGCTGGGCGCAGAGCTTCAGCCAGTTCGTGTTCTGCCGCATCGGCCTTGGCGCGACGGAATCGATGGGTACTCCCTCGGGCGTCAAGACGATCGCCGCGCTGTTTCCGCCCGAGTCCCGGTCGCTGGGCTTCGGCCTTTCCAATGCGATGAACAGCCTTGGCGCCATCCTTGCGCCGCTGGCGATCCCGCTCGTCGTGCTGGTCTGGGGTTGGCGAGGCGCTTTCGTGGCGGCCGGAGCGGTCGGGCTGGTCTGGGTGCTGGCTTGGCTGCTGGCGTCGCGCGGGGTCGATTTCGGCGACCGCGCGCCGGTCAGGTCGGCCATGTCTGCCGGCGGCCCGCTGGCAGGCGACCGGTTGTTCCTGCTGGAGCGGCGCACATGGACCGTCGCTGTCGGCAAAGTGCTCTCCGATGCGACATGGTGGCTGATGCTGTTCTGGATGCCGGACTATTTCCACCGGCAGTTCGGTCTTTCCGGCACCGATCTGGGACCGCCGCTGGCGCTGGCCTATAGCGGTTCGGCGGCGGGATCGCTGCTTGCGGGCTACGCCGCCAATGCGATGCTGGCGCGCGGAGCAGGGGTCAACCGGACGCGCAAGACGCTGATGCTGGTATCCGCGCTCTGCGTGGTGCCGGTGCCGCTGGCGCTGCATGTCGATGCCTACTGGGCGGCAGTGGCGCTGCTGGCTCTGGCGCTGGCGGGCCATCAAGGGTTCTCGACCAACCTGTTCGGCCTTATCGCCGACGTCACTCCGCGCGCCAAGGTGGGGCGGGTGACCGGCTTCGGCGCCTTCTGCGGCAACATGGGCGGAGCGGCGATCAGCAAAGTGTCCGGCCTCGTGCTGGCGGCCGGGCTCGGCTACGGGCCGCTGTTCGGCTTCGCGGCGTGCTCATACCTGCTGGCGCTCGGCTGGATCCAGCTGACCATGCCCGTGATCGTGCCTGTCGATGAGCCACAGGTGGCCTGACGAGCGGCTTAGGGGAAGTTTCATAGGGCACTAAAGGAAAACTATCTTTCTCAACTTAATTGGTTGACTATCAACGCTCCCATTCCAGGGAGTTTCCGATGACCGATATCTCGTACCGCTTCGTCCGTTATGCATTGCTGGCGTCTGCGGCTGTTTTTCCGATGGTTGCGCAGGCCGAGGAAGCCGCCGAGCCCGCTTCCGGCGAGATCGTCGTGACCGCCCGCTACCGTGACGAATCCATCCAGCAGGTGCCGATCGCGATCACCGCCGTCAGCGGCCAGTCGCTGAACGATCGCGGCATCCACAACCTGCAGGACCTCTCGGCCACCGTCCCCTCGGTCGACTTCCGCACCAGCGCTTCCAACAAGGACCGCTCGGTCTTCGTGCGCGGCGTCGGCACGATCAGCACCTCGCCGGGCGTGGAATCCTCGGTCTCCACGGTGGTCGATGGCGTCGTCCTTTCGCGTCCGGGACAGGCCACGCTGGATGTGGGCGAAGTGTCGCGGATCGAGGTGCTGCGCGGCCCGCAAGGCACGCTGTTCGGCAAGAACTCCTCGGCGGGCGTCATCAGCGTCGTCACCGCCGCGCCCTCGGACACCTTCCATGCCTATACGGAAGGCACCGCCACCACGGATGAGGAATACCGCCTCAAAGCCGGCGTAACCGGCGCCATCGCCTCCAACGTGACCGCCCGCATCGACGGTCTCTACGCCAATTACGCCGGTAACGTGCGCAACCTCAACACCGGCAGCAAGGTCAACGGCTACGAGCGCTACGGCGCGCGCGGCAAGATCGAGGCACGTCCGACCGAGACGCTCAAGATCACCCTCGCGGGCGATTACCTCCACTCCTACGACGATGCCACCAGCGTCTACACGAGCACGTCGCAGACCGCGTACCCCACCGGCACCGTCACCACCTCGGCTCCGCTCGGCGCGTTCCTGTCGGGCGTGGGCATCACGCCGAGCGCGTCCAACCGGCAGGCCAGCACCAGCTTCGACACGCATGTCACCGACAAGAACTACGGCGGTTCGCTGACCGGCGAACTGGAACTGGGCGACTACACCGTCACCTCGATCACCGCCTATCGCGAATGGAAGAACCACCAGTTCCAGGACAACGACGGGCTCTCGGCGCTGACTGCGACGTTCCCGCAGATCCATGACGAGGGCAAGCTGGCCTCCAGCCAGTTCTCGCAGGAACTGCGCCTGACCTCGCCCAAGGGCAACTTCATCGATTACGTCGTGGGCGCCTACTACATGCGCGCCAAGACCGACGAGACCTACGAACGTACCGTCACCCGCCTGATCTCCGGCAGTGCGGTTCCTGTCACGGGCGTCGCCGACTACGGCATCCTGAGCAAGAACTACGCGGTGTTCGGCGAGGCGAACTTCAACTTCACGTCGTGGCTGCGGGCCTTCGCGGGTTACCGCTCGATCTGGGACGACCTGAGCTTCTACCACGAGCGTACTTCGACCAACGATCCGACCAATTCCGGGGCGTCGTCGCTCGATATCACCTCGATCCGGGCCTACCATCAGGCGCAGGGTTCGACCTCGCAGCGCGGCGACGCCTACCGCGGCGGTATCCAGGCGGACGTGACGCCCACCACCCACGCCTATTTCACTTACGCGCGCGGGTACAAGGGGCCGGCCTACAACGTCTATTTCAACATGCGCTCGCTCAACGCGACGACCCCGCTGGACGAGATCGTGCTGAAGCCGGAAACCTCGGATTCGTTCGAGGCCGGCATCAAGGGCACCGCGCTTGACCGCAAGATCACGTATGCGCTGGCGGTCTACCAGACCAAGTTCCACAACTACCAGGCCAACTACAACGACGTCGTCGGCGGCGCGCAGGTCACCCGCCTGATTAACGCGGGCACCGTGGAGAGCAAGGGCGTGGAACTGGAGTTCGGCCTGCACCCGATCCCGGGCCTCTCGCTTGACACCTCGCTGGCCTATACCGATGCCAAGGTGGTCCACTTCAACTGCCCGGTCGGCGCGCCCACCAGCTGCGACATCGACGGTGAGCCACTGCCCTTCGCACCGAAGTGGAAGCTCTACAGCAACGCCTCGTACCGCTTCGCGCTGACGGATTCGCTGAATCTGGAAATCCAGAGCGACGTCTCGCTCAAGAGCAGGACGCAGTACTCGCTGACCCAGACCCCGAGCACGGTTCAGCCGGACTACGTGATCTGGAATGCCAGCGTGGCCCTGCTCGGCGCGGACGAGAGCTGGCAGGTGCGCGGCTTCGTGAAGAACATCACGAACCAGAACTATGCGACCCTGCTCGCCAACGGCGCGCTCGCGGGCACCGTCCGGTTCGTCCCGCGCGACGACAAGCGCTATGGCGGAATCATGCTGCGCAAGGACTTCTGATCAGATGGGGGGCAGGACAGGGGCAAGCGTCTCTACCGCGTGAAGCGATTGGCGATGCTCAACAAGCCTCGGACAGAACTCGTTTGTCGTCGCATGGCCGGCCGTTCATGAATCGGTTCATAGCCAGGTGGCGAGGACATCTTTTCCGGCGATGCTCACGAACGACTTTAAACTGGATCGTCGCGCCGTGCTTTGGGGAAGCGCGGGCGCTTTCACCGCTGGTCTGACGGGATGCTCGGGCGGCGTACGGAATGCCGGCGGACTGCGGGTATCGATAACTGGAAAAGGTGAGGCTGATACGCGCCTGCTGTTTCGACACGCCGGCCTGAGGCCTGACTTTCCGGTCTCGTATTCGGAATTTCAATCGGGTCATCTTGTGGTCGAAGCGTTCAATTCCGGATCGCTCGATTTCGGCGGGATGAGCGAGATACCCCCAGTCTTCGCGGCGGCATCGACGATGCAGAGCTTTCGCCAAGTCGCCGTGAATCATGGGGATGTGAACAACCAGGCAGTGCTCGTTCCTGCAGGCTCGCAAATCCGCGATCTCGCTGGTTTAAAAGGCAAGCAGGTGGGCTATGTTCGCGCGACGACTTCGCAATATTTCCTGATCCGCATGCTGGGTGCTGTGGGGCTGAAGTGGAGCGATATCGAGCCGGTCGCGATGAGCGTATCTGACGGGGCGGCTGCCTTCTCACGCGGGTCGCTGGATGCCTGGGCGATCTACGGGTTTCCGATCCAGCGCGCGCTCGCCACCGAAGGGGCGCGCGTTCTCAGGACGGCTTTGGGCTTTCTCTCAGGAAACTACGTGGTCTGCGCAAGCGAACAGGCCTTGGCTGACGTCGAAAAGTCCAGGCAGATCGAGGTTTACCTGCAACTGCTGCGCAAAGGGTACGACTGGGCCGCACAGAACCGGGACCGCTGGACAGCGATCATCGCCAACGAGATCGGGGTTCCCGCCGAGTACGTGCGCGACCAGTTCCAGCACCAGAGTGCGAGGTATGAATTGCGACCGGTCACCGCGGCGGCCGTCCGTTCGCAGCAGGAAGTGGCCGATGTGTTCACGGACACCGGGTTAATCCCCCGGCATGTCGACGTTCGCCCACTCTGGACGGATCGTTTTAACAGCATCATCGCGCAGGAGGCCTGAATGAGCAGCCGACTTACCCTTGCTCCCGGGAAGCCTGCAGTTGTCCGTCTCTTCTCCAGCGATGAGGGCCTGCCCCCGAAAGCTGGAAGTGATTGCAAATATTTGCGCCCATCCCGGCGCAGTACGGAGGATTAGCATCATGGCCACCGCCTTTGCAGAAGACCGGATCGGCCGGTCGGAAATCGCCCCCAGGGGCATTCCTGACGCCGAATGGAAAGTGCGCGTCGATCTTGCCGCATTCTATCGGATCGCCGCGCTCTATCGGTTCGACGACTTTCTCTACACGCACATTTCGGCACGTGTGCCGGGGCCTGACCATCACTTCCTGATCAATCCGTTCGGCTTGACGTTCGACGAGATCACGGCGTCTAGTCTGGTCAAGGTGGACATCGACGGCAACATCATCGGCGATAGCGAATACGGCATCAACTATGCCGGTTACGTGATCCATTCGGCCATTCATGGCGCGCGCGACGATGCGCACTACATCGCGCATTTCCATACGCGTGACGGGATGGGAGCTTCGGCTCATGCTGAAGGACTGCTCCCTCTGAGCCAGCGTGCCCTGATGATCATCCCGGGGCTGTCTTACCACGACTATGAAGGCGTGGCGCTCAATCTCGATGAGCGGGAACGGTTGGTGCACGATCTGGGCGATACCAGCCAGATGCTGCTGCGCAACCATGGGACGCTGGCGCTCGGCAGCACTCCCGGGGAAACGTGGAGCCGGATCTATCAGCTGGAGGCCGCCTGTTCGGCTCAGGTCGCGGCGCTGGCTGGGGGGCGGGACCACGCTCTGATCGCTCCCGAAGCGGCGCAGGAAGAAGCGCGTCGCCAGCTTGCCGCACGCCCGATCTCAGCGGCGGCGAAGGAAGGCGTCAAGCCGCATGACCAGCTTGCGTGGGAAGCGGTACTGCGCCGCGTAACGCGAGAGCTTCCTGGTTTCGACGCCTGATTTAAAGTAAAGATCTTGCATGTTGCCCGCTGCGTTACGATAATCCGGTGGAAAGCGATTATTTTTACAATTTTTATTATGTTAATATAAAATATTTTCACGGGAAAAGCTGAAATTTATATTCATAAATATGAGTTTAATCGTCGATATAATTAAATACAATATCCGATAAAGATCATTGGTCGGCGCAATTTATGAGACGTAAGCCGAACCCGATTTTAAATCGGGGGGTGCATCAGTGAAATTCACGAGTTCGAAAATCGTCCTGTCGGCAGGCAGTGCAGTGATCGCTTTGTCTTTCGGTGGCATCGCGCATGCCGGGGAAGCGGACGCAGCACCGGCGAGCGATGCG
Source organism: Novosphingobium sp. fls2-241-R2A-195 (assembly GCF_030209485.1). Taxonomy (NCBI): domain Bacteria; kingdom Pseudomonadati; phylum Pseudomonadota; class Alphaproteobacteria; order Sphingomonadales; family Sphingomonadaceae; genus Novosphingobium; species Novosphingobium sp. fls2-241-R2A-195. Next base: position 162,457 of record NZ_JARVRY010000024.1, read on the forward strand.
GGGGCCAAGACACCTGCCAGCGATATCGTCGTGACCGGCGTGCGCGGTGCCCCGCGTACGGTCGCGGAGAGCCCGGCGCCGATCGACGTGGTCGGGGGCGAGAAGCTCGCTGGAACGGGCGCCGCCGAATTCGGAGAGGCGTTGACCAAGATACTGCCGTCGCTGAATTTCTCGGCGACGCACGCGGGAGTCTATTCGGTAGTGCGGCCCGTTACCAATCGTGGCCTGAGCCCGGCCTATACGCTGGTGCTGGTGAACGGAAAACGGCGCCACAACAGCGGTTTCATGACCAACACGACTCAGGATACCAGCGGCGTCAACGCGGTGGACCTCGACCTGATCCCGGGCAGCGCCATTTCGCGAATCGAGGTGCTGAAGGATTCGGCGGCGGCGCAGTACGGCACTGACGCCATCGCCGGTGTGGTCAACATCCAGCTCAACCGCAAGGAAGGCCTGGACGCCAGCTTCCGCTATGGTAGCCAGTACATTGGACGGGGCGATCGCGACAGTTGGCAGGGCCAGGTCAGCTTTGGCACCGCCATCGGTGACGGCGGCTTCCTTCGCGTGAGCGGAGACTACCGCAAGCGCGGTGGAAACTGGTGGAACCTGAAGGCCACCGATACCAATCTTTACGGTCGGCCGAGCAGTCGCACGGTTGAGCAAGTGATCGCCAGTTCGGGGCTGACGGCCGAGCAGGTCGCGGCCAACAGCGCCGAAGCGGCCGCGCGCAATGCGCAGTGGGACCAGGACGGCGCACATAACGGTGATCCGCAGATCAGGGCGTTCAACCTGTCCTACAACGGTGAACTGCCGGTAGGGGACTTCACGCTCTACTCTTTCGGCACGTATGGCCAGCGTGACGTCCAGATCGGCAACAACTTCCGCCGACCCAACGGCAATGCCAATTTCACCGCGCTGTTTCCCGACGGCTACTATCCGCTCAACAACATCGACGAGACGGACTTCCAGTTCGTCGCCGGCGCGAAGGGGGAATTGGCCGGATGGAATGTCGATTTGTCGAGCAGCTTCGGCCGCAATCACAGCCGGCAATACTCCAAGCGTTCCATCAAGCCCTCGCTCGGCCCGACCGGGCCGACCGAATGGCCCAACCTCGCCAATTTCGAGTTCCGCCAGTGGACGCACAACCTTGACGCGACGCGTGAGTTCGAGATCGGCCTAGCACGGCCGCTGCAGGTCTCGTTCGGCGCGGAATATCGCCTCGATCGCTTCCGCACTTTCGCGGGTGACCCGTTGGCCTACACACCGGCTACTTACGTGTTCAAGCCGGGAGACCAGCAGTACGACTGGAACGTGGGTGTCGCCGCATCCCCTGTGGTGCAGGGCGCAATCGTGCTCTCCCCCGCAGACGAGGCGGATGCCACGCGCCGCGTCTATGCAGGCTATGTCGATCTGGGCATCTATCCGCTGGATGCCTGGTACATCGGCGCGGCGGTTCGCGGAGAACACTACAGCGACGGTTCGGGCAGTCCGGTTGGCGTCAAGCTCAACACGCGCTACGAATTCAGTCCGGTGGTGGCGATCCGTGGCACCGTCGGCACCGGATTCCGGGCGCCATCCCTGACGCAGGCCGCCTATGCGCAGACTGACGGGCGTACGGCGCTGGTCTTCAACCCCGTGAGCGGCCAGACCGAGCTGACCCCGACCGTCGCCAAGCTGGTGACACCGGACTCCGCGATAGGCGCGCTGTTCGGCGCAAAACCGCTGAAGTCCGAACGCAGCTGGAATGCGGGAGCAGGCGTCGTGCTGACGCCCGCCGCCAACCTCAGCATCACGGCGGACGGCTATTACATAAAGATCAAGAACCGGATCGAGAGAACGGGGCGCCTTTACGGCACCGGAATAACGGCGCTGCTGAACGCCAATGGTCTTAGCGGGATCGAGCAGATCGAGTACTTCTTCAATGCCGTCGATAGCTCGACCCGCGGGCTCGACGTGGTCGCCGACTGGACTGTCTCGCCCGGCGGCTTCGGCAAGCTGAACCTCAATGCCGCCTTCAACTACAACAAAACGAAGGTGGACAAGCTGCCGACCGTGCCCTCGCAGCTGTTCGGCGCCAACGGGGCTTCGCTGCTGGCCACGGGATCCGCGTTCTTCGGCGGAGATCGCATCGGCGAACTGGAGGTGATCAATCCGCGTACCAAGATCGTGCTCAACGGCAACTGGACGAAGGGCATCATCGGCCTGGCGCTGACAACCACGCGCTATGGCAAGTACACCCAGCGCACCGCCGCCGGCGACGATCGGTACTTTGGCGCCAAGTGGATCACCGACATATCGGTTTCCGCGCAAGTGACCGAGTTCGCCACGCTCCAGATCGGTGCAACCAACGTGTTCAACGTCAGGCCGGAAACCAACGGTCCGGGGAGTCCGCAGACCGGGCAGGGCTATTACGGTCCGTCACCTTACAATCCCAACGGGGGGTACTACTATGGCCGTCTTGCAGTCAGCTTCTGATCGGCGCGGGTTCCTGGCGGGTGCGGCAGGGGGCATCGCCCTGCTGTCCGGCTGCGGTAACGCGAAAGACGACCGTACGCAGGTGGTGCTGGGAGACCAGGTCCACCTGCTACAGACCAAGCTGGCGGCGGCCGGCCGTCTCGACGGTACACCTTATGCGATCAGCTGGGGCAACTTCCCGGGCGCCGCGCCGTTGCTTGAGGCTCTCAACGCCGGGGCGGTCGATACGGCTCCGGCGGGAGACCTGCCCATCATCCTCGCCGCAGCGGCGGGCTGCAAGCTGAAGATCGCGGCGGTGAACAAGGGGGCAGGGCGATCGATGGCGATCATCGTGCCGCGCGGTTCTCCGGTGCGGTCGGTGGCCGACCTTGCAGGCAGGACCGTGATCGTCTCCAGCGCGCGGGGAAGCATATCGCACTATCTTCTCCTGGAGGCTCTTCGCGAAAAGGGCCTGCCGCCCTCGGCAGTGAAGATCGGCTATATGCTGCCGAACGACGCCGCAGCCGCTTTCACGACCGGCCAGATCGAGGCTTGGGCGACGTTCGGCACTTATCAGGCGCGCGCGGAGGCCGACGGTGCGCGGATCATCAGGGACGGCACCGGGATCGGCCCGGGCTATTCCGCCATAACCGTTTCCGACGCGGCGCTGGCGGACCCGGCCAAGCGCGCCGCCATCGCCGATTTCCTTTCCCGCGCGCGCGATGCGAATCGCTGGTGTATCGAGCATCCGGGCGAATACGCGCAGCTCTATGCCCGGCAGACCGGCATGGACCCGGCCATCGCCAAAGTGATCGCCGCGCGCGAGAAGCCCGGGCTTTCCGCTCCCGACGGGGCATTCGTCGCGGCGCTGCAGCGGGCTGCCGATCGCTTCCATGCGATGTACCACGTGTTCCCGAAAAGGGTGGACGTGGCGAGCCTGATCGTGCCGGACCTGCTGAAAACCTGATGGATCGCCCGTACCAGTCGATGTCGACGCTGGCGTCACCAAGCAAATCCGGAGCGCGCCAGCTGTGCTGATCTGTGCCGACTTCTTCGAGAAGGACTTCCAGTTGAAGTTGGCGTGTCGCGTTGCTTCTCCTTGAACCTAGGTCGCGTTGACAAAGTGGATGCCCGATCGGCGCTGATTTCGAGCGCATATTCGGCCACCTCAAGCAATTCAGCGTATGGCCACCCGTCACTACAAAACCGCTCTATCCCTCGCCAGCTTCCTCAACCTTGCCGGCATCTCGCGCAGGTGGCGGTCGCTTGCTAGAGGGTCGACATGACTTTGCCGATCTCCTCGCAGCTGACCACCTCCATCGACGCGCCGGACTTCGTCGTCATCGACGTGGAGACGGCCTGTGCCCGCGTCAGCAGCATCTGTCAGGTCGGCATCGTGGGTTTTCGCGATGGGCGTGAAGTGCTGGCTTACGAGACCCTGGTGGACCCTCGGGACGAGTTCTCCACGTTTAACGTCGGCATCCATGGAATCACGCAGTGCGATGTCGTCGGGCAACCGACCTTCGGGGATATCCATGCCGCGCTTGACCGCCATTTGAGCGGCCGAATCACGGTGGCCCACTCGGCTTTCGACAAGGGCGCTCTGGCTGCGGCATGCCGGCTGGGCACCCTTCCGCTGATCGAAACGGAATGGCTGGATAGCGTCAGAGTCGCCAAACAGGCCTGGCCGCAACTGGCGAGCCATCGTCTCAATGTGCTCGCACGGTTTCTCGGCATCGAGCACCGGCATCACGATGCCCTGAGCGATGCCCGCGCTGCGGGGATGGTGATCATCAAGGCCATCGAACATACCGGCATCGACCTGCAGGGCTGGATGGCCAAACCGACGCGCGCCAAGCCCAAGCCGCCAGTTCCCGCCCCGGACGGGCCGCTGAGCGGGGAGCGGGTCGTGATCCTGGGCGAGCCGCTTGACGGCAAGCTTGCGACCGTCATCGCGGCGGCGGGTGGCCGGGTCGTCCGATCGGTGGGTATGACCACCACTTTGCTGGTGATTGCCAGAGCGCAGCCTTACGGGAGGTGGGTGGAGGCTAGCCCCTTGCATCGCCGCGCGCAGGAATTGCGCGATGCTGGTCGGCCGGTCGTCATCGTATCCGAGGACGCCTTGCGGACAAGGTTCGGGCTCGCCACCTGAAGCGGGTATAACGTCTCCGGACCCATAGACGCTTGCGAACCAGGGCGATTAACGGCGGGCGATGAGTATCATCGCTACCATCATGAATTCGACCACGGGCCAGCCGATCCAGAAATTGACGTTCGAGCGCATGCCCAAGCCCTGGGTCACCCTGCATCTGGCGAACGGGGAGCAGGTCACTGCCGATCGCGTCCACGTCGGCAAGCCGGCGCCGGGCAAGTTCATTGCGCCTGTCGAAGTGTGGGTCACGCCCAAGACCTGATTGAACCTCCGGACATCGACAGGCGCGCTGCGCCGTCGATGTCCGGATCGCCCGCAGGACCACCGGGTCAGAGCTTTTCGGCCCATTCGATGGCGGCGTCGGCCACTTGCTCCCAGCCGGTGTCGAGCATGGTCCAGTGCGACCGCTCGGCGAATTCGACATAGTCCGTACGGGACGGCGCGCGGCTTTGCCGGGCATGGATCGCGCGGGTCATCGCAGCATCGGCGATGAGGTCCTTGCCGCCGCCGATCAGCAGCAATGGCGGGCGCTTGGGATTGGTCCAGTCGATCTTCATCGGCTTGACGATCCCGTCCCAGTAGACCCGGCCCGGCGTCGGCACGATGTAGCGGTCGTAGGCCGTTTCGGCCTGCGCAGCCCCAAGCGTCTGGGCGAACCGCCTGGCGAAGAAGCGGCGCGACATGTGCTTCACCTTGCTCCGGCTGAACGGGTCGAGGAACACCGGTAGAGCCGAGACGAGCGCATGGGGAAAAATCGGCACGCCGGGCGTGGGGGCGGGGTCGATGGCGACGCCCGCCACGCCCAGTCCCCGGTCGAGCAGGTGCTGGATCACGACCCCGCCGAGCGAATGCCCGATCAGGATCGGCGCTTCGGGAAGGGCGCGGATGATCGCCTCGTAGTGATCGACGATCTGGTGTTGTCCTAGCGCTTCGAACTTCGGGTGAGGGCGTGCGCGCAGGGCCGCGGGCTCGCCTTCGTCGAGGGGCCAATCGGGGGCGAGGACGGTATAGCCGCGTGCCTCGTAACGGGCTTTCACGTGCTCCCAGCTGCGGGAATTGAGCCAGGCGCCGTGGATGAGAACGATGGTCTTGCTCATGGCTTGTCTCCTTGGGTCGGCGTCAGGCACCGTAGCGGTCGGCGGGGCGGTTGCGGGACAGGTTGGGGCGCAGCGCGCGGCGGGCGTCGAGGTAAGCGTCGAGGTCGGCGTTGTCGGGCAGCGCCGGGATGGTGATCGTCTCGCCGAGGTCGAGGCCCGTGAGCGCGGCATCGACCATGTCATCGACGTCCATCACCATTTCGGCGGGCAGTCCGGCAAGTTGCTCCTCGGTCCAGATTGGCGTGCGGGTGATCCCCGGCAGCACCGCTTGCACGCGCACGCCTTTCGCGCCCAGTTCGACGTTCAGCGCCTCGGTGAAGGCGAGGACATAGGCTTTCGTCGCAGGATAGACCGCCGTGAACCCGTCCGGCATGAGCGCCGTTACAGAGGTCATGTTGATGATCGTCCCGCTTCCCAATTCGGCAAGGCGCGGCGCGATCGCGGCGGCGAGGCGGGTGACGGCCAGCACGTTGAGGTCGATCATCCCGGTGAGGTATGCCGGGTCGGAGCCGACGAAAGTGGTCTCCCCGGCGATCCCGGCATTGTTGACGAGGCCGGTGATCGCCGCATCCTCGCGCAGCCGCCGTTCGATGCGGGCGAGGTCTTCGGCCTTGGCGAGATCGGCGCTCAGGGTCTCGACCGTTACGCCGGTTTCGGCGGTGAGCGTCGTCGCCAGCGCTTCCAGCTTGTCAGCCCGGCGGGCTACGAGGATCAGGTCGTGGCCCCGGCGAGCGAGGCGGTCGGCATAGACCGCGCCGATGCCGTCCGACGCGCCGGTGATGAGGAAAGTGCTCTTGGTCATGTGCATGTCCTTTCGTGGATACGGTTTGTGGGAGGTTTCAGTCGCGGATGAAGTCGAGGAGGTCGGTGTTGAAGCGGTCCTGATGCGTCTGAGTCAGGCCGTGGTCCGTCCCTTCGTACACCTTGAGCACCGCATTCGGCACGATCTTCACCGTTTCGAGCGCGGAAGCGCCGATCGGCACGATCTGGTCGTCGTCGCCATGCAGGACGAGCGTGGGCACGTCGAAGCGGGCGAGATCGGCGTGGAAGTCACTCTCGGAGAAGGCGCGGATGGAGTCGAGCTGGCCCTTGAGGCCGCCCATCATGCCCTGCCTCCAGAATTCTTCGCGAATGCCTTCCGAGATCGCCGCACCCTCGCGGTTGTAGCCGTAAAAGGGGTTGGTGAGGTCGCGGAAAAACTGGCTGCGGTTGTCGTACGTGCCCTTGCGGATGGCGTCGAAGGCCTCGATCGGCAGGCCGCCGGGATTGGCCTCGGTTTTCAGCATAAGAGGCGGAACCGCGCCGATCAGCGCCACTTTGGCGACGCGGTCGGTGCCGTGGCGGCCGATATAGCGGGTGACTTCGCCACCCCCGGTCGAGTGGCCGACGAGGATCACGTCGCGCAGGTTCAGCGCCTCGATCAGTTCGGCCAGGTCGTCGGCGTACTGGTCCATGGTGTTGGCGTTCCAGACCTGGTCCGAGCGGCCGTGGCTGCGGCGGTCGTGGGCGATCGTGCGGAAACCCTCGTTCGCGAAGAACACCATCTGCGCGTCCCAGGCATCGGCGGAAAGCGGCCAGCCATGGGAGAAGACGATGGGCTGGGCATCCTTCGCGCCCCAGTCCTTGTAGAAGATGCGGGTTCCGTCGCGGGTGGTGATCGTGGTCATGTCGCTTGCTCCTTTCTCGATCGGGCCGTTGCGCCCTGTGAGGAGAGGGATAGACTGCGCGGCGGGCCTGCAGGATCGGCGGTTCCGACATAAGGCAGGCCAAAACTGACAAAGGGGGCTTCGGGCATGGCCGTAGACGTGCGCATCAAGGCCGAGATCGGCCTCGTCCTCTATCCGGGCTGTCAGGCGGCAATGGTCCACGGGATTACCGACCTGTTCGCGATCGCTTCGCACTTCTCGGCGGAGCGCGGGGGGCTTGCGATTCGGGTAAGTCATTGGAATATAGGAGATGGTGGCGGATTCGTGCGCGGATCGGACACCCATCCCGGCGAGCGTGGCGACCCTGCGATCCTGATCGTTCCGGGGCGCCTGACCGGCCCCGTCGGCGCCGAGGAAGCCGTGCCTTATGCCCGCTGGCTGCTTGATCGGCACGCGGCGGGCGCGACGCTGGCATCCACGTGCGGCGGGACGTTCATGCTGGCCGCGACGGGGCTGCTGTCAGGCCGTCTGGCGACGACGCACTGGCTTTTCGCCGAACCTTTTCGCACGCGATTTCCGGATGTTAGGCTGGACCCGGACAAGATGGTGATCGAGGATGGCGACATCATCACCGCAGGCGGGCTGATGGCCTGGACCGACCTTGGGATGCGGATCGTCGATCGGCTGCTGGGGCCGACGGTGATGATCGAGACGGGCAAGTTCCTGCTCGTCGATCCCTCGGGGCGCGAGCAGCGGCATTACAGCAGTTTCGCGCCGCGCCTGACGCATGGGGACGAGGCGATCCTCAAGGTCCAGCACTGGCTTCAGGGGCGGGCGGAGCGGGCGGTCGCGGTGCCTGACATGGCCGGGCAGGCGGGGCTGGAGGAGCGCACATTCCTGCGCCGGTTCAAGGCGGCGACAGGGCTCAAGCCCGTGGAATACGTCCAGAATCTGCGGGTCGGCAAGGCGCGCGAGCTGCTGGAATTCACCCGCCGATCGGTGGACCAGATCGCCTGGGCCGTGGGTTACGAGGACGCGACGGCGTTTCGCCGGGTGTTCAACCGCGTCATGGGCCTGTCGCCCGGAGAGTACCGGAATCGCTTCTCAAGCGGCGCCGATCTGGCGATTGCGGCCTGACCGGACATGGCACTCAACGGTGCCTTAACGGCACCTAGCGATACCCTAGCGTGCCCATACCGTGCCTTCAGGCGCGATCTCCCGGCACTCCGCACGCCAATGCCACCATGACTTCCAGCTCGCCGCGGATGCGCGGTGCGACCTCGTCCGGAAATCCGGCATGGGCACGCAGCTGCGATGTCAGGAAGCCGGAGAACAGGGCGGCCTCGGTAACGCCGACCTCGCGCCCTGTGCCGACAAGATCCTGCAGCGCACTGCGCGAAGTGCGGCCGCGCAAGTAGCGCAGCTGGGCGCCGAACTGGCGCAGCGAAGCATCGCGCGCGGTGGCGACGAAAAGTTCGTCGCTGCCCCGCGCGTTGCCGCCGCGCAGCACCATCGCGGCAAGGTCGTCCGCGAGGTCGGCGGGGCGAAGCGCGTCGCGCGCGGGGGCTTCCGCCTGCAGACGCTCGACGTTGGCGCGGTAGAGGCCCTCGAACGCGGCTTCGAGAAGGGCGGGCTTCGTGCGGAACTTGTGCGATACCGTGCCGAGCGTCAGCCCGGCGCGTTCGGCGACGGCGCGATGCGTGAGGCGGGCGAGTCCGTCCTCGTCGATGATCCGCGCGGCGGTCTCGACGATGCGCGCGGCCGTCTCGTCCCGGTCGGGCAGGGTGGGCATCGAGCGCAGCGCCTCTTCGCGCGCGAATTCGCGCCAGGGAGCGGGGGGTATCGCGCTGCCGGTGAGCCATGCGCCGAGCACGCGGGCGGTTTCGTCGAGCGCGGCGCGATCGACCAGACGCCGCCAGCGGATCATATGGAAGAAGCTCTCGTTCTCGAACACGCGCTGCGCGACGATGCTGCCCGCGCCGAGGCCGAAGCGCTGGCCCGCCTCGCTCCAGAAATGCGCCCACAGCGCGGCCCACTGCCGCGTGGCATCGACGAATTGCGCCGATTCATGGGCAAGCAGCTGGCATTCGCGCCAGGCGAAGGCCAGCCCGCGTTGCTCCTCGCACCATGCATCGACGATCTGTGCGAAGAACCCCGCGAAGGCGACGGGCGAAGCACGCAGTCCATCGAACTGCTGCCACTGGCGGTCGCACCAGAGGCTCGCCTCGACGATGGATTGCTGCTGGGAAGCCAGCAACAAGTGTTCCAGGGAGCCGAAGTGATGGTAGATCGAGGAAACCGGTGCATCGGTCAATCCACTGATCTGGCGGGCCGACATTCCTGCTGCCCCGACCTGTTCCCATTGCCCTGTAACCACGGCGATAAACCGGTCGTATGACGATGATTCTGCGGTTCTCATGGCGCTCATGACATTGGAAGTCCGACTGGCAATTTCACCCTCCTAGCAGACACCGCGCCTGCGATCGAGTGATACCCGCGCACGCGCGCCGTTGCGGGAGTGCCGGAAAAGTGTCATCCAACATACATACAGTCGTTCTAGCTGCCGCGTCGATCCAATCTTCTCGGGGGCTCGTCGTGAAACTGAACACTTGTCTATTCCTTCGCTCGACGGCGATCGTCGGCGTTCTTGCCTGCGCCTTCGCCGGCGCTGCCGTCGCTCATGCCGAGGAGGCCCCGGACGTTGCCGCCGATGATGCCGCTATCGGAGAAGACATCGTCGTCACCGGCTCGATCGTCTCGGCGCAGCAGGACTCGATCGAGGCCAAGCGGGTGATGGACAATCTTGCCGACGTCGCCGCATCGGATGCGGTCGGCCGCTTCCCCGACCAGAACGCCGCCGCCGCGCTCTCGCGCCTGCCCGCCGTCGCGGTGCAGCGCGATCAGGGGCAGGAGCGCTATATCCAGGTGCGCGGCGCGCCGAACCGCTGGACCTCGGTAAGCATTGACGGCATCCCGATGGCGGGCGTGGACGAGGGCGGCGACACCCGCGCCTTCCGCTTCGACGCGATCCCCGCCGTGCTGCTTTCGCAGATGGTGGTCAACAAGTCTCTGACCTCGGACCTTCAGGCCGACGCCGTCGTCGCCACGATCGACCTCAAGACCTATTCGCCGATGGAGCAGAAGGGCCTGCACGTCTCCGGCGACGCGGGCTACGGTTTCATGGGGCTGGGCAAGGGCGAGCAGCGGCAGGGATCGCTGCGCCTGTCGTGGTCGAACGACACGTTCGGTTTCGTCATCGGCGGATCGCACTATCGCCGCAAGCAATTGACCGACAACCGAGAAGTCGGCGCTTACGACGCCAACGGCCCGACCGAGTTCGACGTGCGCCAGTACCAGATCGAGCGCTGGAACAACGGCCTGTTCGCGGGCGTCGAGTACCAGCCCGAGGAAGGCAAGCGCCTCTACGCCAAGGGCATCTTCTCCGAATTCAACGACAACGAGCGCCGCAACCAGTATGAATTCCGCCTCGACCGTGCGACCGGGGGCACGCGCACGCTGGAATCGGGCAACCTGACCGGCGTGCCGCTGCGCGGCAGCTTCAACTTCGGCGAGTATCGCAACCGCAACTATATCGGCACTTTCGGCGGCGATTATGAAGGCGACGACGGTTTCAACGCCTCGTTCAAGTTCAACTACGCGCGTACCGAGAACACCAGCTACCTGCCCCTCGTCCAGTCCTCGACCAGCGGCGCGAACAACCTGGCGTTCAGCTACGACAATTCCGATCCGCGCTTCCCGATCGTCTCGATCATCGGCGACTTCGATCAGAAGAGCCTGAGCACTTCGGGCACCTACATGATCACCGCGCGCCAGAAGACGGTGTCGGACAGCTACACCGCCAAGCTCGACCTGTCGAAGCAGATGGGCGACCTGAAGCTCTCGGCGGGCGGCCTTTACATCGACCGCGACGTGGCGGGTAACAACTTCTCCTCGTCCAACATCGTCTATATCGGCGCGCTGAGCGCGGCGACGGGCGAGCCGTTCGACGTCAACAGTTATGTCACCGACAAGGCCTGGGACACCGGCTTCCCGCTCGGCGTCACGTTCAACTACGTCGACAACGTGGCGATGCGCCGCGACATCGACAGCCTGCTCGGGCGGCTGGAGGCGGCGGGGCTCTACGATCCCTCGCTCGACGTGCCGACAACCGACAAGTACGCCCAGCGAGAGCAGACGCTGGCGGGCTATGTGATGGCCAAGGTCGAAAGCGGCCCGCTGACCGCCGTGGGCGGCGTGCGCGTGGAGAACTACGTCCTCGACAACGGCGGCTCGGTGCTCGCGGGCGGCGTCTATACGCCGCTGACGCGCCACACCAGCAAGACCGACTTCTTCCCCAGCCTCAACATCAAGTATGCGGCGACCGACAACCTCGTGCTGCGCCTTGCCGGCCAGCGCGGTGTGTCGCGCCCGGCCTATGGCGCGATCCGGGTCGGCGCGTCGATCAACGACACCAACAGCCCCGGCACCATCGGCGGCGGCAACCCGGCGCTCAAGCCCGAGTACACCTGGGGCGCGGACGCCAGCATCGAATACTACCTGCCCGGCAACGGCATGATCTCGATCGCGGGCTTCTACCGCTCGGTAGACAACGTGCTTTACCAGGCGCAGAACCCGGTGGGCTCGGACTTTTACAACTTCGGCGGGGTCGACCGTTCGGGATACCTGCTGACCGGCACCTACAACGGCGACAAGGGCAAGCTCTACGGCGTCGAGTTCAACGTCCTCAAGCAGTTCGACTTCCTGCCGGGCGCGCTCGACGGGTTCGGCTTCCAGGGCAACCTGACACTGCTCGACGGCGATTTCGACACGCCGACCGAGAAGAACATCGCCTTCCAGGGCATGTCGGACAAGATCGCCAACGCCTCGCTGTTCTACGAAAAGTACGGGCTTTCGGCGCGCGTCAGCTACCAGTGGCGGTCGGACTGGCTGGACTCGCTGGGCGGCTTCGGCAGCGGCGAATACCGCAAGGGCTACGAGAACCTCGACGTCTCGCTGCGCTATGCCCTGACCGACAACTTCACGCTGTTCGCCGACCTCGCGAACCTCACCAATGAAAAGTACATCGCCTATCAGGGCACGACCGCGATGCCGACCGAGGTCGAGCAGATCGGCGCGCGCTACCTGTTCGGCGTCCGCTTCAGCTACTAATAGGGAGAATGATGATGCGAAAGATCGCTACGACCACTTTGCTGACCGCGCTGGTGCTGGCGGGCTCGCCGGTGATGGCGCGGGAACTGGCGACGCTGACCCGCCTCGATGCCTCGACCGTGGAACTGAAGCGCGACGATACCGCTCCCGTAGCGGTGTGGATCAGCGCCGACACCGTGCTGGACAAGGGCGACCAGCGCTTTGCCGCAGCCAGCAAGGACGGCGTGCTAAAGCTGCCGATCGCGGCGACCGACCGGCGTTACGTGATCCTCGAAGGGAAAGGCGGCAAGGGCCGCACCGTCGTCGCCGAGCGCGTGCTGCCGTTGGAGCAGGGCAGCAACTTCCGCGATGTCGGCGGCTACGTCACGAAGGACGGGCACACGGTGAAGTGGGACAAGGCGTTCCGCTCGGGCGCGATGCCGCTGCTGACCGACGCGGACTATGCGCTGCTCGGCCAGCTGGGCATCGGCAACGTCGTCGACTTGCGCTCGATCGAGGAGCGCGAGGTTGCGCCCGACCTGCTCGACGACAAGCTGGGCGCGCTGTTCATCGCCAACGACTATTCGCTGAAGCCGCTGATGGCGAAGATGGGCCAGGGCGGCGGCGAGAACATGTACGCGGGCATGGAAAAGATGCTGGCGCCGCAGTTCCGTTCGCTGTTCCGCCGCCTGATCGCGGACGAGGGCGCGGTGGTCTACCACTGCTCGGCCGGGCAGGACCGCACCGGCATGGCGACGGCGTTGCTCTACGACGTGCTCGGCGTCGATCGCGAGACGATCCTGAAGGACTACCATCTCTCCACCGAACTGCGCCGCCTGCAGTTCGAGATGCCCAAGGTGGACCCCAAGGACTATCCGAACAACCCGATCCTGAAGTATTACGTTGCGGGCGAGGACGGCAAGCCGCGCAAGGCGGAGCCGCTCTATACGCCCTCCGGTGCCTCGCACCTGGCGCAGTTCTTCACGTACCTCGACAAGCAGTACGGCGGTTCGGAAGCCTACCTGCGCACGCTCGGCTTCACCGATGCGGACTTCGCGAAGCTGCGCAAGACGATGCTGGACTGAAGAACGACAGGGCGGGGGCATGCGTGAATGCGTTCTCCGCCCTGTCGAAGTGTCCTCAGTGCTGCGCCCACTCCACGCGGTAGAGGTCGAAGCGGCGGTCCTTCAGGTTCTGCACCGCGCCCGACTGGCGCGCGGTCAGCAGGGCATCCAGGCTGAGGTCGGAGATCGCGATCGTCTCGGTATTGGGCGCGGTGTCCGCCGCCACGCCGTCGCGGGCGAAGGGAAAGTCGCTGGGCGTCAGGATCGCGCTTTCGGCGTAGTGGACGTCCATGTTCTCGACGTTCGGCAGGTTGCCGACGACGCCCGAGGTGACGACGTAGCACTGGTTCTCCACCGCGCGGGCCTGCGCGCAGTAGCGTACCCGCAGGTAGCCGCGCCGCTCGTCGGTGCAGAACGGCACGAACAGCATCAGCGCACCCTGGTTGACGAGGTGGCGTGCGAGTTCGGGGAACTCGCTGTCGTAGCAGATCATCACCCCGATCGGCCCGCAGTCGGTGGGGATCACGTTGGCGCCGTAGCCGCCCTTGATGTTCCACCAGCGCCGTTCGGAAGGGGTGGGGTGCAGCTTCTGCGTCTCGTGCACCGCGCCGTCGCGCAGGAAGGTATAGGCGATGTTGCGGATCTCGCTCTTGCCGCCCTTCAGCTTCACGCGGGTGGGGTGCGAGCCGCCGATGATGTTGATGTTGTAGCTGACCGCCATGCGCGCCATGAACTCGACGAAGCGCTCGGTGTATTCGGCGATCTTCTCGATCGCCTCGACCGGCTGCAGCTTCTTCTCCTCGATCGAGAGCAGTTCGAGGGTGAACAGCTCGGGGAAGGCCACGAAGTCGCTTTCGTAGTCGGCGGCGACGTCGATCCAGTATTCGACCTGGGCCTCGAACTCGTCGATCGTGTCGATCTTGCGCATCTGGAACTGCACGGTGGCGACGCGCACGCTGGAGGGCACGCGCTCCTTGAGGCCGGGAATCGCCTTGCCGGTATCGAGCGGGGCGAGCGGGTTGGTCCAGTACATTAGCACCGCGTTGCCGCCGCTCTCGCGGTCGGTGGGGATGTAGTCGGGCAGGATGCCGCGCGGCTCGTAGCCCTCGTTCATCTGGAAGTTGATGACCTGGTCGCGGATCTTTTTGTCACGCACCGCCTGCACGTAGTCGGCCGGATCGGGATAGGCGCGCTTGCGGCGGTAGTAGCCGGGCATGCGGCCCGCGAAGGCGATGCCCTTCAGCTCGAAATACTGGCAGACCTCGCGGCGCTTGCGGTAGAGGCGCTGGCCGATGCGCAGGCGGCGGTAGTCGGGATCGACGCAGACCTCGAAGCCGTAGAGCACGTCGCCTTCGGGCGCAGGCGGACGGCCGTAGCCGCCGTTGCTGATCTCTTCCCAGGTGTGCGGCTTGAAGGCGAGGTCGGAGGTGACGATCATCGTCGCGCAGTGGCCGACGACCTTGCCTTCGTACTCGGCCACGAACTGGCCTTCGGGGAAATTGATGACCTGTCCGCGGATCTCGGCGCGGGTGAAGGCGTCGGCCTTGCCGTAGACCTTGACGGAGAGGCGGGCGATCGCGGCGGCGTCCGCGACGGTCGCTTCGCGGATGATGAGCTTGGCTTTGGTCTGGTCCATGAGCGCTGTTCTACGCATTGCGGCGCGGAAGGTTCCAGTCCGCAATCCTCTTGAGCGGATTCATTTTTTCTCAGGCGACGCGGGATACATGGGGCGCCCGGGCCGTTGTCTTCCCTGAAAGGAGACTGCCCCCATGAGTGCAACCCTTTACGCTCTCGCCCTGTTCGCCTGTTCGGACGACGGCACCGCCTGCCAGCGGCTGGAGACGCCGGTGCGGACTTACGAGACGCGCGGTTCCTGCGATGCCGGTATCGACATTGCGCTGGATACGGAGGCCGCCCGCAAGGCCGAGGCGCCGACCGTCTACGCGCAGTGCCTGACGAGCCGGCAGATGGCTTCGATCGGCAAAGGCATCATCGACCTCACGCGGGTTAATGGCGCGCGATTTGCCAGCGCAGGGTTCTAAGGCCGGTTCTTTTCCCAACTCGTCATTGCTTCGGTTCGCTCGCAATGACGAAACTGAGGATCACCCCCGGCCGCGATAACCCGGTACACCCTGATCGGGCACCCAGAGCCCGGTGGGCGGTGCGTCCGATTGCCAGAACACGTCGATCGGAATGCCGCCGCGCGGATACCAGTAGCCGCCGATGCGTAGCCACAGCGGCTTCATCTCGTCGAACAGGCGCTGGCCGATGCCGACGGTCACGTCCTCGTGGAAGGCGCCGTGATTGCGGAACGAGCCCAGGAACAGCTTGAGGCTCTTCGATTCGACGATGGTTTCGCCGGGCGCATAGTCGATCACCAGATGCGCGAAGTCGGGCTGTCCGGTCACCGGGCAGAGCGAGGTGAATTCGGGCGCGGCGAAGCGGACGAGATAGAGGCTGCCGACGCGCGGGTTCGGGACGTAATCGAGCTGGGCTTCCTCGGGCGAAGCGGGAAGTCCGCTCTGCTGGCCGAGGTGGAGGGGGAAAGAGGTGTCAGTCATGACCCGGCAATGCCGCCAAGGACGCGCGAGCGCAAGTATCTCGCCGGTTGCCTATATGTCACACCATCGGTGGACGATGGCATGGCACGCCTTGTCGTACGGGCAGGAGGCATTAACTGGGCGTTCACACGAAGTTTGGCGAAGACCGAAGATACCATGAGGGGCACGAATTCAATCATAGCGCGCGCGGCGATCTCGACCGCGCTGGCCGCAATTCTCGCGGGGCCTGTCGGTGCCCAGTCGAGCGGCACCACCTGGAGCCTTCCCGAGCCCACCGCGACCCCGAGTTCGCGGGCACAAGGTCCGGTCGATGCGCAGAACCCGATCCTGCGGCCGCGCAATGCCGCGCCCGAACCGGTGCCGACCATTGCCGCACCCCCGCCGCAGGTCCAGCCATCCGCTCAGCCTCCGCGCGTCCAGCCCACCGCGCAACCCTCCGTGACCCCGCGCCCCACGCCGACGAGAACGCCGAACCCGGCAGCCAGCCCCAGCGCGCCCGAACCGCGCGCTTCGGCGACGCCCGAGCCGCAGGGCACTCCCTCGGTTTCCGCGCCGGTCGCGCCCGAACCGTTACCGACGCCGATCCCTGCGCCCTCGGCGGTCGAAACGCCCACGACAGCACTTGCGCCTGCGCCTCTCGTTCCGGTTGCGCAGCAGGGCTTGCCCATATGGGTATGGGCAATCCCGGCAATGCTGGTCGTCCTGGGCGCCCTTGCGTTCTTTCTGCGGCGCAAGCGCCCGGCCGAGGAAGCGGAAGATTGGCCCGAAGTGCAGGAGGTCGCCGAACCCGTCGCGCCTCCTGTTCCGAAGCCTGCCCCCGTTCCGCAGCCGGAATTCGCCAGCCCGCCGGTCCCGCCGCGCCCCGCTCCGGTCCCGCCGCCAGCCGCTGCGCCGGAGGCCGTCGATATCGCCTTCGAGCCGGTCGGCCTGCGCCTCTCGCTGGTCTTCGCGACGCTGCAGTACCGGGTGACGCTGACGGCGGGCACCGACCTCCCGGCCGGGCACCTGATCGGCGACATGATCGGCGCACATGGCTCGCTGACTTCCGAGCAGCAGCTTGCCCCGCCGCTGGAGACGCTGACGCCGCTCAAGCCGGTGCCTGCGTTTGCGGCGGGGGAGAGCGTCACCCTCACCGGCGAAGTGCAGTTGCCGCTTAGCGCCATTAGGCCGCTGCAGCGCGCGAATGCGTCGTTCTTCGTGCCGCTGCTGCGTGTGGGCGTAGTCTTCGCCGAGACCGTCGCGCCCGTCCGCCGCGTCTTCACGCTGGGCATCGCCGGAGGCCCCGCGCTGGCGCCGCTGCGGCTCGACACCGGCCCGATGGAGCACCGCGATCTCGGCGCGCGCGAGGTGGCGGAGGCGCGCGCCTATCCGGTTCTGCCGGGCACGCTGTGCAAGGCGGTCTGAGGCGTACCGATCCTAGCTCCGTCGTCACCCTGAAACACGTTCAGGGTGACGAAGTGAAACAGCTCAAGGGTCTGGCCTCTCCTTCACCTAACCCCTTTCCCGGAACGCGGAAAATGGCCTAGGGTTCTGTCTGCCCAGCCAGCGGAGATCACAGTGAACAGCAGTAAGCGCCTCGAAGACCTTGAGGCTGCCACTCGTATCGTCGGCGCCGGGCGGCGTAGCGAATGGACCGGGCCGGTCGTCAACCCGCCGGTCTGGCGCGCCAGTACGCACCTCTACGAGAATACTGCCGCGCTGGCGCAGGGGCCGCGCACCAACGAGGACGGGCGTTTCTTCTACGGCCGCCGCGGCGCGCCGACGCAGTGGGCGCTGGCCGACGCGCTGACCGCGCTGGAGCCCGGCGCCGCAGGCACCGTGCTCTATCCTTCCGGCGTCGCCGCCATTGCCGGGGTCATGCTGACCCTGCTGCGGCCGGGCGACGTCGTGCTGATCACCGACAATGCCTACGACCCGACCCGTTCGATGGGCAAGGGCCTACTGACCGACATGGGCATCGAGCCGCGCTTCTTCGATCCGCTGGATCTGAAGGCCTACGAAGCCGCCTTCTGCGACCGCACACGGGCAGTGCTGCTGGAAGCACCGGGCAGCCTCTCGATGGAAATGTGCGACCTGCCCGCGCTGGCCCGCATCGCGCGGGAGAAGGGCGCGGTTTCGGTGCTCGACAACACCTGGGCCAGCCCGCTCGGCTTCGCGGGGCTGAGCCACGGGATCGACGTGGTGCTGATGGCGCTGACCAAGCATGTCGGCGGCCACTCGGACCTGATGATGGGCAGCGCCAGCGCCGGGCCGGAACTCTACGCAAAGCTGCGCGGCCGCGCGCAGCAACTGGGCAATGTCGTCTCTCCCGACGACGCGGCGCTTGCGCTTCGCGGCCTGCGTACCTTGCACTTGCGCCTTGCCCACGAGACGCAGAGCGCGCTGGAAATCGCAACGTGGCTCTCGAAGCGGCCGGAAGTGGCGCAAGTGCTCTGCCCGATGCTGCCCGGCGCACCGGGCCATGACTTGTGGAAGCGCGATTTCACAGGCGGCTGCGGCCTCTTCAGCTTCACTTTCAGGGGCGGCGATGCAGCCGCGCGCAACCGCTTCATCGATGCGCTGACGTTGTTCGGCATCGGCTATTCGTGGGGCGGGTTCGAAAGCCTGGCGATCCCCATCGAGCCTTCCGCCTACCGCAACACCATGGCCTGGCCGCCCGCTCCTGCCGCGGAAGGCGACCGCCACGGCGTACGCCTTGCCATCGGCCTGGAGGCGCCCGAGGACCTCATCGCCGACATCGAGCAGGCACTGGAAGCATGGCGGGGGCAGTGACCGCGCCCCTTGTCGCGGCCGCCACGGCGAGCCCGACGCCGACCGCGACAGCCACCGCCGTCGTGGTCAAGCACGCCGAGCCGGTCGCGGGCGCGGAAGGCATCAAGAACGTCGTCTCCGCCCGCAGCGACACGATCGGCAACATCGTCGACACGCTCGACAAGCTGGCCGTGCAGGTCGGCTCCAGCCGCATTTCGCTGTGGGACTTGACCGTCATCGTCGCGGTGCTCGCGCTGGTGATCTCGGTCGCCTGGATCACCAGCCGCATGTCGAGCCGGCTGCTGGCCCGCGCGACGCGCCTCGACATGACGCAGCGGCTGCTGACCGAGAAGATGGTCAGCCTGTTTATCTGGACCGTGGCCATCCTCGTCGGCATCGACGTGCTGGGGATCGACCTGACGGCGCTGACGGTGTTCTCCGGCGCCTTCGGCCTTGCCATCGGCTTCGGCCTGCAGAAGACCTTCGGCAACCTGATCGCCGGTATCATCCTGCTGATGGACAAGTCGATCAAGCCGGGCGACGTCATCGCCATTGCCGACCAGAGCGGGCAGTACACCTTCGGCCAGATCCGCCGCATTGGCATCCGCGCCGTCTCGCTCACCACGCGCGACCAGAAGGAATACCTGATCCCGAACGAGAACCTGATGATCAATCAGGTAGAGAACTGGTCCTACTCGTCAAAGAACGTGCGTATCCAGGTCCCGGTCGTGGTCCCCTATGCCGCCGATATCGAGCTTGCCGAGAAGCTGATGCTGGAGGCAGCGGGTGCCGTGAAACGTGTCCTCAAGGCCCCGCCGCCAACCGTCTGGCTCGACAGCTTTGCGGAGAATGGAGTCGCGTTTGTGATCCACGTCTGGATCACCGATCCCGAGGAAGGCACCGGAAACGTGCGGTCTGACGTGCTCAAAGGGCTCTGGAAGCTCATGCGAGAGAACGGCATCAAGGTGCCTTTCCCTCAGCGCGATCTCAACCTTCGCGATACTGAGACGATGCGCGAGTTGATTGCCGCGCTTCGGTCCGACGAGGGCAAGACGCCCCTGAACTGATTGCCGCATACCCACCTGGTTGGGACTTGTCCGGAAAGGCTTGTCTGTATCCAAATTCCTTTTATCGATCCTCGGCACGCGATCTTGATACTATTTGGATACCGATCTTTCGAGTACCCGGGGGCGAGATGGCCACCTAGACCCGATTGACCGTCGTCATGTTGAAGGCGCCTGAGTCCGCACGAAAACCTGCGAGGATGCTCGACATGATCAAGGGTGCCTGACATTGCCTTTCGTGCTGGCCGGAGCCTTGCGCTGGTGGACGCTCCTGCCGGTATTGCTGGTGAGCTATACCTTTTTCGGCCTCGAACCTAACGACTTGCCGCCTGCCCTGGCTCCCAGTGCCTACGTTCTGACCTGACGCGCTTCTTCAGTACCCGAAGAAGCGCTTGAGCCCGAGGGCCTTGAGGCCGCGGCGATACGTCATCGAACTCATGTCCGCGGGGATATGCGCCTCGTCGGTAGGATCGAGCGGAAGCCATTCGGGCATCTGCGCCTCGACGATGGCCTTGTCCTCCTCGAAGATGCGCTGGTTGAAGTCGTAGACGTCCTGCACCGGCAGGTCGGTGTCGAAATTGCGGGCGATCGGCGCAAACAGGCGCGTCACGCGGGCCGACACTGGCGAGGCGGCGTTCATGATGACCAGCCGGTCGGTGCCGGGGAAATGGATTTCCAGCGTCGCCGTGAACGGCAGGTGGCAGCGGAAATGGCGCAGCCAGTTGAATCCGGGAACCCCGCGCTGAGAGACGCCGATCGGATAGTTGCCTACCGAACTCCAGTATTCTGCCTCGAAGCCGTATTCGGTCCGTTTCGGCGCATAGGCCGGGACTTCGGCATTGTCGGGATCGGCGAAAGTCTCGGTATGCACGAAGGCGAAGTGCGCGACGTCGAGGAAGCCTTCCAACTGGCGTCCCGCGAAACCGTTGATATCGATCCAGGGACAGGTGATCTGCTGGAATTCGGGCTCTTCCCAGTGCGGCATGTCGGGAATGTCGCCCGTCGCGGGAGCATCGCCCTCGGCGTCGAGGCAGGTCCAGATCAGGCCGTAGCGTTCGAAGCTGGGGAAAGTACGCAGGTGCAGCCGCTCCGGAATGTCGCGCGCGGGGTGCGCAGGAACGTGGACGCACTTGCCGCCGCCCCCGAACCTGAGACCGTGATAGGGGCACACCACGCTATCGCCCTGCTGCGTCCCGAGGCTTAGCGGCACCCCGCGATGCGGGCATACGTTGGTCGCGACGACAATCTCGTCGCCTGATTTGTAGATCACCAGCGGCTGGTCGAGCAGCCTGGTGCCGACCGGCTTCTCGCCCACTTCGCGAGCGAGTGCTACGGGATACCAGTGACGGGCGAGGACGTACCAGTCTTCCGGATCGAAAGTGCAGCCCAGGGGAAGGGCAGGCCGAACGGGGGAGATGACGGCGGCAGTAGCCATGGAATTTTCATCCGCTGAAGGTTTCTCGCGCCTTTTCCGCGTCCTTCTCCGCTCTATCAAACGCAATGATTTGCACATTGTGTTGCAAAAATTAGAGCGGAAACAGTTGGCTGCTGATGGCAATGCCGCGCTGCAAAATCGTGCTTGTTGATGCGTATTGTATCTGTCAGTATATCGAGCATCTGAGGCTTCTTCCGCAGCGTGGCGGCAGGCAGCCCGTTTCATTTCATGATTGTATGGCAACGGCGCCATCGGCTCATTCCGGGTTCGGGGTGCGGCTGATGGCGCTTTTTCGTGTTGGAAAGGCTGGCGTGGAGCGCAAATCGGTAAAGAGCGTGTGCCCCTATTGCGGCGTTGGCTGCGGTATTGTCATGGATGTTGCGGACGGTCGCATCGTTAAGGTGACCGGTGACAAGAACCATCCGACGAATTTCGGCAGGCTGTGCACCAAGGGAAGCAGTTGCCATGTCCCGGTGACGGCTCCGGGGCGCGCAGATGCGGCTTATGCCCGCATCGCCGGCAGCAGCGACCAGGGTGCGATCCCGATGAGCGAGGCGATCAGCCGAACCGCAAATGGCCTGCGCACGATTATCGATCGTGACGGGCCGGACGCGGTCTCGTTCTACGTCTCGGGGCAGATGTCGCTCGAGGCGCAGTACCTTGCCAACAAGCTATGCAAGGGCTTCATCGGCACCAACAATATCGAAAGCAACTCGCGGCTGTGCATGGCGAGCGCTGCCAGCGGCTACAAGCTCTCGATCGGAGCGGATGGCCCTCCCGGGTCCTACCAGGATTTCGACCAGGCGGACCTCTTCTTCGTGATTGGCGCCAATATGGCGGACTGCCATCCGATCCTGTTTCTCAGAATGATGGACCGGGTGAAGGCGGGCGCAAAGCTGATCGTCGTCGATCCGCGGCGCAACACGACGGCGGACAAGGCCGACCTGTTCCTTCAGGTGAAACCGGGCACGGACCTCGCACTGCTCAATGGCCTGCTGCATCTCCTTGTCGAGCAGGGCGGCATCGATCGCGACTTCATATCTGCGTTCACCGAAGGCTGGGATGCGATGCCGCAGTTTCTTGCGGACTACGCACCGGCGCGGGTTGCCGAGATCACAGGCATCCCGGAGGCCGATCTGCGGCAGGCCGCGCAATGGATCGCAAAGGCAGGCGAATGGATGACCTGCTGGACCATGGGGCTCAACCAGAGCACGCATGGCACCTGGAATACCAATGCGATCTGCAACCTGCACCTCGCGACCGGGGCCATCTGCCGTCCGGGCAGCGGGCCATTCTCGCTGACGGGACAGCCCAATGCCATGGGTGGTCGCGAGATGGGATACATGGGGCCGGGCCTGCCTGGCCAGCGTGCGACCATCAGCGAGGCCGATCGCCTCTTCGTCGAGGACGCGTGGGGTGTCCCGCATGGCACTCTGCGGGTCGAGAGCGGCGCCGGTACGGTGGCGATGTTCGAGGAAATGGCGAAGGGCCGGATAAAAGCGTGCTGGATCATCTGCACCAACCCGGTCGCCAGCGTCTCCAATCGCAAGACCGTCATTGCCGGGCTGGAGGCGGCCGAACTGGTCGTCACCCAGGATGTCTATGTCGATACCGAGACAAATCGCTATGCCCACATCATCCTTCCGGGGGCGCTATGGGCAGAAGCGGAAGGAGTCATGATCAATTCCGAGCGTAACCTGACGCTCATGCAGAAGGCGGTCGATCCTCCGGGCGAGGCGATGGCGGATTGGGAGATCATTGCCCGAGTGGCCTGCGAAATGGGATATCGCGATGCGTTCACTTATGCATGCGCCGAGGATGTCTTCGAGGAAATCCGCGAATTCTGGAACCCTCGAACCGGCTATGACATTCGCGGTGCCAGCCACGAGCGGTTGCGTGGCACTCCCCTGCAGTGGCCTTGTCCTCCGGATTGCGAGCAGGACCGCAATCCCACGCGCTACCTCAACGACGGGACCAGTCAGACGCTCAGGATCGAGGAGGACGAAACCCGTCCTCGGCTCGCCTTTCCGACCGAGAGCGGCAAGGCGCATTTCCTGCCGCGTCCCCACATGGAACCGGCGGAAATGCCAGACGAGGAATATCCGCTCGTGCTCAACACCGGGCGCCTGCAGCATCAGTGGCATACCCTGACCAAGACGGCCAAGGTGCCGATGCTCAACAAGCTCAATCCCGGTCCTTTCGTAGAACTCAATCCCGAGGATGCGAAAGCGCTGCAGATCGGCGAGCGGGATCAGGTCGAAGTGCAGTCTCGTCGCGGCCGTGCCGTCTTGCCGGCGATCGTCACCGACCGCGTGCGGCCGGGAAATTGCTTCGCACCGTTTCACTGGAACGACGTCTTCGGAGACGACCTTGCGATCAATGCGGTCACCAGCGATGCGGTGGACCCTATATCGCTGCAGCCCGAGTTCAAGTTCTCCGCGGTAAGGCTGTCGCGGGTGTCGGGCCCGATAGACCTCGAGACCGTGCAACCCGGTGAGGCAGCCCGAAACGAGCGGCACCAGGAGGCCGTGGCGCCGTCCGGCGGCGACGAGCGCGAGCGCACTGCACTGGACGTGTTCGAGCGCCTAGTGGGCATGCCGGTCAGCGCGCCGCCGGCTTTCACGCATGAGGAACAGACATTCCTTTCGGGATTCACGGCCGGACTGCGAGCATCCGAACTGGAAACAGCGCAATTACCCTTCGTGCCGGCAGGTGCCCCCTTTGACGAGGGGCGGCGACATTACGTCAACGGGCTTCTTGCTGGCCTTTTCGCCCGCGTTCCGTTGCCTAAAGGCGAGACACCACTTCTGGCAACCGGTCCTGCTATGGGCGTGTCTGCGGCGCCAGAGTCTGACGCACGCGAGATCCTGGTGCTCTGGGCCTCTCAGACAGGCAACGCCGAGGGCTTCGCCGAGACATGCGCAGCGCGACTGAAGGGAAGCAATCATCCCACCCGGGTGTTGTCGATGGATGCACTGGCGCTTTCGGAATTGGCGGATGCGAGCGAAGTCCTGTTGATCGCCAGCACGTTTGGCGACGGTGACGCACCCGACAATGGCGGCCAGTTCTGGTCCGCTCTTGCCAATGCGGCCGCACCGCGGCTGGAGGGGCTGCAATATTCGGTCCTCGCGTTCGGCGATTCCAGCTACGATCAGTTCTGCGGCTTCGGACGAAAGCTCGACGCAAGACTGGAGGAACTGGGGGCAGCCCGGCTCGCTCCCCGCACAGACTGCGAGCCCGATTACGAGGAGCCGGCATCGTCCTGGTTGTCACAGGTCATCGCCACGCTGAAAGCCAGCGAGCCAGCAGTGCCGGTAGCAGCTGCGGCAGCTTCGCCTTCCGAGGGGAAACTGGACACGCCTCGATCTTCCCAAATGCAAAGTCCTGCCGGAAGCCCGCCGTACTCCCGAAAGGCGCCGCTGCTCACCTCGCTTTCCAGAAACGACTTGTTGAGCGCTGTCGGTGCGCAGAAAGAAGTGCGGCAGATCGGCTTCGACCTGACCGGCTGCGACTTTGCATACCGTGCAGGGGATGCCCTGGGTGTGTGGCCCGCCAATTGCCCTGCACTTGCTTCGGAAATCCAGGACGTCCTCGGGCTTGCCCCCGAAACGCCTGTCGTCGTCAAGCAGGTCGGCGAAACGGCGCTGTCCGAAGCTCTATTGCGGCACTGGGATATTGCGCGCCTCAACCGCAGCATCCTCGAACTGATCGTGGAACGTCGGCCTGACGCGGCGTTCGCGCCGCTGATAGACCCGGATCGTAAGCCCGAACTCGATCGGTGGATGTGGGGACGCCAGATCGCCGATGTCCTGCACGAGAGTGCGGTCCGCCTGACGTCGGCTGATCTGAGCTCCGTGATGCGGCCTCTGCAACCGCGCTTTTATTCGATCGCCTCGAGCCCGCATGCGCAAAGGGACGAGGTGCAACTGACGATCTCGACCGTAAGATATACTTGTGATGGGAGGCGTCGTCACGGCGTCTGCTCGGCATTCATGGCCGACCGGGCAGTGAGCGGCGACGTCGGAATCTTTCTTCAGCCTGCCGCACATTTCCATCCCCCCAAGGAGCAGGATCGGGGGATGATCATGGTCGGACCCGGCACGGGGATCGCACCGTTTCGCGGGTTTCTGCATGATCGGCAGCCTACAGGAGCCAAAGGCCCGAACTGGCTGTTTTTTGGAGAGCAGCACGAAGCAACCGACTTTTACTATCGTGAAGAGATCGCCGATTGGCGCCGTATTGGCCACCTCGACCGTCTAAGCCTCGCCTTCTCGCGCGATCAGGCGGACAAGATCTACGTCCAGCACCGCATGCTGGAGGAAGGCGCGGAACTCTGGCGCTGGCTGGACAGCGGCGCGCACTTCTATGTGTGCGGAGATGCGAGCCGCATGGCCAAGGATGTCGATGCCGCACTCAAGCAGGTGGTGGCGAGGCATGGCGGGATGAGCCACGAAGATGCGGTCGACTACGTGGCCCAGATGCAGAGCGAGAAGCGGTATGTCCGAGACGTTTACTGACCTTTGCCTCAGATCGTTGCCATATCGGCGAACCTATTGTTACATGCCCGGCACCTCAACGAATTGATCGAGACCCAGCGCCAATTCGGGCTTGAGGTCTTCCAGCGGCCGGTCGATCGCAAGTGCCAGCCACAGCGAACCATCGACGAAAGCACTCATGCCCTGTGCCGTCTCCCGGGCGGTCATCTTGAGCCCGATCGCGCCACGATCCGCCATCGCCTGCAGGTGATCGCTCAGGATCGCCAGTGCTTCCTCCAGTATTGGCTTGAACACGTCGTGCAGGTTACCCGGCCGCGCCGCCTCGGCGCGCAAGTGAAGTCGGGTGCGTACGATGGTTTCGATATCGAAGCCCAACTGGTCGTCGAGATTCGCGATCAGTGCTCTGAATGACGGCCAGTCGTCCGGAAATTCGAGGGCATCGACGATCCCGTAGCGCAGCGCTTCGGCGACAATGTCCTCCTTGTTCGCGAAATGAACGTAGATCGCGCCGGTGCTCAGCCCCGCCTGCTGGCGGATATCCGCCATCGACATGCCTTCCACGCCCTTGCGGGCGATGCACTCGATCGTGGCGCGCAGGATTCGCTCACGCTGCGCGTTCATGTGCTCAGGGTCGCGTTTGGGCATGGCATCCTCAAAAAGTACAATCGTTCGTTATTTCGTCTCGCGGGAAGTTACAACCTCTTGACAGCTTCTTTAAAAGAAGGAACGTTCGGTTTGTATGAGGGAAGAACCGCTGATCAAGGGGAATGGCATGGCATCGATGAAATCGCTCTTGGCTGCGGGTGTGGCGGCATTGGCGCTGGCGCCGGGAGCTGTGTTCGCCCAGTCGCTCGATAGTGAGGTCGCAGGCGGCGATATCGTGGTCACGGCGCAGAAACGGGCGGAACGCCTGCTGGAAACACCGCAGTCCGTCACCGCGATCTCGGGCGAGGATCTGGCGCGCATCAATGCCATGCAGTTCCGCGACTTCGCCAATTCGGTGCCGGCGCTGTCGTTCACCACGGCCGGGCCGGGGCAGACGCAGCTGACGCTGCGCGGGGTCACGGCCGGGAACGACATCGGGCCGACCGTGGGCGTCTACGTCAACGACGTGCCTTACGGTTCAAGCACCGCCTTCACCAACGCCTCGTCGCTGTCGCTCGACGCGGGACTGTTCGACATGGACCGCATCGAGGTGCTGCGCGGACCGCAGGGCACGCTTTATGGTGCCAGCACGATGGGCGGGCTCATCAAGTACGTGACCGCCGCTCCGCAGTTGGATGGCGTGAGCGGATCGGCGCAGGCGGGCGTGTCGGATACCCGGCATGGCGGCATCAGCTATAACGGCGGCGCGGCGTTCAACGTGCCGGTCGTGACGGACAAGGTCGCCCTGCGCGCCAACGGCTTCTATTCGCGCGACGGCGGCTTCATCGATAACCTTGCCCTGGGGCGCAAGGACGTGAACCGTTCGCGCGTCTACGGCGCGCGTGCCGACCTGCTGCTCAAGCCGAGCGATGCGCTGTCGATCCGCATCGGCGGCTATCTCCAGAACATTCACCGCGGCGGCACGGCGGCGGCGGACTACACGCTGGCGGGCGATCCGGTCGACGGCAGCTTCGACCAGCGCCGGCTGCTGGCGGAAGGGTTCGAACAGCGCTTTCGACTGGCCAGCGGGACGATCGATTACGATCTTGGCCCTGCGACGCTGACCTCGATCACCAGCTACCAGACCACGCGCGTCGCCTTCCGCCAGGATGCTTCTGCCGTCTACGTGCCGCTGCTGGGCCAGTTCGGCCTGAACTTCGACGCCGTAGCGGTGGACCAGGCGCGCAGCACGAAGAAGTTCACGCAGGAACTGCGGCTCGCCTCGAACGGCACTGGCACGATCGACTGGCTGGTGGGAGGCTTCTTCACCAACGAGAACAGCAGGAACGGGCAGCTCATCGTGCCCTATGACGCGAGTGGTTCGATCGCGCCTGTCGATCTCGCGACGATTGCCATTCCCAGCCGCTACCGCGAACTCGCCGTGTTCGGCAACCTGACCTGGCACATCACCGAGCGCTTCGACGTTTCCGGCGGTCTTCGCTATGCCCGCAACACGCAGCGCTTCGAGCAGATCGGATCGGGCCTGCTGATCGGCTCCCAGCCGCAGGCGCGTTCCAGCGACGACGTGGTCACCTACCTCGCCAACGCGCGGTATCGTTTCAGCGACAAGGCGACGTTCTACGTCCGCTACGCGACCGGCTATCGCCCCGGAGGCCCGAACTACGTCGTCGACGATCCGCTGACCGGCGAGCCTCTGGCGCCTGCGACATTCAAGTCGGATTCGCTCCAGAGCTTCGAGGCGGGCTTCAAGGCGGAAACCGCCGACCGCAGGTTCGGCATCGACCTTGCCGGCTACTACATCGACTGGAACGACATCCAGATCGCCACGGCGGCAGGCGGCGTCTCGGTGATCGCCAACGCCGGGGGCGCGCATGTCACCGGCGCCGAATTGACGCTGACCGCGCGGCCGAGTTCGACCCTCACCGCCACCGGCTCCTTCGCCTGGCAGCATGCGCGCATTGCCGACGACAATGCCGATCTCGGCGCGACCAAAGGCGACCGTCTGCCCAACGTGCCGAAGTACACGGTGACGATGAACCTCGATTACCGGGCGCCTGCCACGTCCGCGCTGCGTCCGAGTGCGGGCGCGACGGTGCGCTTCGTCTCCGATCGATCGTCCTCGTTCGACGGCAGTGCGGGGTTCCCGCAGTACGAACTGCCTGACTATGTCGCGGTCGATCTGCGGGCCGGAGCGACGGTCGGCCCGGTCGAGGCGCAAGTCTTCGTGCGCAACCTGTTCGATACGCGCGGCCAGCTTTCCGCTGCCACGGTGCTGTCGATCCTGGGCGGACCCGCGCAGGTCTCGATGATGCAGCCGCGCACTATCGGGCTCAGCGCCACCACGCGCTTCTGACCGCGCACTCAATCTCCAGATCATCTCCCGAGGAATTCCCATGTCCCAGCAGGCCAGGATCGACGTGGCGGCGCTCGACGCGCTGTTCGCGCCCTATGACAGAACCGACGCGCCGGGCTTTGCGGTCGGCGTCGCCCTCAAGGGCATACCCGGTTATCGCCGCGGCTTCGGCATGGCCAATGTCGAGCTGCCGGTGGCTCTGTCCCCCTCGATCCGTATGCGGATCGGCTCGACAACCAAGCATTTCTGCGTCCTTGCGGTCATGCTGCTGGCCGAGGAAGGCAAGCTTGCGATCACCGATTCGCCGCGCGACTACATCCCCGAACTGCCCGCCTGGGCCGATCCGATCACTATCGAACAGTTGATGGCGCATACCAGCGGCATGCGTGACAGCCTCGACCTGATCTTCTCCACGGCCGGGCCGGGCGTGGCCGCCGATGCCGGTTTCCAGCTGGACCTGCTGGCGGGGCTCGACAGCGTCAATGCCCCGGCCGGGACGACTTGGAACTACAACAACGGCGGCTACGTCCTGCTGACCGAGATCGCGGCGCGGGTCAGCGGCATGCCGTTCGCCGACTTCCTGCGGACCTGCATCCTCGATCCCATCGGCATGGCCGACACGCTGCTGCGTCCCCTCGACACCGACCTTCTGCCCAACAGCGCCACGCAGCACCTGCCGCGGTCCGACGGCGGCTGGAGCCGGGGCATCTTCGGTGCCTGGATCGGCGGGGAGGGCGGCATCGTCTCGACCGTCAACGACATGCTGGCGTGGCTGCGGCACATGAGCCACCCCATCGTCGGCAACGCCGAGACCTGGGCGCAGATGCGCACGCCCCGCATGACCCACGGCTATGGGCTGGGTCTCAACATGACGAAGCATCGTGGGCTGGACACCGTGCACCACGCGGGCGGGGTCGTCGGCGGGTCGAGCCAGATGCTCAAGGTGCTGGGGCATGAACTCGACATCATCCTCATGACCAACGGGCGCAGCGCGCTGGATCTCTACAGTCTCGTCGATGCGATCATCGACTGCTGCATCCAGGGTCTGCCGCCCGCGCCGCAGGACGCCGCGTGCAGGCTGGTCGAAGGCACGTTCCATTCCGCGCGCACCGGGCAGGTGCTTTCGCTCGTCGGGCATGCCGGGCAGCAGGCCGTCGTGATGGGCGGCATGAGCCTGCCCACGAAGCGGGATGCGGACGGCCGCATGACCGTGGCGATCCTTCCCACCGACTTGCGCATCCTGCCGGTCGAGACGGACGGCGTCACGGCGCTCGAAACCACCGAGTTCGGTGTGGCCGACCATCTTGCGCCGGTCACGGTGCCCGAGGGGACCACCGCTGCCCCGCTCATCGGCCGCTACGAAAGCCGCGCGGCGCGGCTTGCGGCGGATATTCGCATCGACGAGACGGGCACCGCGCGGATCGTGCTATCCGGGCCGCTGGGCGGCACCGACTATCTGCTTGAACCGCTCGGCCCCGACTTGTGGCGCGCGGTGTCGCCCACCTTCTCGCCGCCCGGCGGGACGCTTGAATTCGGCGCCAGCGGCTTCCTGTTCACAAGCGGCCGCACCGTGCGACTGGCGTTCGAGCGGAGCGCGCAGGCATGACCGGCATTCCCGGCCCAGGTTATCCCGAGGCCCGCCGCGCGCGGACCGCCATGGCGGTGCTGGCACTCATGGGCTTCTTCCTGTCGATGGACATCACGCTCACGACGCTGCTCATCGAACCGATGAAGCGGGATATGGCGCTCACCGACATAGAGATCGGGCTGCTGCAGGGCACGGCCTTCGGTCTCGCGTTCGGGCTCAGTTCGATCCCGCTCGGCCGCATGATCGACAGCCGCAACCGGATGCGCCTGCTGGTGGTGGGGCTGATCGTGTGGATGGCGGGCATGGCCGGCACCGCCTTCGCATCGAGCGTGACCCTGCTGGTGGTCTGGCGGATCGCGCTGGGCGTGGTCTTCGCGCTCATCATCCCGGCGGCGCTGTCGGTCATTGCCGACCTCTTCCCGCCCGAGCGTCGTTCGGTCGCCACCAGTCTGTTCGCGGTGGGGCAGGCTTCGGGTCAGGCGTTCGGCATCCTCGCGGGCGGGCTGATGTTCGATGCGCTGACCCGGATGCTGACGTCCAGCCCGGGTTTGCTGGGCGGCCTCGCGCCCTGGCGAGCGCTTTATCTCGCGGCGGCGGTCCTCGCGATCGTGCTGCTGATCCCGCTGCTGCTAATCGCCGAGCCTGCGCGGCAGGAGCGCAAGGAGACGACCACCGCCACGTCGGCCGCCTTGCGCGAACTGTGGGCCTATCGCGCCTTCCTCGTCCCGCTGCTCCTCGCGATGCTGTTCTGCCAGATCGCGCTGCAGGCAGCGGCGGTCTGGGCGACGCCGGTGCTGATCCGCGACCATCATCTCTCGCCCGGTCAGTTCGCCGGGTGGCTGAGCGCGGTCACGTTCCTGGGCGGCATCGTCGGTGCGCTTGCCGGAGGGCAGGGCGCGGAACTCGGCCGTCGTCGCGGCGGTAGGGCCGGGGTGCTGATCCCGGCTTTCGTCGCCGCGCTGGCGACGGCGCCGCTGTCGTTCTTCGCGCTCTCGCCGGGGGTTCCGTTGTTTGCCGGGATGCTGGCCCTCAACCTGATGATGGGTGCGGTGACGGCGACGATCGGGGTGATCGCGATCACCCTCAACGTCCCCAACGAGATACGCGGGCTGGCGCTGGGCACGAACGTCTTCGTCTCGGCGGTGTTCGGCGTCGCGACCGCGCCGGCCGCCATCGCCCTGCTCAGCCAGGCGCTGGGCGGCGAGGCGATGCTGGGGCAGGCGATCGCGGGCGTCAGCTTTCCCAGTTCGCTGCTGGCGGCGTTCTTCTTTCTGCTTGCCATGCGCGGCGCGCGGCGGACCGGGATCGTGGGGGCGACGGCATGAGCAAGCTCACGCTGCACGTAGCTACCGACCCGATGACCTTCAGGCAGCCGCTGCGCATCGCCGGCCATGTCTTCACCGGCATCCCCGCCGTGCAGGTCAGGCTGGAAGGCGGCGGTATGGCCGGGCGCGGCGAGGCGAGCGGGGTCTACTACACCGGCGATACGCTCGATCACATGTTGTCCGAACTGGAAGCCTACCGCCCCTTGATCGAGGACGGCCCGGGCCGCGAGGAACTGCGCCGGGCGATGCCTGCGGGCGGCGCGCGCAATGCCATCGACGCAGCGCTATGGGAGCGGGAATCGCTGGAACAGGGCGTGCCGGTGTGGAAACTGGCTGGCCTGAAGCCGCCGGTGCCGCTGGTCACCACGTTCACCCTGTCCGCCGACCCGCCCGAGCAGATGCTGCGGCAACTGGAAAGCTATGTCGGCGCGCAGGCGATCAAGCTCAAGCTCGACGGTGATCTCGACGCCGATAGCGAGCGGATAAGGCTGGTGCGCAAGCACCGCCCCGATGTCTGGCTCATGGTCGATGCCAATCAGGGTTACCGCGTCGACAGCCTTGATGCGCTCCTGCCCGTTCTGGTGGAGGCCGGGGTCTCGCTCCTTGAGCAACCCGTCCCGCGCGGCGGCGAAGCCGGGCTCGAATACATCCGCTCGCGCATTCCCATCGCGGCGGACGAAAGCCTGCTGGGGCTGGAGGACATCGCAGGGCTCGTCGGCCGGTTCCAGGTCGTCAACATCAAGCTCGACAAGTGCGGCGGCCTGACCGAAGCGCTGGAAATGGAGGCGTTCGCGCGCAAGCTGGGGCTGGGCGTGATGGTCGGCAACATGGCGGGGTCCAGCCTTGCCGCGGCTCCGGCGTTT
Organism: Novosphingobium sp. fls2-241-R2A-195; assembly: GCF_030209485.1. Classification (NCBI taxonomy): domain Bacteria; kingdom Pseudomonadati; phylum Pseudomonadota; class Alphaproteobacteria; order Sphingomonadales; family Sphingomonadaceae; genus Novosphingobium; species Novosphingobium sp. fls2-241-R2A-195. The sequence goes on from NZ_JARVRY010000024.1 coordinate 195,060, forward strand.
CTGCTGGGTCAGCTATGTGACTTCGTGGACCTCGACGGTCCGGCTTTCATCGCCGCGGATCTGCCCGACCCTGTGTCCTATCGTGACGGACGCATTCATTGCCCGCCGAACCTCTGGGGCGCGGCGTGGGGAAGCGTGACTGCCTGACGTCGATGGGGGCGGCTGCACGCCGCCCCCGAAACGCGCGGTTCAGCCTAGCTGCACGCCTGGACCCAGCCATGACGATCCGGCCGATCGCCGCGCTGCAGCGCGGTGAGTTCATCGCGGAGCGCCGTTGTGACCGGCCCCGTCTTTCCGTCTCCCACCGCGAACTGCCCGCCGGGAGAAAGCACCGACCCGATTCCAGCGATCACCGCAGCGGTCCCACAGGCGAACGCTTCCGTGAGGCTGCCGCTCGCGGCATCGGCCTGCCATTGATCGAACGACACCGGCGCCTCGGACACGGTCAGCCCCCGTTCCCGCGCGATGGTCATGATGGAATCGCGGGTGATGCCGGGAAGAATGGTGCCCCGCAAAGGCGGCGTGATCAGTCGGCCGTCGTCGAACACGAAGAAGATGTTCATGCCGCCAAGTTCCTCCACCCAGCGCCCTTCAACCGCGTCGAGGAACAGGACCTGGTCGCACTCGCGAGCGATTGCCTGACGCTGTGCGAGCAGGCTTCCTGCGTAGTTGCCGCCGCATTTGGCCGCACCCGTGCCTCCGGGCGCGGCGCGCGTGTAGTCCGGAGTGACCCAGAGGCGGATCGCATCGTCACCGTTCCTGAAATAGGCGCCGGCCGGGGATGCGATCACGCAGAAAACGTAGCTGGACGCAGGACGCACCCCCAGAAACGCCTCATCCGAGAACATGAAAGGCCGCAGATAAAGGCTGCCCCCGTTGCCCGGCACCCAGTCACGATCGACGTCCACGAGGCGCTTCACGGCTTCGAGGAAGATATCTTCGGGAAGCTGCGGCATCGCCATCCGCTCTGCCGACAGGTTGAAGCGCCGGGCGTTTTCCTCCGGCCTGAACAGGAGAATTCGCCCGTCAGCCCCGCGATAGGCCTTCATGCCCTCGAAGATTTCCTGCGCGTAGTGCAGAACGGATGCTGCAGGATCGATCTCGAAGGGACGACGCGCTTCCACCCGGGCATCGTGCCATCCGGCTTCGCTGTTCCAGCGGATGGTGACCATATGATCGGTGAAATGCTTGCCGAACCCCGGATTTTCGAGGGCTGCCGATCGCGAACCGGCGTCCAGCGGGCGGGGGTGGGGAATGGTCTCGAATACCAATGTCATTGCTTGACCCTTGAAGTTAGCGCGGTGCCTTGCGGATGGCGCCGTCGAGACGGATTTTCCGCTGCGTGAAATCGCGCACCGTGTCGCGAATGGCGATCTGTGTTGCGTTAAGCATCAGGCAGCCTCGTTCATCGGTGTTGTGTTCGGGCCCGCGCGAAGTTCGCTGAGCCGCTCTTCGTATTCGGCCATGGCCGCCTCCTTGACCGGGCCGTAGCCGCGGATCATCTCGGGCAGATCGGCGAGCGCTGCGGCATGGTCGATGGTGGCATGGCCAAGATCGCCGCACAGTTCGGCGATCATCCGCCGATAGTCCGCCGCCAGCGCCCGCTCCCTTTGCCGTTCTTGCGTGTATCCGAACGGATCGGCCCAGCTGCCGCGCAGCGATTTCAGGCGGGCGAGCATCGCGAACGCATGGAAGATCCAGGGCCCGAACTTGCGCTTCTTCGGGCGGCCGGTAGCCGGATCCATCCGCGAGAGCAGGGGAGGGGCGAGCCAGACGCCGATCGCGCCGGTCGCGGAAAACTGCCCTTCCAGCGCCCTGCGAAAGTCCGGGTCCGCGTAAAGCCGCGCGACCTCATATTCGTCCTTGTACGCCATCAGGCGATAGCCCTGCGTGGCCACCGAACGTACGAACGCCTCGCCGCGCTTGCCCAGAGGCGCGGCGGAGGCGGCTGCCTGATCAACCATTGCGCCGTAGACGCGCGCATAGGCCTCGTTCTGATACGCGATCAGGTCCGCGGTGCGGCGGGCAATCAATGCGTCGAGGGTTTCGGGCGTCGGTGCTGCGGGCGTGGCGATACCGGCGGCCTGCTCGACCGTGGCCATGTCGACCGCCGCCAGACGTCCCCATGCGAATGCGCGCCGGTTCAGTTCGACTGCCGCCCCATTGGCTTCGATCGCGGCCTCGAAAGCGCTGGCTTCCAGCGGGAGGAGGCCCTTCTGCCAGGCGTAGCCGACGATCAGGGTGTTGGCCGCGACATTGTTGCCGAACAGCCCTTCGGCGATGCGGGTGGCGCTGAGCAGGAAGCCGTCGGCGCCCGCGCGGCCAAGCAGCGTCTCGACGATTTTCGGCGTCGGCAATGCGAAGTCGCGATCCGAGACGACGTCGGCAGTGGGGGTCTCGTCACCGTTGAGGACCACCGCGCCGCGTCCGCTGGCGAACTTGCGCAGCGAATCCGGGCTGGCGGCGACCAGGGCGTCGGTGCCCAGCAGCAGGTCGGTCTCTCCCGATCCGATCCGCACGGCGTGGATGTCGCTGCCCTGCGGGGCGATCCGCACCTGGCTCACCACCGCGCCGTTCTTTTGCGCAAGGCCGGTGAAGTCCAGCACCGTGGCGTTGCGGCCCGACAAGTGCGCGGCAGTGCCGAGTAGGGCGCCGGTCGTCAGGACGCCAAGCCCGCCGATCCCTGCGACATAGATGTTGTAGACTGTCTCGAGCGAGGGGATCGTCGGCTCGGGAATTGTCCCGAAGTGCTCGGCTTCCAGTGCGCGGATGCGGTCGGGGGCGGGCTTGCGCAGTTTGGCGCCGGCGATCTCGATGAAGCTCGGGCAGAAGCCTTTCGTGCAGGAGAAATCCTTGTTGCAGGCAGACTGGTTGATCCGGCGCTTCACGCCATACGGCGTCTTGAGCGGCTCCACCGAAATGCAGTTGGACTGAACCGAACAATCCCCGCAGCCTTCGCAGACGCGCTCGTTGATGAAGACCCGCCGGTCGGGGTCGGGAAAGGCACCGCGCTTGCGGCGACGGCGCTTCTCGGCGGCGCACGTCTGCTCGTAGAGGATCGCGGTGACGCCGGGGACTTCGCGCAAGGTCTTTTGCAGGCTGTCCATCGCGTCGCGGTGGTGCAGGGTGACGCCGGCAGGCAGGCTCGATCGCGGCCAGTTCTCGGGCATGTCGCTGACGAGATGGACCGCGCCGACGCCCTCAGCGAGGAGCTGCGCAAGAATGCGGCGCGGTTCCAGCGCGCCTTCGGCGGGCTGGCCGCCGGTCATCGCCACGGCATCGTTGTAGAGGATCTTGAAGGTGATGTTGGTGCCCGCTGCGACCGCCGCGCGGATCGCGAGCAGGCCGCTGTGCTGGTATGTGCCATCGCCCAGGTTCTGGAAGATGTGCCCCGTCTGCGAGAATGGCGCCGCGCCGACCCATTGAAGGCCCTCGCCGCCCATCTGACTGAAAGTGGGGGTCTTCAGCTTCGGCTGCGAGAGCGCCATGACGTGGCAGCCGATGCCGCCGCCCGCCATCGAGCCTTCCGGCGTCCGGGTCGAACTGTTGTGCGGGCAGCCCGAGCAGAAGAACGGCTTGCGGGCGGGGAAGGCGATTACCTCGCCGCGCGAACCGGCTGCTTCCAGCGCCGACAGCCGGGTCGTCAGGTCGATCGCGCCGTCCGGGGCGATGCGCTGGACCAGGGCCCTGGCGACCATCAGCGGGTTGAATTCCGAAACGACCGGCAGCAGTTGCCTGCGGTCCGGGGCGGTCTTGCCCGAAACGCGCGGGCGCCTGCCGTCGTGGTTGAACAGGGCGGATTTGATCTGGCTTTCGACTGTCGGCCCCTTTTCCTCGATGACGAGGATTTCCTCCGCCCCCTTCGCGAAGGCCAGCAGGGGATCGGTGGCAAGCGGCCAGCTCATCGCGACCTTGTAGATCGAGAGGCCGAGTGCCTCCGCCTCGTCCTTGCCGATGCCGAGGTTGGACAGGGCCTGCATCAGGTCCTGGTGCGCCTTGCCGACCGTCACGACGGCAAGGCGCGTGCGGCTGGCCTCGAACACCGGCGCGTCGATGCGATTGGCGGTGGCCCAGCCCATGGCGGCGGGAATGCGCTCTTCGATCATGCGCCGTTCGTATTCGGCGCGTTCGGCGGGCCAGTTGATCGATGGGTCCCAGTTTAGCCCGTGCGGCGGCACCAGCCCCGCCGGTGAGGCATAAGCGGGATAGGGATCGGGAAGGTCGAAGGTCGCGGCGCTTTCGACGACCTCGGCGATCGTCTTCATCGCGACCCACACGCCCGAGAAGCGCGACATGGCGATGCCCGCCATGCCCAGCGTGAGAATTTCCGAGACGTTGGCCGGTTGCAGCACCGGCATGTGAACCGACTGGAAGATGCCGTCGGTCTGGTGCGGGAACATCGATGACTGCGCGCTGTGGTCGTCGCCGCCGATCGCCAGGACGCCGCCCAGCGGCGAAGTGCCCAGCATGTTCGCATTGCGGAACACGTCGCCCGTCCTGTCGACGCCGTTGCCCTTGCCGTACCAGATGCCGAAGACACCATCGGCCTTGGACGGACCATAAGCCTTGTGCATCTGCGCGCCCCACAGGGCGGTGGCGGCCAGATCCTCGTTCAGACCCGGCTGGAAGACGACGTCATGCGCGTCGAGGTACGTCTGTGCCTTCCACAGCTGCTGGTCGTAAGCTCCGACGGGAGAGCCGCGATAGCCGGAGATCAGGCCCGCCGTCCGCAGGCCCCGATGCTTGTCGAGGCGCCGCTGCATCAGCGGCAGGCGCACGAGGGCCTGAATGCCGGTCATGAAGGCAGGGCCGGTCTCGGCCTGGTAGATGGCGTCCAGGCTGATGATCCGCTCGTGTCGCATTGTCGTTCTCCTTGCGGGTCCGAAAGTAGCCGGGAAACGCGAGGGAGAGTTGCCAAACATGGCGCGATCAAAAGACTGATTTGAAGGATTTCACTATTTAATATAGATTGCATGGGAAAGATTGCTAATGATCGATCCGATGATGGGAAAGTGATGAACCGGATACTAGATTCCTACGACCGCAAGATTCTCCAGTGCATCAGCGAGGATGGCCGCATCACGTGGAGCGATCTTGCCGAGCGGATCGGCCTCAGCCTGACCCCCACGGCCCGGCGGGTTCGCGCGCTGGAGGAAGAGGGATATATCCTCGGATACTTCGCGCGGCTGGACGAGAAGAAGCTCGCCGGCCCAATATCCGTTTTCGTCTCGGTGACCCTCGACAAGCAGGTCCGCACCGCTCTTGAGGCATTCGAAAGCCGAGCGGCTGACCTGCCCGAGATCATGAGCGGGTTCCTGATGTCAGGCGGCGCGGATTACCTGCTGCGGGTCGTGGTGCGGGATCTGGATCACTACCGGGATCTCCTCGAGGTGCTGACGCAAATCCCCAACGTCGCCCATATCCAGAGCAGCTTTGCGCTGAAGTCCTTCATCAACCGGCCCGCGCCGCGCATCACTTCGGCTTGAAATGAAAAAGACGGCCTGCAGCCGAAGCGGCGCAGGCCGTCAGGGTGGTTGGGACTTGTGGACCGGTCAAAGGTCTTCGAGAATCTCGAGAATGTTCCCGGACGGGTCGGTGAAGAACGCCTGCCCCTCCATGTAGGGACTGAAGATCACGGTGACGCCGCTTTCTTCCAGACGCCGCGCGACCCGCTTCACGTCGGCGACGGAGAAAGCGAGATGCGGGGCCATCGGCGTTTCCTGAAGCACGCGCCGGGGCGGCAATTCGTCGTCGTCCACCGGGCGGAGCAGATGGATCTGCTTCGAGCCGATCTGGAGCCATAGTCCCGGCTGCGGTTGCGGAACGCGCCATACTTCGGTGAGGCCGAGAAGCCCGACGTAGAAATCGCGCGAAGCCTGTTCGTCGCGGATCGCCAGATTGACGTGGGAGATGCGCTCCACGAGGCTCGTACCGATAGCTTCAGACATCATGCGCTCCGCGAATGGACGTGCCATGATTGGCATCGGCGCCTGCGAATTGCCATTAGCGATTGTTCATTGGAGCAATGCATCGGCGGCATGGCCGTAAGCCATGCCGCTCCCTCATGGCGACCATGAGAATACGGACTTTGCGCCTCGCTCCTCTAGCGCACTACCCATCCGCAGATTGGCCTCCGGCGGCAGGGAATGGAGAACGCAGGACATGGACGTGATTTACGCCGAGATCGCCGAACTTGAGGATAGGAGGGCTGCGGGGATCGTCGAGGCCGACTACCAGACTTTGGCGAGCATGGTCGATGCCGACTACGTCCACGTCGATGCCGATGGCTCGATCCGGAACAAGGCGGGCTACTTGGCTGCCGTGTGCCAGCAGAGCGGTCGATATGTCGAGTATCGCGTCACCGAGAACCACATCAGCCATGTCGGTGACCTTGCCATCGTGCGCGGCTCGTTCGTGAATGTCTTCAGGGCGAGCGACGGCGCCGTCCGCCGGAAGGCCGCACGCCATTTGCGGCTTTATCGTCTCCAGGCGGAGGGGTGGCGCAATATCTATCACCAAGGCACCTCGATCGCGGTAGCCGAGCCGGTCCTCGCCGATCTGCTGATCGGGGAGTGAGGCGATGAAGGGATACTTGCGCGCCGCCTTCGACCCTTTCCTGTTCGCGCTGGTCGGCACCGTCTGCCTGGCGAGTTTCCTGCCTGTGCGCGGCGCGGGAACGTCGGTCGTCGACATGGCAGCGGACGCGGCCATCGTGCTGCTGTTCTTCCTGCAGGGGGCGAAGCTGTCGCGTGAAGCGCTGTTGTCTGGCGCGGGCGCATGGAAACTGCATCTGGCGGTCCTCGGATCGACCTTCGTGCTGTTTCCGCTTCTGGGCCTGGGGATCGAGCGGCTGGGCGTCCTCGATCCGGTGATGGCTTCGGGCCTGCTGTTCCTGACGCTGCTTCCCTCCACGGTGCAGTCGTCCATCGCGTTCACTTCGGTCGCCAGAGGCAATGTCGCGGCGGCGGTCTGCAGCGCGTCGTTTTCCAATCTTCTGGGCATCGCCCTGACGCCCATCCTCGCAAGCGTGCTGATGCGCGTCGAGGGGGGAGGCGGGTCGCTGGGAATGTCGTGGGGCGGGGTGCGCACGATTGCCCTGCAGCTTCTGCTGCCGTTCGTCGTCGGGCACCTGCTGCGTCCGTGGATCGGCCCATGGGTCGCGCGGCATCGTCCGTTGGTGATGGTGTCCGACCGGGGCTCGATCCTGCTGGTCGTCTACTCGGCTTTCAGCGCGGCTATCGTCGAAGGCTTGTGGCACCGCGTGGCGCCGGAAGCGCTGGCGCAGCTTGCGCTGTGGTGCGTTATTCTGCTTGCTCTCGTCCTGCTGTCGACGTGGGTTCTCGGCCGTCTGCTGGGCCTTGAGCGGGCGGACGCGATCGTTCTGCAGTTCTGTGGTTCGAAGAAGAGCCTGGTCTCCGGCGTGCCGCTGGCGGGCATTCTGTTCCCTGCCTCGCAAGTGGGCGCGGCGGTGCTGCCGCTCATGCTGTTCCATCAGATACAGCTGTTCGCCTGCGCCATTCTGGCCCGGCATTACGCCGACCGCGAGGAGGAACCCTTGGCCCGGCGCGGGACGGTGGTTTGACCTCGATCTGGAAAGGTTATCTAACGGCCGCAGTCTGCCAATGGAGTCGCGCGGGGTCATGGAACTCAGGCAAATTCGATACTTCAAGGCGGTCGCGGATGCGTCCAGTTTCGTGCGCGGCGCCTATTACCTCAACGTCGCCCAGCCCGCCCTGAGCCGTTCGATCGCCAAGCTGGAGGACGAGGTCGGACAGGCCCTGTTCGTGCGGCACAGCACAGGCGTATCGCTGACCGATGCAGGGGAGCGGTTCTATCGCAGGGCAACCGGCATTCTCGATTCGGTGAAGCAACTGGTCGATGAAATGGCGACGGAGGACAGCGATTTTACGGGGACCATCGCGCTTGGCGCCCCGCAGTCTATCCATGCCAAGCTGCTGCTGCCGGTCATGGCGGGCTTTCTGGCCCGCTATCCCGGCTGCCGCGTAGACTTGATCCAGGGCTCGAGTTCGTACTTGCGGGACCGGATCGCCGCCGGCGACCTCGACGTGGCGCTCATCTCCAATTCGGCCAGCACCAGCGGGGTGATGATGACCCCGCTGGTCAACGAGAACTTCTGCCTCGTCTGTCCGCGCGAGAGGCGAGGGGAGTTCGCGGATACGGTCAGCGTGCCGGATCTTGTCGGCCTTCCGCTGGTCCTTGTCGGCTATCCGCAGAGCACGCTCGCGTACCTGGAGGCCGCCTATCCGGAAGTGACGCGCAAGCTGGTCGTGCGCAGCGAGGTCAACAGTTCGGCCCTGGTCGGCGACCTTGTCGAGCGGGGCGCGGGTTTCGGCATCGCGCCCAGCTGCGTCATCGGCCCGGAGAGGGCGGAGCGGCTGAGTTTCGTGCCGATCGCGGGGTTGCAGGCCTCATGGGCGATCGCGACGCAATGGAACCGGCAGGGCCTGCGCGCGATCCGCGAAATTCATGAAATGCTGCTCTCGCTGGTCGCCGATCAGGTGGCTGCGGGCGAATGGCCGACGGCGCGGCTCCCCGAAGCGGGCGATACCCATCGCGCATAGCTTTTGCGCCTGAGACATGCCGTCCGGGCATATGCGCGATGAGAATACAGTCTTGGACAGTATCTGCACGGGCATGACACAAAACTGAAACGGAGCGGCGCACAGGCGCCTCTCCCAGCACGACGGAGGTCATGTCATGGGGCAAGCCATCGCCGATACCGTACCGCTCTGCGCCGACAGGATCGGGCAGGGCGAACCGCTTCTGCTTCTCCACGGCGGCAACGCCGATCGCAGCCAGTTCGCGGTGTTCACTCCGCATCTGGGAGGAGGCATTCAGGCCATCGCGCTCGATCAGCGCGATTCCCCGGATAGCCCGTGCGAACCTACCCCTTACGGTATGGCGGACCACGCACGGGACATTGCCGCTTTCCTCGACGGGAGCGGGCTGGAGCGGGTTCACCTTTTCGGATCGTCCTATGGAGGCGCAGTGGCGATGACGTTCGCCGTGCTGTTCCCTGAGCGCGTGAAAAGCGTAATCCTCGGGGCGACCGCCTCGGCGCGGAGCCGGTTTCATCTGCCGGACCTCGGCGCGCTGGGGCTCGTCGATCCGGCGGCGGTGCGGCGCTTCATGCTGGAAACGGTGATCGCCCCCGAAGCGATCGACTTGCAGCCCGAACTGGTCGCGCAGACCAACGCCGTGCTGGTGACGCGCGAGCCCCAGGCCTTCGCCCGGCGCATGGCGGCCCTCGACAGGCACGACATCACCGGCAGGCTGGGCGAGATCACCGCACCCACGCTGGTGATCTGCGGCGACAGCGATCCGATCATCCGCGTGGATGAGGCGCGCGAACTCGCGGCGGCGATACCCGGTGGCTCGTTCGCGCTGCTTGCGGGCAGCCGGCACGGGATCACTCTCGAACACCGGCAGCGTACGGCGGATATCGTGCGCGCTTTCGTGCTCGCCCACGCCTGAGCGGTCTCGGGCGGCCATGACCATGAACTGTAACAGGGAGTACTTTCGATGATCCGGCCCAGAGCCCGCAAAGTCTTGGTCTGCGGCGCCAGCATCGCCGGCCCGGCATTGGCATGGTGGCTGGAGCGCTACGGCTTCGACGTGACCGTCGTGGAGCGGGCAGGCACGATCCGCAGCGGCGGCTATGCGATCGATATCCGTGGCACCGCCGTCGACGTGTGTGAGCGCATGGGCCTGATGCCGGCGCTGCGCGAGGAACATATCAACGCGCAAAGCTGGACGTTTCGCAATTCCCGCCGCGTGATCTCCAGCATCCGGCAGGAAGACATTACCGGCGGCGTCGTCGGCCGTGACGTTGAGGTGCAGCGCGGCGTCATCTCGGGCCTGCTGCATGACATGACGAAGGGTACGATCCCCTATCGCTTCGATGACAGCGTGACCGCCATGGCCGACCACGACGGCGGGATCGACGTGACGTTCCGCAGCGGGCGGCAGGAAAGGTTCGATCTGGTTATCGCGGCGGACGGGCTGCATTCGACGACCCGTGCCCTCGCGTTCGGTCCCGCCGACCAGTTCTATCGCTACCTCGGTTGCTGCTTCGTCGGCTTCACGATGCCCAACAACCACGGCTTCTCGCGCGAGGCGGTGATCTACAATGAGCCCGGCCTCATGGCGCTGGTCTACGAGACCGGGGCGGAGCGGATGAACGCGCTGCTCGCCTATCGCCGGGAGGCCCCGGCGCGTGAGGAATATACCGACATGGATCGCCTGCATCGCAACCTGCAGGCGCGCTATGCCGGCCAGGGATGGATCGTGCCCGAAATGCTCTCGGAAGCGCGAAAGTCTGCGGACATCTACTTCGATTCGATGACGCAGATCCACATGCCGCAGTGGTCGAAAGAACGGGTGGGCGTCGTCGGGGACGCCGCCTACGGACCCTCGTTCTTCTCGGGGCAGGGCACAAGCCTTGCGCTTGTCGGCGCCTATGTCCTTGCGGGCGAACTGGCGACGCATGCCGATCACCGCGAGGCGTTCGCCGCCTATGAGCGCAAAGCCCGCGCCTTCGTCGAGCAGAACCAGGCGACGGCGCACGGCGGCTCAGACATCATGGTCCCCGCCACGCGCGCCAAGATCTGGAAGCGCAACGTAATGATGGACCTGTCGCCGATCCTCACGCGCTTCGGCTTGATCGGGCGCAAATCGCGCCAGCTCAACAGCGCGCTGACGATCACCGATTACCACGCGGCCGGGCCGGTGCCCACCGCAGCGTAGAATGCCCGCACCGGCGACGGTGCGGGAAAGCAGACTAAAAACGAAAGCCGGGCAGGCCCGAGCGTCGAGGATGCGTCTTCGGCGAGCGGGAAAGCATGTCCGTCAGGGAGTCACACATGCCGCCGCGAAAGATCGCGCAGGCTTAAATCATGAGGGTTCAGTCGATGATCTATGTACGAGCCATTCTCCTTGCCGGCACCACGCTGGCACTCATGCCGCTTCCGTCCGCCGAGGCGCAGGAAATCCCGCAGGATACTGCCGAGCCCGCAGCGGGCGGCGAGATCGTCGTCCAGGCCCGCAAGCGCAACGAGCGCCTGCTCGACATTCCCGAGACGATCAGCGCGATCACTGCCGACACCATCCGCGATGCGGGCATTTCGTCGCTCAACGACCTCGGACGGCAGACCCCGAACATCATCCTCAACCGGCGGCAGGACAACGAGCCCAACGTCGTGATCCGCGGCGTCGGCGCCTTCGGCAACACGCAGGGTGTCGGTTTCTACATCGACGACGTGCAGAACTTCACCGATCAGTCGGCCTCGGTCGAGGATGTCGAGCGCATCGAAATCCTCAAGGGGCCGCAGGGCACCCTCTACGGCGGCAGCAACATCGGCGGCGCCATCAAGTATGTGCTCAAGAAGCCCACCGACGTCTACGGCGGCGAGGCCCGCGTCGAATACGGCGGTTTCGATACCGTGAACGCCTTCGCGGCGGTCAACGCCCCGCTTGCCGACGGCTTCGCGGTTCGCGCATCGGGGTACTACAACCGCACGGGTGGCTACATCGCCAATACCCTGCTGGGCGGAAATCCCGATCAGGGCACCGAATGGGGCACCCGCATCGCCATCGGCTGGCAGCCCACCGATGCGCTCGACGTCCAGTTCAGCTACCGGCACAACGAACTGAGTAACGGCGGCAACGTCTATGTCACCGCCCCCGAAACCGACGGCAGCGCCGCCTATCGCCGCACGGTCGACTACAACACCGACGTCATGAACAAGCGCCGGGTCGACGGCGGTATCCTCAGCGTCGCCTACGATCTGGGCACAGTCGAACTGACCAACGTGACGTCCTATACCCGCCGCAAGAACCAGTTGCGCTGGGATCTCGACTACAGTTCGGCCGACGGCATCACCGCCTTCAACGGGGATCGCGACAAGGCCAGCGTGTTCACGCAGGAACTGCGCCTCGCGTCGTCGGGCTCCGGGCCGTTCGACTGGCTGGTCGGCGCCTATTACGTGGCGGTCGACAATCGCGGGATGACCAACAATCTCGACCTGCTGGTCGGCCCTGATGCGGGCGGCCCGCAGTTCATCGAGAACTACAACAACGGGGACACGATCGAGCGGCAATACGCCGCCTTCGCCACTGCCAACTACCGTATCGGCAGCCTCCACATCGGCGCGGGCCTGCGTGTCGCCCGCAGCGCATTCACCGGCCGCGACTACAACGTGCCGCTCTCCGTGAACGTCAATGACACGACCGTACTGCCCAAGATCACGCTGTCCTACGACCTGGCCCCGGATGTCATGGTCTACGCCAATCTCGCGCAGGGCGTCGAGCCGGGCCGCGTCAACGTCACGACCGGAACGGGCGGCGCCTACAAGTCCGAACGCGCCACCAGCTACGAGGCGGGGATCAAGGGCTCGGCGCTCGGGCGCAGCCTGACCTTCGAGCTTGCGGGCTATTACATCGATTACAAGCGCCGACAGTTCGAGACCCAGTTCGTCAACGACGACGGCGCGATCAGCGAGGAAGTCACCAACATCGGCCGCTCGGTCAGCTACGGTCTCGAGGGCGGGCTGTCCTATCGTCCGCTCCCCGGCCTGACCCTGTCGGCATCGGGCGGCTGGCTCCATTCGCGCTGGAAGGATGCCGATGCGCTCTACAGCTTCGTGCCGGTAGACGGGCTGACAGTGCCCAACGCGCCTTCGGTCACCGCGAACGGCAGCATCGACTACCGGATTCCCGTATCTGATACCCTCGAACTCGGCTTGCGCGGCGATTACAGCCACATGGGCAAGTTCTACTGGAACATCCTGAACACGTCGCGCCAGAAGGCTTACGACATCGTCAACCTGCGGGCCTCGCTCGGCGCCCCCGACGGCCGCTGGGAAGTCGCGGTGCGGGGCGAGAACATCTTCAACGCCAGGTACTACAACGAGTTCACCGCCGACGTGTTCACCGTGGGCGAGGGCTTGGGCGCACCGGGCATGCCCGCCCGCGTCATGGCCTCGCTTTCGTTCAAGATGTGAACGGAGCGCCCGAGATGGCCCGTAACTGGCGGGATGCCGCGCCCTTCACCCTGTTCCTCGCCTGCCTGACGCCGCGCCCGGCAGCCTCCCATACCCCTTCGCCTCGAACGACTTGAACAGGAATAAAACGATGTCGCATTTCACCACGCGGCCGGAACTTTGCGGGACTTTCGGCGCAGTCGCGTCGACTCACTGGATTGCCAGCGCGGTCGGCATGCGGATGCTGGAGGCGGGCGGGAATGCCTTCGATGCCGCCGCTGCCGCAGGCTTCACGCTGCAGGTCGTGGAGCCGCACCTCAACGGGCCGGGCGGTGACGTGCCGATCCTCGTCGCGCGCGCGGGTGATCCCATGCCCACCGTGATCTGCGGGCAGGCGCCGTCTCCGGCCGCAGCCGACATCGCGGCCTTCACCGCACTCGGTCTCGACATGATCCCCGGCACGGGGCTGCTCGCGGCCTGCGTGCCGGGCGCTTTCGGCGCCTGGGTCACGATGCTGCGCGATCATGGGACGATGCGCCTGCGCGACGTGCTGGAGCCGGCGATCCATTATGCCCGCGCCGGTCACCCGATCCTCGCAGGTGCCGTCGCAGCCATCGCATCGGTCGCGCCGCTCTTCCGGGAGGAGTGGCAGAGCTCCGCGTCGCTGTTCCTTCCCGGCGGCGATGTGCCCACGGCGGGTACGCTGTTCGCCAATCCGGCGCTCGCGGATTTCTACGAAGGGCTGCTCGCCCATGCCGAAGCGGCGGGGGGCGATCGGGAAGCCCAGATCGAGGCGGCGCTGGCGTATTGGTACGAAGGCCATGTCGCCGAGACGATCGACGCCTATTGCCGCATGTCCGAGGCGATGGACAGCAGCGGGCGTCGCCACGGCGGCCTGCTGCGCGGCGACGACATGGCGGGATGGCGCCCGCCGATCGAAGCGCCGCTGTCCATCGAGCACGGCGACCACACCTTGTTCAAGTGCGGCAGCTGGAGCCAGGGTCCGGCGATGCTGCAGGCGCTGCAGATCCTCAAGGGCATGGACATCGCCGCGATGCCGCCGGAATCGCCCGAATACGTCCATACGGTGACCGAGGCCATCAAGCTCGCCATGGCCGATCGCGATGCCTGGTACGGGGAAGGGCTGGGCGGCGATGTGCTGAGCGTCCTGCTGAGCGAGGGTTATGCCGCAGAACGCCGCGCACTGATCGGGCAGGAGGCGAGCGGGGAACTGCGCCCGGGCGCGCCCGGCGGGGTTCTTCCGCAACTGCCTCCGGTACGCCGCCGGGGCGAAGCGGGCACGTCGATCGGCGGCGGCGAACCGACGATGGCGGGGGAGCGCGGAACAGCGATCGATCGGCACCAGCGCGGCGATACCTGCCATGTCGACGTGGTGGACCGCTGGGGCAACATGGTCTCGGCGACACCGTCGGGCGGCTGGCTGCAATCGAGCCCGGCGATACCAGGCCTCGGCTTCGCGCTGGGAACGCGCATGCAGATGTTCTGGCTGGCCGAGGGACTGCCCAGTTCGCTCCGCCCGCGCACCCGTCCGCGCACGACGCTGACGCCGTCGATGGCCTATCGCGACGGGCGGCCCTACCTTGCCTTCGGCACGCCGGGCGGCGATCAGCAGGAGCAATGGTCGCTACTGCTCTGGTTGGCGCACGTGGTCCATGGTCGCCCGCTGCAGGCCGCGATCGAGACCCCCGCCTTCCACACCGACCACATGCTGGCGAGCTTCTGGCCGCGTGAGGCGGACCTTGGTACCCTGACCCTGGAGAGCCGCTTTCCCGAAGCCACGCGCGCCGATCTCGTGCGGCGGGGGCACGCGCTTCAGGTCGGCGGCCCGTGGTCCGAAGGGCGGCTTTCGGCCTGTGCCTTCGATGCGAGGGCAGGGGGACTGCTCCGCGCAGCCGCCAACCCGCGCGGGATGCAAGGCTACGCGATCGCCCGCTGAAAGCAGGTTGACGCCGTGCTGCCGCCTGATTTATATCCATCCGGTCAGATAAAAATGGATGGCAGCGTGGGTCGCAAGAAATCTATCGATCGGGACCGGGTTCTCGATGCTGCCGAGGCGGTCGTCGCCGGTGTCGGTGCTGCGCGCCTGACGCTCGAGGGTGTGGCGCGGGAAGCGGGCATCAGCAAGGGCAGCGTGGTCTACGACTACGGGTCGAAGCAGGCGCTGCTCGAAGCTATGGTCCAGCGTGCCGTGGCGCGCGACAATGCCTTCAACGAGGCTGCGGCGGAATCCTGCGATGCTCCCGAGAACCGCACGCTTCACGGGCGCATCGTCGCGGCGGCGCAGCCGTTTCCCGATGCGTTCCGCGCGGCAGCGCTGAACATCTGCGCCGCTCTTGCGCAGGATCAGAACTTGCGCGCGGCGATCCAGGAGAACCAGAGCGCGGTCATCGCCCGCATCCGCGCCGAGGCGGATGGCGCGCGCGGCCCGATGCTGGCCTATCTGGCGCTGGAGGGGCTCAAGCTGCTCGAATCCCTCGACTATCATCAATGGCCCGAAGCCGAGCGCGATGCGCTGCTTGGCGACATCCGATGGCTGGTTTCGACGCGCGCTGGCTGACGAATTTCCCTAACAAAAGAAAGCGACACCCCATCATGACCGACCGCATCGCGGAGGGAGGCAGCCGTGCCTTTCTTCCTTCTCCAGACGCGCCCGTTTTCCTGACGGGCGGAAGTGGCTATCTCGGCCGCAATCTCATCCGTCATTTCGTCGCGGCCGGTGTCCCGGTGAGTGCGCTGGTGCGCTCACCGGAGGCCGCGGACGTGGTTCGCAAACTGGGGGCAAGGCCGGTCGAAGGGCGCCTTGACGATCCGCACCTCCCGCAGGCGATGGCGGGATGCGCTGCTCTGGTCCACACGGCCGCCCATACCGGCCATGGCCCGGAAACGCCGGACCATGCAGCGGTCAATGTCGAGGGCACGCGCGCCGTCTTTGCAGCCGCGCGCAAGGCCGGTGTCAGGCGCGCCGTTCACGTCAGCACCGAATCCGTCCTTCTCGACGGGCGACCGCTGGTGCGCGTCGATGAAAGCCATCCGTTCCCCACGCGGTTTCCCGGCGCCTATTCGCGCACGAAAGCCGAAGCCGAGCGCATCGCACTCGCAGCGGCGGGCGAGGGGCTTGAGGTCGTGGCCGTGCGGCCCCGGTTCGTCTGGGGGCGGGACGACACGACGGCGCTCCCGATCCTGACGGCCGCAGCCCGTTCCGGCCAGATGGCGTGGATCGACGGTGGCCACTACCTGACTTCGGCG
Organism: Novosphingobium sp. fls2-241-R2A-195; assembly: GCF_030209485.1. NCBI lineage: Bacteria > Pseudomonadati > Pseudomonadota > Alphaproteobacteria > Sphingomonadales > Sphingomonadaceae > Novosphingobium > Novosphingobium sp. fls2-241-R2A-195. The sequence continues at coordinate 211,328 of NZ_JARVRY010000024.1, forward strand.
ACGCATGTGGCGAACGCCTGCCACGGTATCGCTCTCGCCCTGCGCAAAGGCCGGAGCGGCGAGGCCTACTTCATCACCGACGGCGAGCCGATGACGTTCCGCAGCCTTGTGACGCGCATTCTGGAAACGCAGGGCATCTCGGCTCCCACCAAGGAAGTGCCGTCATGGGTGGTACGCAGCGTCGCCCGGATCGGAGAAGGGCTGGCCATGCTCTCGGGCGGGCGGATCAAGCCGCCGGTCACGCGGCAGGATCTCGCGACGATGGCGGTGGAGGTCACGCTGGACATTGCGAAGGCGCGGCGCGAACTGGGATATGCGCCGCAAGTCTCGGTGGCAGAAGGGCTTGCCGAATTAGCCGACGCTCAACAGTGGTAGATGCCCGGCTGAGGCGCCGCACCCGGCCGGCCTGCCTCCACCCACTCCACTTTCGCCTCCAGGAATGCCAGCGCGGCATCGAGTTCGGTGCGCCGTTCCTGGAGCCGGGCGATCTGGCTGCGCAGGATTTCGGCCGTGCGCTGCGCCGAGCCAGCGCCGCGGCGGTACTCGTCGCCCAGGGCGCGTATTTCCGCCAGCGAGTATCCGAGGGATTGCTGCAGGCGGATCATCTGCGCCGCAGTCACGTCATCCTGCGTGAATACTTGATAAGGATTGGCGCCGCCCTTGGCGCTTCGCTCGGGCTTCAGCAGGCCCTTGTTGACGTAGAAACGAACCGTATCGACCGACAGACCGGTGGTTCGGGCGAACTGGGAAATCAGCATGAAAGGCTCTTGACCATGGACCATACTCCACACTTATAGGTCATGCCGGTCAACTTTTGGAGTAGATTCATGACAGGCGAAAATGTGCTTCCCCGGATCGTCCTTGGCGACGGCGGCCCCGCAATCGGCACCCAGGGCCTCGGTTGCATGGGCATGAGCGAGTTCTACGGCGAAACCAACGAGGCAGAGGCCTACGCGACCCTCGATCGCGCTCTCGAACTGGGCGTGACGATGTTCGATACCGCCGACGTCTACGGCATGGGCGAAAACGAGCGGTTTCTCGCGCCGTTCGTAAAGGCCAACCGCGACCGGGCCGTGGTCGCCACCAAATTCGGCTATGCCCGCACACCCGAGACGCCTGACGACTGGAGCCTCGACAACCGGCCCGAGTTCATCCGAAAGGCGGCCGATGCCTCGCTCGGGCGGCTCGGGTGCGTGTTTCGGAAAGTCCCGGACAGCGATTCCGGTAAGTCGCGGACAGTGGTTTCAGAAAGTCCCGGACAGGCATTTCGCTAAGTCCCGGACAGTTTGTGCGGTTG